>JANMUX010000062.1:0-18114 GCA_031392125.1 Acidobacteriota bacterium | reverse complement strand
CTTGGCGACTACGTGCGGATGATTCGCACGCTTCGCCCCGACGTGATTGTCGGCTTCGTGTTCGACGGCGAGGGCGGCGGCCAGCATCACCAGACTTCGTCTCGCCTCACGCTCGAAGCGTTCCGCGCCGCGGCCGATCCGGCCCGGTTCCCTGAACAGATCAAGGATGGCCTGCGCGTCTGGCAACCGAAGAAGTTCTATTACACCGGCGGCTTCGGTGGGCCGCCCGGACCCGGTGGGCGGACGGCCGCGCCGGCGAGGCTCGCCGGTGAAGGCGCGCCGACCATGCTGCAGTTTGCCGGCGGCGATTCCTTCGATCCGGTGCTGGGCCGAACTTACAACGAGATTGCCGGCGAAGCGCGCAGCATGCACAAGTGCCAGGGCATGTCGCAACTGCTGCCGCTGCCGGCCTCTACGGGCGGCGGCGGGTTCGCAGGCGGCGGGGGTCCCGGTGGTATTCGCGCCTATCGTCTTCGCGACACGGTGCTGGACGGTGGCGTGGCTCGCGCCGACCGCGACGTGTTTGACGGCGTGGACACCAGCTTGCGCAGCCTGTTGACGTTTGCTCCGGGCGCACCGGCGGCACTTGGCACCGGCCTCGATCGCATCTCCGCGGCGGTCGCCGACGCGCGCAAGGCGCTCGCTGCTGGCGGCGAAGCGGCAGCCATCGCCCCGCTGACCACTGGGCTCGCGGCGCTGCGCGAAGTTCGCGCGTCGCTCGCGGCCATGCCCGTGCCCGAGAGCGCGCGATACGAAATCGAATTCCGTCTCGCGCAGAAAGAACCGCAGTTTGCCCAGGCGCTGATGCTCGCGGCCGACGTCCGCCTCGACGCGGTCGCGCGCGACGGATTGGTGGTCGCGGGTCAGCCGCTGCAGGTCGATTTGATGGTGGCCAATCGCGGCACGAGCCAGCTCGGGCTGAATGTGGCCGCCAATGGATTTGGCCCAACCCCGGTTGCCACCTGCTCCGACCTCACGCCGGTCGCGCCTGGCGCCTCACGCAATTGCGGCAGCACGCTGAACGTGCCGGCGGACGCCAGGTTGACCGCGGCTCATTTCCGCAACGGCCCGGTCGGGGCGCGCTACGTGTTTGATGCCGATGTGCCCTTTGGCCTGCCGTTCAGGCCCACCCCGTACACCGCGACCTTCAGCCTGACCGTCGAGAAGACCCCGTTCACGATCACGCTGCCAATCCAGGCGCGATCTGACCTCGACATCTTCGCCGGCGAGAAGCGGCAGGAAGTTCACGTCGTGCCGGCGTTCTCGGTGGCCACGACTCCCGACACGGTGATCGTGCCGGTGAAGTCAGCGACTCCGGTCAGCAAGGACGTGCGCGTCACGGTGACCAATCACGCGAAGGGCGCCGCCCGGGCCGACGTCGCCCTCGAAGTGCCCCAGGGCTGGCGGGCGACGCCGCCGACCCAGCCAGTGACCTTCTCGCGCGAGGACGAATCGGTGACCGTGCGGTTTGCCCTGCAGCCTCCGGCATCAGGCGTGCTGGCTGCGGCGGCCATCAAGCCGGGCGGCAATCAGTTCAAGGTGAGCGCGGTGGTGAAGACCGCGACCGCTTCATTCACCCAGGGCTACCAGGTGATTGAGTATCCGCACACGACGCGGCGTCACGTGCTGGTCGCACCGCAGGTCACCGTGAAGGCGCTCGACGTCGAGGTGAAGCCCAACTTGAGTGTGGGCTACGTGATGGGCGTCGGCGATGAAGTGCCTGCCGCGTTGATCCAGTTGGGGGTGAAGCTGACGCTAATCAATCCCGAAGAACTCGCGTGGGGCGACCTGAGCCACTACGACGTGATCATGACCGGTGTCCGAGCCTACGAGCGCCGCGTTGACCTGCGCGCCAACAACCAGCGGCTGCTCGACTACGCCAAGGCCGGCGGTACGGTGATCGTCCAGTACAACAAGTTTGAGTTCAACGACGCGCAGTACGGCCCGTTTGCCGCCAAGGTCGGCCGCGAGCGCGTGACCGACGAGAATGCCGAGATGAAGTTGCTCGCGCCCGGGCACCCGGTGTTTAACTCGCCCAACACCATTGGCCGCGCCGATTGGGCGGGCTGGGTGCAGGAGCGCGGGTTGTACTTCCTGGATGAGGCCGGCCGGGATTCGCAGTTCCAGGACCTGGTCGAGTTCACCGAGCCGTTCCCGTACAATCAGGGCGTCAAGCGTGGCGCGCTCGTCGAAGCCAAGGTGGGCCAGGGGCGCTGGCTTTACGTGGGCCTGGGGCTGTGGCGACAGCTGCCGGCGGGCACAGACGGTGCATACAGGCTGATGGCGAATTTAATCAGCTTGCCGTAGTCGACCGTCTCCTGTTAAACCTTTCGACCGGCGCATGGTCCAATGCCTTGTTCTTCTCTTCGCAGTCGGCGCACCCTGAGACAGTTTTGTAAGTTCTGTAACGAATCTGGTTGCTGAATTTCGCGCGAGTAATGGCACCGCTGGCGTCGACCGAGATAAGGTAGGCAAAGATGCTTGAACATATTCTGCGGCGAATGGGTTTTGGCGCGAGTCCCGCCGATTTGGCGTCCTGGGCCGGCGTGCCCATCGACACCGTGATCGACCGCTTGCTCAACTACGAGTCGGCCTCGACCGACCACGACGCGAAGATTGGTGGTGCGGAGTACGTGGGCATCACCACGTCCGCCGGTAATCCGTTCTCGGCGAACACCCTGATCAACGATGCGCGCCAGCGCTGGCTGTTCCGGATGATTCACTCGCAGCGCCCGCTCGAAGAGAAGATGGCGATGTTCTGGCACAACCACTTCGCCACTGCCTACTCCAAGCTCGCGGGCGCCGTCGGCCAGGAGCGGGCGACGCGCATGATGGACAACGACCCGTCGAGCCTCGAGGGCAGCCCGGCCGGGCAGATCCAGGTGTTGCGCCAGTTTGCGACCGGCAGCTTTCCAGGCATGTTGTTGGCCATGGCGAAAGACCCGGCCATGATTTACTGGTTGGACAGCCAGCTGAACACGCGGACGCGGCCGCAGGAAAATTTCGGCCGTGAGATCATGGAGCTGTTCAGCCTCGGCATCGGCAACTACACCGAGGCCGACGTGTATGCCGCTGCGCGCGTGTTCACCGGCTTCAACTGGCAGCTGAGCGGCGACCGCGCCAGTAACCTGACCAGCTACTACACGTTCCTCTATCGGCCCGCCGACCACGACACCAACGCCAAGACCTTCACCTTCGCCATTTACCCGGACGGGGGCAAGACGATACCGGCCCGCGCCGCGGCGGCAGGGGAACAGGACGCCCTCGACCTGATTCTCGCCCTGGCCCGCCATCCCGCGACGGCGCAACGGCTGGCGGCGAGGCTCTACAAGTTTTTCGTCAACGAGACGTCCGAGCCCGACCCGGCGTTGGTCAATGCCATGGCCCAGTCGTACTTGGCCAACAACTACAACATCAAGGCGGTCTTGCGCACGTTGTTCCAGTCGTCGCAGTTCCGCAACCCGGCTAACTTCTTCCAGCGCTATTCGTGGCCCGTCGAGTTCGTGGTGCGAGCGATCAAGGAGACCGGCTGGGCCGGGTTCTCGGTCAATAGCGCCCTCACCCCGCTCACCAACATGGGCCAACAACTTTACGAACCGCCCGACGTCAACGGCTGGGCGACCGGTCCTGAATGGATTTCGACCTCATCCATGTTGTCGCGGATGAATTTCTCTGCCACCCTGGCGTCGAACCAGCGCTTCAACCTGGCCCGCGATGCACAGCCGCACCGCGCGACCCCCGACCGTGTGCTCCAGTACATGCTGGCGCGCTTCCCCAACATGGGGTTCACGTCCACGGCCACCAACGCGATGTCGGACTACCTCCGCTCCACCGCCTGGACCGGCACCGACGCGCAGTTGCAGACACGGGTTCCTGGTCTCACGCGACTGATCGTGGGATCAGGCGAATATCAGTTCAACTAAGGGGACGCCATGGCTTTTTCAAGACGGCAATTCGTCAAGGGCGGCGTCACCGCATTTACCTTCGGCTTCGCGGCACCGCAGGCCATCTGCGACATCGCGTTCGCTCAAGGCGCGACGGCTCGCAACCTGGTGGTGGTCTACCTCAGTGGCGGTAACGACTCGCTGAGCACGGTTATTCCGTATCGCGATCCGAACTACACGAGCCGGCGGCCCACCATTGCGATCCCCGCAGCCAACGTGCTGCAGATTGGTTCCGATTCGTCGCGCGTCGAGCTGGGCTTGCACCCGCGCTTGACCGGGCTGAAGTCCATTTTCGACGCGGGCCGGCTCGCCGTCATTCAACGTACCGGTTACGCCAACCAAAGCCGCTCGCACTTTACCGGCTTTGACATCTGGGGTACCGCCAGCACGAGCAACACGTCTGGCACCGGCTGGCTCGGCCGCTATCTCGACTCGCAGCCGATGCCCGTCGATCCGCTCATTGCCTGGAACACGCAGCGCGAGACCCCACGCCCGTTGATGGCGCGCCTGGTCGGTGTGCCGGCCATCACCAGTCCCGCCAGTTATGCGTTCTCGAGTCCGAACAGCGGCGCTGAAGCGGGCTACGAACGCACGGCGCAAACCCGCATTTCATCGCACATCCCGGTCGATCGTCCGCACCTCGCGTTCGTAAATTCGACGACCCAGGCGGCGCTCGGTACGCTGGATCGAGTGGCGACCGTGGCGACCTACCGCCCGGCGAATGTCTATCCCAACAACGGCTTTGGCCAGGCGCTGACGGCGGTCGCCGGCGCGATGAACAAACAGATCGGCACCAAGGTCTACTGGGTGCAGACCGGCGGGTTCGACACCCACGCGACGCAGGGCGTGAACCAGGGCTCGTATTTCAACTTGATGGCCACGCTTGGCGACGGCCTCAAGGCGTTTTACGACGACCTGAGCGCTCAGGGGTTGTTGAGCAGCACGCTGGTCCTGGTCTATTCGGAGTTCGGCCGTCGCATTTCAGAGAACGGCAGCCAGGGCACGGACCACGGCGCCGGCGCCAACATGATGGTGCTTGGCGGCGGGGTGCGCGGGGGAATTTACGGCACGGCCCCGAACCTCAGCCTCGACCCGGCGAACCCGACTCTCGAGAACAACGCCGGCGACGTGAAGTTCGAAACGGACTTCCGATCGGTTTACGCGAAGATCCTCGACAACTGGCTGGGTTCGAACTCGGTGACGGTGCTTGGCGGGGACTACCGCGCGGGCGCGCCAGACATTCTGTAGCTTGCCGGCGAATCACTTCGCGTACTTCGTTAACGCATCCCGCCACATGCCCGCCGTCGCGGGCGGTGTGGCCAATCCGTCAAACACGATTTGTCCGGTCCGGTACGCCGTGCCGTAAAAACGCTCGTTGGCGTCACGGTCCTGCCGAATCGTCGAGCCATTCAAGGTGATACCCGCGAACAGCCCGCGCGCGCGCGAGTAGCTCAGAATCATCGCGCGCATTTGCAGGTCGGTCGAGGCGCTGGCCTCGCGGCCGACCGGACCGGCGGCCACGCCCGCGTCGGCGCCGACCTTGAACTGGTTCTTGACCAGCTGCTCCAGGCCGCGCTGGTTGTTCACGACGAGGACCAGGTCAATAGCCTGGGCCCCGAACTGCGCGCCAATACTGCCACCGGTGATGGTAAGAAACGCGGGCGCCGACCACCCGCCGGTCTTTTTGTCGCGCACGCTCAGCACGCCGTGACCGCGCTGCCCGCCAACGACGAATCCGCCCTTGATCAGCGACGGGAAGACGGCGATGCCTTCGGCCTTCTCCATGATGGCGCTTGGGACCGCCTTGTCGCCGGCTGCCATGATCTCGTCGAGCACGACGGTGGCGTCGGCAATGCGACGCACTTCATCCGACGATTGGGCGGCGAGGGTGGTGAGAGCCAGTGCGACGACAACGAACGCTTTACCCATAGTGAAATCCTGTCAATTAGGGGTCAGACCCCTGAGTTCAGAGATTTAGACTCCGAAGCGCCGGCTCGAGTTCTCGATGCGCGAACCGGAAGCCCATTTCCTCCGAAGCCACGGGGAGCACGCGTTGGCCGGTGAGCAGCATGTCGGCCAGTTCGCCGAGCCCGATCTTCAAGACGAACCCTGGCGCATGAAAGACGGCCGGACGCCGAAGGACGCGGCCGAGGGTCCGCGTGAAGTCGCGGTTGGTGACAGGTGCCGGCGCGGTCGCATTGAAGGCGCCCATCGCGCGGTCTGCGCCAATCAGCCAGGTCACCATCGACACCCAGTCATCCACGTGAATCCACGGCATGTACTGATCGCCAGACCCCAGGGTTGCGCCCAGCCCCAGCTTGAACGGCAGGATCATTTTCTTCAGCGCACCACCATCGGCGCCAAGCACCACCCCGGAGCGGACAATCGCCAGGCGCGTCCTGGCTGATGCGCCCGCGCGCGCCTCGTTCTCCCACTCGACGCACAGCCCGGCCAGAAAGTCCGAGCCGGGCGGCGTGCGCTCGGTCACCGTCTCGTCGCCGTGCGGTCCGTAGTAGCCCACCGCGGATGCGCTTATGAACGCTTTTGGCGGGCGATCGCACCCCGCAATGGCGCGCACCAGCGTGCGCGTGGCGAGCACCCGGCTGTTGCGCAGTTGCGCCTTGCGTGTCTCGCTCCAGAAGGTGCCGGCGATGTTCTCGCCGGCGAGGTTGACGACCGCGTCGGCGCCTTCCAGATGTGTGGACAACTGCCCGGCCGTCCCGTCAGGCTGCCACGCCACGTCGCCAGGGCGATCGGGCCGGGGGGAGCGGGTGAGGTTCACGACGCGATGCCCATCGCGCTCCAGCTGCGCGCGCAGCTTCCCGCCCAGGAATCCCGAGCCTCCCGCAAGAATGACCGTCAACATTGGGTTGATTGTACGGATGTAAACAGGCGAACCCACTACCCAAAGACACAATAGATGGAACTGACGGTTGACAGCCGAGATGGCATTTGGTTAACTAACCGTTTAGTTATGACCAAGGCGCGAAGCAACACCCGCCAAGACAGCCGGAGCGCAATCTTTCAGGCTGCCGCCACCGCTTTCTCGTCGCGAGGTTTTGACGGCGTCGGCGTGGATGACATCGCCGAACGTGCCCAGGTCAACAAGGCGATGATCTATTACCACTTCGCCGACAAGCTCGCCCTCTACCGGGCCGTCGTCGGCGACATGCTCGCGACCCTGGCTGGGGCGGCGACGGAGATCGCGGATGCCAACGCGTCGCCGTCGGAAAAGATCAATCAGTTTATCGAGACCTTCGTGCGCCACGCTGACGCGCGGCCGTGGTTTCCCACGATGATGCTGCGCGAGATCTCCGAAGGCGCGCCCCACCTCGACCTGGAAACCTTCGCCCTGATGAAGAGCGTGTTCATGGCGTTCTCGCGCATTCTCGCGCAGGGTGCCGAATCCGGGTCGTTCCGGCCAGTGCATCCCATCCTCGCCTACACCTCTATCGTCGGGCCGCTGCTGATGAACGCCGCGCGCGAGCGCATGGCGGCACAACCGGGCCGAACGCAAATTCCGATGTTCGCCGAGATTCCCCATTCCGACCTCGTCGCCCACATTCAATACACCGCCGCACAAATGCTCAGACCCTCATGACGCAGAACAGAAACCAGAGTCGCAGATGATTCAGATGACGCCGATCAAGATACTTTCCATCCTCGCTGCGACCGCCCTGGCGCTTGGGTGCGCGGACGAGGCGCCGAGCGATCGAATTCGCGTCTCGGGGCACGTGGAGGCGACCGAGGTGCGCCTCGCGCCGGACGCGGGCGGACGCATTCTCACGCTGCTTGTCAAAGAGGGCGACCGCGTGCAGCCGGGACAGACCGTGCTCACGCTCGACACGCGGGACGTTCAACTCGCCATTGATCGCGCCAGGGCGGAACACGCGGCAGCCGATGCGCAGTTGAAACTCGTGCAGGCCTCCGCGCGCCCTGAAGACATTCGCCAGGCGGAATCGCAGATAGCCACGGCCCGTGCCGATCAGTCTGCTGCCTCATCGGAACTGTCAGGCGCAGAGCAGGACCTCGAGCGCTTCGAGAGCCTGCTCACGTCAAACTCCGGCTCGCGCAAGCAGCGAGATGATGCCGCCACAAGAAGGGATGTTGCGCGCGACCGCGTTACGGCGGCGCAGGGCCGGGTGCGCTCGGCCGAAGAGAGTCTTGCACGCGTGCGCGCTGGTGCGCGTCGTGAAGAGGTGGAAGCGGCCCGCGCACGACTCAGCGTCGTCGACACGCAGATCACCTCCCTGCAGAAGAGTCTTGGCGACACCACGCTGACGTCTCCTGTCGGCGGGCTCGTCACCGAGAAGCTGGTCGAAGCGGGCGAGATGATCGCGCCGCGCGCCCCCGCCCTCGTCGTGGTGGACCTCGATCATGCGTGGGCCGACGTCTTTGTGCCAGAGCCGGTGGTGCCGCTACTGAAGATTAGCCAGGCGGCCACGGTCTTCACCGATGCCGCCGGCGCCGGCATCGCGGGCACCATCACCTACATATCGCCAAAGGCGGAGTTCACGCCTCGCAACGTGCAGACCGCCGAGGAACGATCGAAGCTCGTCTACCGCATCCGCATTTCCGTCGACAACCGAGACGGCGTGCTGAAGCAGGGAATGCCGATCGAGGCGGAAATTGTGATTCGCTGATGACGTCAGCAATCGAGTTCGCCAACGTGACGAAGCGCTACGGCGCCGTTGAGGCGTTGCACGACGTATCGTTCAACGTTGCCCCGGGCGAGATGTTCGGCCTGATTGGCCCTGACGGCGCCGGCAAGACGACGGCAATTCGGACCATCTGCGGCTTGCTGCACGTTGATGGAGGCACCATCCGGGTGCTCGGCAAGGATCCGGTCAAGGACCATCGCGCCATCACGAGCACAGTCGGCTACCTCTCACAGCGATTCAGTCTCTACGGCGATCTGAGCATCGACGAGAACATCGCGTTCTTCGCTGAGATTCATGGAGTCGCCGACTATCGATCGCGGCGCGACCGGCTGCTCGAGATTACCCAGCTCGCGCCTTTTCGCGCGCGCCTGGCCGATCAGCTATCAGGCGGCATGAAGCAGAAACTCGCGCTGGCCTGCACGCTCGTTCACGAACCCAGGGTGATTCTTCTCGACGAGCCGACGACTGGTGTTGACCCGGTGTCGCGGCGAGAGTTCTGGAAACTGCTGTCGCAGTTCCTCGCCCAGGGCATTACCGTCGTGATGTCGACGCCCTACCTGGACGAAGCCGAGCGCTGCACGCGAATCGTGCTGCTGCACGAAGGCCGAGTGCTGGCGTTAGACGAGCCTGGGGCACTGCGGTCGAGTCTGCCCGGCACACTGCTCGAGGTGGTGGTTGAGTTGCCGACCCAGGCGCTGCGTGCGCTCAAGGGGCCCGGCGGCGTTAAACATGGCCAGGTCTTCGGCGACCGGCTTCACGTGTGGAGCGAGCTCGCAGTTGCAGCTGCCGCCGAGGCGCAGTTCACGACCGTGGCGGCGCGCGCCGGCATCCTTCCCACCAGTATCCGCCCCATCGTCCCGTCACTCGAAGACGTCTTCATCGCGAAACTTGATTCCTATACAGAGACACCCGCATCATGACGCGCACACTTGCTGTCTTCCTGCTCGTTACCTTGTCGCCCTTATCGCTGGCCGCCCAGCCTGCGCCGATCAGGCTGACGCTCACCGATGCGATTGCCCGCGGCTTCGACACCAGTCATCGGCTTGCCGAAGTCCGCGCCCGCGAGCAGGGCGCCCGCGCTGTGGTGCAGGGCGCGCACGTCGCCGACCGTCCGATAGTAACGGCCGCAGCGGGCTACAGCCGTACGAACCACGTGCCTGAGTTCGCGTTCGGGCAGGGCGCGACCCGCTCGGTTGTCTACCCGGACATTCCCGACAACGTGGTCTCGCGCGTCTCATTCCAGTGGCCGATTTACACGTCGGGTCGTCTCGATGCGCTCGAGCGGGCGGCCGCCGCCGAGGCCCAGGCTGTCGCGATCGACATCGACACCACCCGCGCCGACTTGCGCCTGGAGATTGTGCGCGCCTACTGGGCGGCGGCGACCGCTCGCGAGGCGGTGCGTGTACTCGAAGAATCGGCGGCGCGTGCCGATGCGCAACTGCGGGATGCCCGGCAACGTTTCGATGTCGGGCTGGTGCCGCCCAACGAAGTGTTGACCATTGAGGCGCAGCGCTCGCGTGAACAGGCGCAGCTGATTGAAGCGAGCAACGTTCGCGAGTCGGCGCTGGTCGAGCTGCGCCGGCTGATCGGCGCCGAGCCAGAGACAGTGATCGAGCTTGCCGATGCGCTTGACCTCGGCGCCAACGTCGCCACGAGTGCCGATAGTGCCAGGCAATCGTCCGACCTGATTCAAGATGCGCTCGAGCAGCGCACCGAGCGCAAGGCCCTCACGTTACGGCTGGGGGGCGTCGAAGCGCGCCAGCAGGCTGCGATGACTGCCACCAAGCCTGTCGTCGCCGTCGGGGGTGGCGTCGACTACGCCAATCCAAACTCGCGCATCTTTCCGCGCAGGGGCGAATGGCAGGAGTCGTGGGATCTGTCAGTGAACGTGAGTTGGAACTTCCTCGACTTCGGCCGCAGCAAGGCGCAAGTGGCTGAAGCCGCGGCGGCGGCCACCGCCACGCGGGAGCGCATCGCGGAGTTCGACTCGACCGTCGCCGCTGACATCCGTCAGCGATTGCTCGACCTGAACTCCAGCCAGGCCATCGTCAGGGCGGCGTCTGATGCCGTGCGCAGTGCAGCCGAAGCGCGCCGAGTGGTGGGCGACCGCTTCGGTGCCGGCGTCGCCACCAGCACTGACGTGGTGGTGGCGCAGGTTGCGATGCTCGAGACCGAGCAGGCCCGCACGCGCGCACTAGCCAACGTGCGGCTCGCCGAAGCGCGGTTACATCGTGTGTTGGGGAGGCCGTGATGGATTTGGCCATCGACGTTCGCGGCCTCACCCGCAAGTTCGGAGACTTCGTCGCCGTAAACAACCTGTCGTTCTCGGTCAAGCAGGGTGAGATCTTCGGGTTCCTCGGCGCCAATGGCGCCGGCAAGTCTACGACCATCCGCATGCTGTGCGGCCTGCTGCGGCCGACCACTGGCACCGCGCTCGTCGGCGGGGTGGACGTGAGCCGGGATCCCGAAGGCGTAAAGCGCCGCATTGGCTACATGTCACAGCGGTTCTCGCTGTATGAGCCGCTGACCGTGGACCAGAACATCCAGTTCTTCGGCGGCGTCTACGGCCTGTCGGGCGAACGCTTCGAGGCCCGGCGTCAGTTCGTCCTCGAAATGGCAGGCCTGCGAGGCCGCGAGAAGAGCCTGACCAGGGACCTGCCCGGTGGCTGGCGCCAACGGCTGGCGCTCGGCTGCGCGATTCTTCACGAGCCATCGATCGTGTTCCTCGACGAGCCAACCGGCGGCGTCGATCCGCTGTCCCGCCGTCGATTCTGGGACCTGATCGGCGACTTGTCCTCAAAAGGCGTGACGGTCCTGGTCACCACGCATTATCTGGACGAGGCCGAGCACTGTCACCGGCTGGCCATCATTCATGCCGGCATGCTCGCTGCCATTGGCACCGCAAGCGAGTTGAAGCAGGTGTTCTCGTCGCGGCCGATCGTGGAGATCCAGGCGTCGCGTCCCGTCGAGGCCATGGATGTGCTCGATGGCCTCGCTACGGTCGAGAAGACCAGCCTGTTTGGCACCGCGGTCCACGCGGTGATGCGTAACACACAGACCTCGACGGCGATGCTGGCGACCGCGCTGACGGCGGCGGGCATTGAAGTGCGAGGCATTGCTCCGGTGTCGCCGTCACTCGAGGATGTGTTTCTCGACGTGGTCGAACACGTGGGGGCGGCGTAATGATGAAGGTCCTGGCGGTTGGGTCGAAGGAGATGCGCCAGATCCTTCGTGATCGGCGCACGCTGCTCATTCTCCTGTTCATTCCGGCGTTCTTCCTCCTTCTCTACGGCTATGCGCTCAACTTCGATATCCGCAACGTGCGGCTCGCCGTCCAGGATCGCGACCGCAGCACGCAGAGTCGTGAACTGGTGTCGTCGTTTGTCAACTCGGGCTACTTCCAACTGGTGGGTTACGAAGATTCCGATCTCGAGCTCGCGCGGCTGGTAGACGAAGGCAAGGTGCGGGCCATTCTTACTATCCCCGCCGACTTCGACCGCGACCTCAGGCTGAAACGGCCGGTCACGGTGCAAGTAGTAATCGACGGCGACAACGCCAACACCGCTGCCACGGTGGCAGGCTACGCGCGGCAACTGATCGCCGAGTTCGGCGCAGTGCAGGTGATTGCCCAGGCCCAAGGCTCCGGATCCCGGATCCCGTCCGTCATGGTTGAGCCGAGAATCTGGTACAACCCACAGCTTCGCAGCGCGCTGTTTCTTGTGCCCGGGCTAATCGCCTATATCTCGATGATCACCGCCGTCGTGTCCACTGCGCTCTCGGTGGTTCGAGAGAAAGAGCGCGGGACCATGGAACAGGTGAGAATGGCGCCGGTCGGGCCGCTGGCATACATCCTTGGCAAGACGCTGCCGTACCTGGCGATCTCGTTCATATCAGCGGTTCTGATCGTGCTGGCGGCAATGCTGCTGTTCGACCTGCCGATGCGTGGTTCGTGGATGTTGTTGTTCCTGTCAATCGGCCTGTTCCTGGTCGGTGCCCAGGCGCAGGGCCTGTTGATCTCCACAATCGCCGGCACCCAGCAGGTCGCATTTCAGATTGCGCTGTTGTCGTCGATGCTGCCGACGATGATCCTGTCGGGGTTCATCTTTCCCATCTCCAGTATGCCAACCGTAGTTCAGGGGATCACACACCTCGTACCTGCGCGCTACTTCCTGGTCGCACTGCGCGCCATTGTGCTGAAGGGCGCAGACATCACGGCGTTCTGGCAGGACCTGGTGGCTCTGGCGATCTTCGCCACGGTCGCCATGGGCCTGGCTTCGCTGAGGCTGAGGCGCGAATGGGCCTGAGACGAATTCTTCACCTGATGCGCAAGGAGGTCCTAGAACTGAAGCAGGACCCGCGCCTGTTTGGCGTGGTGATCATCGCGCCCATTCTCCAACTCACGGTGCTCGGCTACGCCGCCACGACCGACGTGAAGGACGTGCCCATCGTGATCGTCGACGCGGATCGATCGACCGCAAGCCGCGATCTGGTGCATCGCTTCGAGGCATCGGCCAACTTCAAGATTGTCGGTATGCCGGGCTCGACCAACGAGATCGACCGCTATCTCGATCGTGGCGACGCGTGGATGGCGTTGAGCATTCCCGCGCATTTCGGCCAGGCGATCGGATCGGGTCGAGGCGCGACCTTGCAGATTGCGGCCGACGGCACCGACTCGAACTCGACCACCGTCGCGCTCGGCTATGCGCAGACCCTGATTGCCGGCTACGGCCAGGACCTGGCGGCCGAGTCAATCCGTCTAAGGCCGGACACGACCCCGGCACCTGTCGCCCTGGTCAGGCCCGAGATTCGTGTCTGGTTCAACCCCCGGCTCGAGAGTCGCGACTTTATGATCCCGGGAATCGTCGCCCTCTTGCTGCTGGTGGTCACCACGAACCTGTCGGCCATGGCGATCGTGCGAGAGAAAGAAGTCGGCACGTTGGAGCAGTTGAGCGTCACTCCGCTCGCACGCTGGGAGCTGATCACGGGCAAGCTGCTTCCGTACGCGGCCATTGGCATCATCGATGTGGTGCTGGTATTAGTTGTGGCGATCAACTGGTTCGAGGTGCCCATGCGCGGCAGCATCCCGCTGCTGTTCGGCATGTGCTTGATCTACTTGCTGTCGACGCTTGGCCTCGGCCTGTTCGTATCGACCATCTCGCAGACCCAGCAGCAGGCGATGATGACGAGCATTTTCTTCTTCCTGATGCCGATGATCTACTTGTCGGGCTTCATCTTCCCGATCGAAAACATGCCGGCCTGGATTCAGCCGTTCACCTACTTGATTCCGCTGCGCTACTTCCTGGTCATCGTGCGCGGGATCTTCCTGAAAGGTGTAGGGCTGGAGGTGTTGTGGCCGCAGGCGCTCGCGCTATTCACGTGGGGAGCCGTCGTCCTCACCCTCGCGACACTGAGATCATCGAAAAGACTCGGCTGATCACTCCTGGGCCGCACGGATGCCTTCTTCTTCGTTCACCAGGCTCAGCACCCAAGCTCCAGCGACGAAGAAGCCGAGAATGGCGATGATCGCGGCCTTGCTGCTACCGGTAAGCGTCACGCTGAGCGTGAAGACCAGCGGCCCAAGCACGGTCGCGAAGCGCTCGGCAACGGCAAAGAACCCGAAGAACTCTGACGTGCGGTCGGCGGGCACCATGCGCGAGAACATCGCGCGGCTGAGGGCCTGCGCGCCACCCTGTACCGTGGCGATCATCGCCGCCAGGATGAAGAAGTGCGTGACGGTGGTCATGAAGTAGGCGAGCACCGTCGCCATCGCATACACCGAGATAGCGATAAAGATGGCGCGCTTGGTGCCAATGCGCACACCCAATGAGCCGAACAGGAACGAAAACGGAATTGCGAGAAACTGCACCATGACGAAGGCGGCAATCTGGGAGGTCTGCTCGACGCCGACCTCGGCACCGTAGACGCCGGCCATGCGGATGATCGTTTGAATGCCGTCCTGGTAGAGCAGCATTGCGATGAATAACAGGAAGGCGTTGCGATACTTCCGCACTTCCCTGAAGGTCGTGGCGAGCCGGGTGAAAGCCGCGACAATCGCGACGCCGGATTCACCGGGTTGCCTGGCCCGGCTTGCGGGCTCGCGAACTGCCTGGAAGATTGGCAACGAGAACACCGCCCACCAGACGGCAACCGACAGGAACGCCGCCTTGATCGCCGGCACCGTGCCGCTGAACCCAAACATCGCCGGTTGCAGAATCCACGCGAGGTTGATCAGCAGCAACAAACCGCCGCCGATGTATCCCATGGCGTAGCCGGCCGCAGACACGCGATCTGTTTCTTCGGCCTTTGCCACGTGCGGTAGCAGCGAATCGTAAAAGACGATTGATCCAGACACCCCAAGGTTGGCGATGAAGAACAACAGCGATGCGAGGCCGATGTCGCCCTCGCCGATGAAAACCATCGACCCGCAAGCGGTGACGCCGATGGCGATGAACAGCGCCAGCAATCGTTTCTTGGATCCGGTGTAGTCGGCCAAGGCGCCCAGGATGGGAGCCGAGATGGCAATGGTCGCCATCGAGATCGTGGTGACCAGGGCGAACCGCGCGGTCGCTTCCGCCGGCGCCAGTCCGGTCGCCGCATACGAGGCATAGAAGCCTGGGAAGACGGCGGTAACAACGGTCGTGAAAAACGCCGAGTTGGCCCAGTCGTACCACGCCCAGCCGCGTTGCTCAGGCGTGACCAGACCCACTCGGGCCATCAAACGCGCGATCATGCGCGGACATCATACCGGGAGTCGGGAGTCGGGAGTCGGGAGACGGAGTCGTGACGGCAGCCTTCCGACTCCCGGTTCCCGCCTCTCGACTCCCGGCGTCTACTTACGGATTGAGACGTCGCCGCTAAACGTCTTGAGCTTGAAGTCGCCGGAGCCGCCACCGTTCAGCGAGCCCCGGAAATTACGGCGGCTGCTGTTGTTCAGCGTCACGGGCAGGTCGCTTTCGAAGGCGCCGCTGAAGGTGTTGAAGTCGATGTTGCCGCGGGCGTTGCCGGGCAGGCGCAGGCGCACACCGCCGCTGAAGGTGTTGATGTCAAGGTCGTGGTCACCCCACTCGCTCGATTCCACCGTGATGCTCGAGCTGAAGCCGTCGATGTGCTGATCGGCATTGACTCCGATTACGGTAACGGGAGCGCTGAAGGTCTTGATGTCGAGCCGCGTGCCGGACGGCACCTGGATCTCGAAGTCGGTCTCGACAACGTTGTCGTTGCGCCGTTCGACCAGCCGGTGGTTCGCTTCCACTTCGATCGTGTTGCCGCTTTGGGTGACCTCGAGCTTGATGTCGTCGAGGCGGTCCTGCTTGGCGCGCCGTACCGCGTGAATGACGACCTGGTCGCCCGCCGCGCCGGTGATGCGGACGCGACCGGAAAAAGTCTTCAGTTTCAGTGTTCCACCCGCAGGCAGCGAAAGGGTCTTGTCGACGGTTTCGGTATTGGTCTGAGCCGCAAGCGGGGCCGCTACGACCAGACAGCAAATCAGGGCGAAGTTTGTCTTCAGCATGGTTCCTCGGTGGAGATAGACGAGGAACCGGCCGGAAGGGTTGCTCACAAGGAGGGCGGGACTTCAGTCCCGCCGTTACCGGCGTCGGGCCGTGGCCAGTTCCGGCAAATCGGTGTCCGCGGTTGCCCACGCTTTCAAAGCCAGATCGAACTCACGGCGCGCCGTGGGCAGGTTGCCGGCGTTCTGCGCAACGAGCGCCAAGGCATAGTGGCTGCCGAAATATGCCGGGTCGTGTTCGCTCATGAGCTGCGCCAATCGGCCCGCCAGTTCCCAATCACCCAGTGACCGGGCCGCGCGCGCCATGCCCTCGAGCCGGAACAGCGACTGGCTCCAGGCGTCTGGTCCCGGCAGCGACCGCCATTTCTGGGCGGCGCTCGCCATTGACTTGCGGCCCTGCTCGCGTTGAGCCGTTCGCAGGCGGAACTCGCCTTGTAACGCCTCGAGGCCGATAAACACCAGGTCCTGCGCGGCTGGTGCGCTCTTCAGTGCTCGCAGGGCGGCGTTCGAGGCCGCGGCACCATCGGCCATGCGGTTCATGGCCATCAACGCGAGCGCAGCCTCAATCTGGCCAGCGGCCTGGACCAACGGATTCGGGTGCGCAATCAAGATCTTCGCGGCATCTAGCGCCTCGGCGGGACGATTGCGCGCCAGCAGAAACGCCGGCCACTCGCGCTTGTTGACCATCTGCACCAGCAGGTTCGACGGCAAGTTGAACGACTGCTTCAGCAGCGGCTCGGCCCTCTTCATCTGACCGAGATACTGATAAGTGGCAGCCAGCAGGTCGAGGTTGTGTGTGTGGTGCCAATCCAGATCGGCGCCGACTTTCTCGCGCGTGAAGTAGCTGCGCTGCAGCCGGTCGGCCGCCTCGAACTGCGCAGCAGCTTCCACCGGCTTGCCGGCCCGCCGCAGTTCGTGCCCGTGCATGTGCCGGGCGTGTGGTACCTCCGCGGCCTGAGTCGCAAACGCCGACGCGTGCGAGAGCGACTCGGTCACGCGATTGCTGTTCTCGTAAGCGTGCGCCAGGTAGTGGCGCGCGGCAAAGTGATTTGGGGACACCTTGAGCACCCGCTCGAAGAAGGGGATCGAGGCGAGCACTGATCCCTGCCCACGGTCCGCCGGATCCGCCGACTCCGCCACACCCCTTTTCAGGATCAACTCCGCATCGCGTGGGAACGCGGCAATCGCCGCGTCGAGCGCCTTGCGATAGGCGGCCAGCCTGGTGGCGTCGCCGGGCGCGTCTTCCGCGGCCATCTGCAGCGCTCGAGCATCAACGTGATGGCGTTCGTGCACCGTCAGCTTTGGCGCCATGACGCGGGCTCGTTCAATTGCAGCCCGGGCCTCGGCCGGCTTGTTGATTTCGATGTAGGCGACGCTCAGGCCCACGTGCGCAAGCGCGAGGCCCGGGTCGCTGCGCAAGGCCTGATGAAACGAACGCGCCGCCTCGATCCAGACATACGAGTGCAGATACGCGAGCCCCTGATCGTAGAACGCCTGCGCGTCGGGCGACTTGGTTGAGACCTCGTCATGAGCGCGGCCGATGCCGGTGCGCAGGGCTAACGGCCGCTCGAGCAGTTCCTGCGGGACGACGGGAATGCGGTGTCCTGCGTGCTGGGCCGGCAGAAATGTCTGGTAGGAAGAGAGCAGGCAACAGATCAACAAGAAAACAAAAAGCGGGAAGCCCTGGATGATGCCCTTGGACTTCCCGCTCTTCACGACGTCGATATTAGGCTCGCTTAGGTCTCTGTGTCTAATTCTGTGGCTGTCCTTCGGTGGCCTAGAAGCTGATGTTCGCACCCAGCTTGAAGAACCGGTGCTGCAGCACGTTGGTCGGGCGCTGCCAGTTCGAGGTCGCTGCCGTGGAATACGTGTTGCTGACCGTGTAGGGCCAGCTGCTGTTCAGCACGTTGTAGAGGTCGAAGTCCACGCGCAGGCGGGTGTTGCCACCCAGGTTGAAGCGCTTAGCGAGCCGCACGTCGACCTGGTTCAGGTTGTGCTTGCC
>JANMUX010000045.1:0-22318 GCA_031392125.1 Acidobacteriota bacterium | reverse complement strand
TCGACGTATTACCGCGCGAGGAGCGATGTTCGCTGATCGGCGCCGGCTGTTGATCGGTGGCGGCCTGGTGGTGGTGCTGGCACTCGGGGTTTGGACCCTGACCGGGTCTACTCCGGCCGCGACGGTGGCGACGCGGGCAAGGGCGCGAGCGCGGCAGGATGTGCCGGAGGCCGGCGTTGGTACGATGAAGCCGCTACGGCTCGAGGCCTTGACCGCGGAGCGCGGCGAGCCGAGTGGGACGGCGCGAAACCCGTTTCGGTTTCAGCCCAAGGCCGCACCGCCACCGCCGCCGCGGGTGATGGCGCCGCCGGTGGCTGAGGTGACGCCGCCGTTTGTGTCGGCAGCGCCGGCGGGTCCGCCGCCGCCGCCGCCGATTCCGTTGAAGTTCATTGCGCTGGTCGAGCGGGCGGATGGCGTGAAATGGGCGGTGCTCAGTGACGGGAAGGTCACCATGTACGGCAAGGACGGCGATAGCATTGACGGCCGCTACCGCATTCAGAAGGTCGGCGTGGAATCGGTGGAGATAACCTACCTCGATGGGCGCGGCCGGCAAGTGATTCGGTTGACAGGGCAGTAGAACGAATGATGAACAGGCGTTTGGCAGGCGGAGTGGTGTTAGTCGCGCTGGCGGCTGTAGTGGCGGCCGGCTGTGCCACCGGCCGCGCGTTCACTCGCGGCGAAACCGCGGGGCAGGCCGGTGACTGGGAATCCGCAGTCGGCTATTACCGGCAGGCCCTGGACGATGACCCTGACCGCCCGGACTACAAGATCGCGTTGGAACGGGCGATGATCGCGGCGGCGGCGATGTATACCGACCGCGGTCGCCAATTCGAAGCCGCGGGTCAGCCCGACGAAGCGCTGCGTGCCTTCCGAAAAGCGCAGGAGTTCGAGCCGTCGAACCGCACGCTCGCCGCCAAGGCGGCCGAGCTCGAACGCATGCTGCGCGACCGCATCGAGGCCGCGACGCCGCGTCCGGAGATTGAGAAGATGCGGCAGCAGGCGCGCCGCAGCGTCGAGCCGGTGTTGAACCCGACCAGCCCCGAGCCGCTCAACATCAACATGAACAACACGAGCCTGCGTGAGATGTTGATGTTCATCGGCAGCTCGACCGGGATTAACGTCACGCTGGATCGCGACTTTCAAGACCGGCCGATTAGTCTCAAGCTTGAAGGCGTCTCACTCGAACAGGCGCTTCAGCAGATCATGCTGACCAATCAGCTCTTCTACAAGGTGCTGAACGAGCGCACCATCATTGTCGCCGCCGACAGCACGCAGAAGCGCACGCAGTATGAAGACCAGGTGATTCGCACCTTCTTCATCTCAAACGCCGACGCAACCGAGATGCAGGCCTTGTTGACCGGCTTGATCCGGGTCGCCGGCATGGCGATTCAGCCGCAGATCATTGCCAACAAGACCGCCAACACCGTAACCATTCGTGGCACCGGTCCGGTTGTGCAGATCGCCGAGCGTATTCTCGAGGCCAACGATAAGCCGCGCGCCGAGGTGGTGGTGGACGTGACCATTCTCGAAGTCAGCCGCGAGCGCGCCAAGCGCTACGGGCTCGACTTGGGAAGCTATTCCGCCGCGCTGGCTTTCTCTCCGGAGGCCGCCCCGGCAGCAGATTCCAAGCCGTTCAACCTGAACACCATTTCGCAGGGTGTCAGCACCGCGGACTTTTATCTCTCCGTGCCCTCGGCGGTGGTCCGGTTCCTCGAAACGGACTCGTCAACCAAGGTCCTGGCGAAGCCAAACCTGCGCGGCACCGAAGGGCAGAAACTCACCTTGAACCTTGGTGAAGAGGTGCCGGTACCGAGCACGACCTTTACGCCCAACTTCACCGGCTCGGTTGGCTCCAACCCGCTGGTTTCTTTCAGCTACCGGCCGATCGGTATCAACGTCGAAATGACGCCGCGGGTCACCTACGACGGCGACGTGATCCTGGAGATCACGGTCGAAAACAGTTCGCGGGGGCAAGACCTGCTGGTCGGCGAGCAAAACCTGCCGTCGTTCTTCTCGCGCAAGGTGACGACGAAACTGCGGCTGCGTGATGGCGAGTCGAACCTGCTGGCGGGCCTGTTACGCGAGGACGAGCGTCGTTCGCTGCGCGGGTTCCCCGGCGTCATGCGCCTGCCAATCGTCAAGCAGCTGTTCTCGGACAACGACAAGAACATCCGCCAGACCGACATCGTCATGTTGCTGACGCCGCGGATTCTGCGTACGCACGAACTGCGCGCATCAGACCTGAGCCCGATCTATATCGGCACGCAGAGCAACATGGCGTTAGGAGGGCCGCCGGCAGTGATGGGCGGCGACGCGATTATCAGCGCTCCGGCCCCGGTTGGGGCACCGGTCGCTCCGGTGGTGCCGCCATCACCGGCCGCGACTGCGGTGACGCCGCCGGTAGCCGGCCAGCCGGGCGCGTCGATGCGGCCGGTCGTGCCGCCAGGTAGTTCTCCCGTTCCCGGCATGGTGATGGTCCCGGTCGCGCCGCCCATGCCGACCTCCAGCAACATCGTGATCTCGCCGCCGGATCTTCCGGTGACATCACCCGACCCGTTCCCGCCAGCGCCGGTTGTACCGTCGTCAGCGCCCATAGCTCCGCCGGTCACGACAGCTGGCGCACCGCCAACGCCTGCTCCGGCGCAGCCCGTGGGTCCGGCGCGCGTGACGTTGAGCCCGCCGAGCGAGATGCGCCTGGGCAGCGGCCCGTACACCGTGCCGATCTCGATCGCCGGCGCGTCGCGCTTGTCGACGCTCACGCTTTCGCTGACCTACAACCCGGCCATCATCCGCGTCCGTAGCGTGCAGGAAGGCACCTTCATGCGGCAAGGTGGCGCGGCGCCGGCCTTCAGCAGCCAGGTGGACGAGAAGAGCGGCCGCGTGGACATTGTCATTACGCGGCCCGGTGACCAGACCGGCGCATCCGCCAGCGGCTTGTTAGCCGCGTTGCTGGTGGAACCGGTGGCGGTTGGCACCGGTTCACTTACGGTGACCGGTTCGGCCAGCGTCCCCGGGGGCGGCAGTGCGCCGGTCCTGTTCCTGCCTGTCGGCGTTACGGTGCGGTAGTCATGGCGCGTGGATTCACCTTCGTCGAACTGCTGGTTGTCACGACGATCGTCTTGATTCTCGCCTCGGCAGTCCAGCCGCTGGCGAAGGTGACCATCCAGCGGACGCGCGAGGCCGAGTTGCGGCGAGTGTTGCGCGAAATGCGCACGGCGATCGACAAGTTCAAGGACGCCGCCGATGCCGGGCAGATTCCGACCACCGAGCTCAAGGCCAACAGCGAGGGCTATCCGCCCGACCTGCAGACGCTGGTCGATGGCGTCTCGGTGGCCAACGACGCGAGTGGCCGCAAGCTGAAATTTCTCCGCCGCATTCCCACCGACCCGACCGTAGGCGACAGCGAATGGGGGCTGCGCGCTTATCAAGACAAGCCCGATTCCTCGACCTGGAGCGGGCAGAACGTTTACGACGTGTATTCAAAAAACCAGGGCACCGCGCTCGATGGCACCAAGTACCGCGAGTGGGATTAGCACCATGAAGCGCAGCATGCAGAAGCCGGCCTCGTTGTGGTCCCGTGCAAACGGGTTCACGATCATCGAAGTGCTGGTCGTCATGTCCCTGATCGTGATTCTGGCGAGCATGGGCATGACCCAGTACCGCAGCAGCATTACCCGCGCGGAAGAAGCCGTGTTGAAGGAGAACCTGTTCCGGATGAATGACGCGATCGACCAGTTCTACGCGGACAAGAACAAGTGGCCGTCAGACCTTTCCGAGTTGGCATCGGAGGGCTACATTCGCGAACTGCCGATCGACCCCATGACCAAGTCGAAAGATACCTGGACCACGGTGCAGGCCGAGCCTGACCCGAATAACCCGGCATCGCAAGTGGGCATTTACCAGGTGAAGAGCGGTTCAGATCGAACCGCGCTCGACGGCTCGCGTTATGCGGATTGGTGACGACGAAGTAGCCGGATACGATCAGCAGTCGCGGAAAAACAAAAGGGCCAGGCGCTACTCGCGCTCTGGCCCTTCGTAATTTGTGCCCGGCGGTCCGAGCGGTGAGCAGACGTTACTGGACCACGATTTGACTCGTTGATGTATTTCCCGCAGAGTCGGTGGCCGTCGCGGTAAGCACGTCGCCGGCAGTGACGGCCGCGGCAAAGGAACCACCGCCGGAACCGTTATAGAGCACGTCACCGTTTGCCCGCGTGACCACGATCGACCGAATGGTGATTCCGGTGGTCGAACTCGCGGCCGAGACGCTGAATGACTCTGGAGTGGCCGGAGTGGCCGGGGGCGTAAAGCTGCTGGTCTGAGTGAACGTGATTGTCGGCGACGCCGTGCGCCCAATCACGACCTGGGTTGTTCCATTCCCGCGCTGGCCGCTCTGGTCGATGACCGTGGCCACGGCGGTGTAAGTGCCCTCAGCGGTGTAGGTCTTGGCGACCGTCGTCGGACCGGAGATGACCCCAAGGTTGCGCGACGTGCCATCGCCAAATTCAACCGTCACGTTGGTGATGGGTTGCGGCGGGTTGCTGGCGGGCGTAACCGTGAATGAGATGGGAACGCCGACCGACCCGATGTTCGAGGAGGCCGTCAGGGTGATCGTCGGCCTGATGATCTGCACCACCACGGTGGCGACGGCAGTCCCACGTTGGCTGTTCAGATCGGTTGCCGAGGCAGTGATTGTGTAGGTACCCGGTGTTGCATAGGTATGCGAGACGGTCGTTTGACCGGTGACATTGCCGACCGGCTGTTCGCCCGTGCCGTCTCCCCAGTTCACGGTGACATTCTGAATCGGCGTTGTCGCGGTGGTGGGCAACGTGACCGTGCAATTCACCGCGACTCCTACCGAGAACCCGCCAGTCGGCGCCGTGCAGGCAATGGCGAGCGAAGGTGCGGCAAGAGCGGTGACGACGACGTTGGCAGTCAGAGCGGCGGCAGTGGTCGTCGCGACCGTGGCCGTTACCGTGGTGGTCTGATTTGTCGTGAGTGACGTTTGCGCCTGGCCGTTGGCGTCGGTCACTGCCGAGGGGGAGCCAAGAATGCCAGTGCCGGTCGTGCCACCGATCGTGAAGGCGACCGGGGCGCCCATCAGCGGATTACCATTCGTATCGGCGACGCTCGCAAAAATCTGAACGGTGCCGCCGCCCTGCGGAATGTTCGGCGGTTCGGCGCGCAGCGAGATTCGTCCCGCCGCGGCGCCACCGACCAGCAGCGTGAGGGCACCGCTCGTCGTGCCACCGCTTGTTGAAGCGGCCCCCGAGAACGCGTTGATCTTGACTGTTCCCGACTGCCCACTGGCCACGAACCGAACCGTCGCGCGGCCGTTCTGTGTCTGGGCCTCGGCCGGATCCATGCGTCCGAAGTCTGAAGTAAAGACGACCGTGGTGCCGTTCTGTACCGCCGTCCCGGACGACTCGGTGACGGTCGCCGTGATCTGCACCGAGCCGTTCACCGGAACGATGTTGGAATTAGTAGAGAGAGAGATGGTCGAGCCAGTGGGCGAGGTGAGCGGAACCTTCTCGCATGCCCATGCAGGGCAGATCGCGAGCAGGACCAAAAGGCGGAGCAGGAGTAAGCGTGACACTGGAAGACCTGTTAAGGATAATAGACTCATGAAGTTAGCGGGTCAAGGAGGCTATGCAATGGCCGCCCTGCTCGTGGCCATGAGCGTAATGGCGGTGCTGATGGGGGCCCTGATGCCCCAATGGACGACCCTGGCTACGCGCGAAAAGGAGCAGGAACTGATCTTCCGCGGGAACCAGTACGCCCGCGCAATTGGGCTGTTCCAGCGCAAGTTTGCCAATACGGCACCGCCGACCATCGATGTGCTGGTTGAACAACGCTTTCTCCGCAAAAAGTACAAAGACCCGATTGCCAACGACGATTTTCAGCCGATTTACGCCAGCCAGGCGATCCAGGCCGGCACCCCTCGCCCGGGTCAACAGGCGCCGCCCCCCACCATCCAGGCGCCGCCCTCCGGTGGGCAGGGTGGACTTGGCGCCGGCGGCATCATCGGCGTGACGTCCAAGAGCACCGAGACGTCCCTGCGCTTGTACAACGGCCGCAGCAAGTACAACGAATGGGCGTTCGTCTACGTTCAGACGGCGCAGCGGCTGCAAGGGCCGGTTCAGCCAGGCCAACCGGGCCAGCCGGGCCGCCCGGGGGCCCAACCGCCGGCTCAACCCCAGCGCCCTGGGCCTTTCGGCATGCCCTCGGGGGCATTTGGTGCTCAACCCAACCGGCCGCCGGTGCCCGGGCCGGTGCGGCCGCCCGACAGGTGACCGTTCAGGCTGATAAGTCGGCCACGACGGCATCGTGCACCGCGCGTCGGACGTCCTGAATACCCTCACCGCTTCGCGTCGGGTGGACGCGGTTCGACAAGAACGCCACATACAGATCCTGCTCGGGATCGATCCACAGCGACGTGCCGGTGAAACCGGTGTGCCCGATCGCCCGCGAGGACAATCGCAGACCGCACGACGAAGTTGACAGCATGGTGTCCCATGCGAGTCCGCGCGAGCTGCCGGGCACGGTGCTTCTGCGTGAGAAGACGGGGAGTGCAGGAGAGGCGAGCCACCACCTTGCGCACGCCCCGACCGCCGCCGCCGTGCCGAACAACCCGGCATGTCCGGCAACGCCGTCGAGCGCGGCGCAGTTCTCGTCGTGGACTTCGCCGCGCCGCTCATCGCCGTCGGCGGTGTCTTCGGTCGGCGCGGTGCGACTGCGCCACGCTGGTGACGCCCGAAACATCAAGTCAACGTCAGGAGCGATCTCGCGCGCGCGCCACGCGGTGAAGAGTCGGTCGAGCGGTGCCTTCGCGGCCGACTCGATGGCGAAACCAAGGAGCATGAATCCTGGATCGCTGTAGATCGATTGCGTGCGCGGCAGGTAATCGAGAGGCTCCTCGCTGATCGCCATTTCAAACGACATGCGGCCATGGCGGTGTCGCCAGTATGGGCGGTGAGCCGGCAGACCGGACGAGTGTTCGAGCAGGTCCTGAAGGGTGACGGGTTGGCGTTCGTCGCCGGTCCACGACGGTATCCAATGCCGTACGCGGTCGTTGACTCTCATGCGCCCGGTCGCGAATTCCTCGGCCACCAAGGCGGCGGTTGCGAGCACCTTGGTGAGCGAGGCGAGATCATAGATGGTGGCCGGGGAGACCGGCACGCTGTCGGGTGCGTAGGTGAGCGCGCCACGCGCAATCGTCGCCACTGCGCCGGCCGCCCGGCCTACTTCAACAACCGCGCCGGGGAAGACCCGGTTCGCAATCGCGCGTTCGAGGACCGTGGCGACGGACTGAAGACCGGTGTTCACGATGAGGACGTCGTGGTCTGCCGCGGTGCCGCCACGGAGATCAGCTGGGCGACGGTGCACGTGGTGACCGCGCCAATCAGGACATACCAAGTGAAGGCCACCGTCGTGCCCCACCAGACCGTGGTCACCATCACCAAGCCGGCGAGCATTCCCGCGAACACGTCGCGTTCGGTTACCTTCGACGACAGCGTACCAAGCAAGAACGCACCGAGCACCGGACCAGAGGCGAACGACAGCACCGCGAGTCCGGCGTCGAGCACCGACCGTTCCATCAGTTGCGCGCCGATCGCGACTGCCAACTGGACGATGCCCCATCCCACCGTGGCCTGTTTCGACACCCGCATCTGCGTGGCCTGGTCGGCCCCTGGGTTGATGTACGGCAGGTAGAAATCGCTCACCGTGGTGGCGGCCATCGCATTGAGCGACGGCGACAGCGCCGCAGCGACGATGGCGGCAACGATGAAGCCGGCCAGGCCGTTCGACAGTTCACTGACCACGAAGATCGGCAGAATCTGGTCGGCGCGCGACAGCGTCAGCGGGACCGGCACATGCTGGTAATAGGCGAACAGCATCACGCCGATCAGCAGGAAAAGCACGAATTGCCCGAACACGATGAAGCCGCTCAGAATCAAGCCGCGCGAAGCCTCCTTGGCACTGCGTGCCGAGAGCAGGCGCTGGACCAGGAACTGATCGGTGCCGTGGGTGGACAACGTCAGCGCAACGCCGCCGAGCAGGCCGGCCCAGATGGTGTAGGCGCGAGTCAAGTCGAAAGCGGGATCGAAGAAGACGAAGCGGCCAGTGTCTTGCCCGACCCGTACCACCTCGGGCCAGCCGCCCGGAATCCGCTCGAGCAGCGCCAGCGCCACCGCAGCGGCTCCGGCGATGTAGACAAACATCTGGACGACGTCGGTCCAGATCACCGCGGAGATGCCGCCGCGCATCGTGTAGACGATCATCGCCGCGCCGAGGACGATCACGACCCAGGTCACCGGCACTTGCGTCACGATCTAAATTACCAGCGCCGTGGTGAACAGGCGAATGCCGTCGGCCAGCGACCGCGTGATCAGGAAGATCACCGCCGCCAGCGTCTTGACCTTGGTGCCGAATCGGCGCTGAAGTAACTCGTACGAAGTAAACAGCTCGCCGCGAAAGTAGGCGGGAATGAAGAGCACGCTGACGAGCAGGCGGCCGATGATGTAGCCGACTGCCAGCTGCAGGAAAGTCATGTTCCCGCCGTACGCCTGCGCCGGAATGCCGATGAATGTGAGCGTGCTGGTTTCGGTGGCAACGATCGTGAAGCAGATCGCCCACCAGGGCACGCTGCGATCGGTCAGGAAATAATCGCGGGTGGTTTTCTGGTACTTCGCGAACCACGAACCGAACGCGGTGATCGCAAGCAGGTAGACGCCAATGACGGCGTAATCGACCGCGGACAGCGACATGGACTCGGGCAGTTTAGTGCGATCCGGCTCCGAATGCGGCACGCCCCAGTTCGCTGAGACTGCCGGCGCTATTGGGCGGGGCGGTCAGAGCGTCGTACGAAAACAGGATGACCCCCCTGGCGCCGAGCTTGCGGGCGGCGGCAATGTGCTGCACCGTTTGCGCCTGTGTCAGGTGATACGCGCCAATGCCCGCCCAGACAGGGACGCTGCCCGCATAGTCGCGAGCGGCTGACACCTGCTGTTGAAACATGCTCGCGTCGGTCGTGTAGGCCATGGGGCAGAGCACGTCGAGCAGCGAGAGGTCGAGCCACCCGCGCCAGTCCTGTAAACGGGACGTGGCGGCCAGCCGCGCGTCGGGTACAACGGCGGCGCTGACAATCGTGCCCGGCCGCGCCGCTTTGACTGCGGTGCGCACCTTCACCACCAACTCCGTCAGGCCGGCGCGACGGAACTCATCCCAGCGTTCGGGGAACAGGTTGGGGTAGGCGGCGGGATCGAGCGCTTCACGTGCAGTGGCCTCGCGGCGTTCCTGCTCGGTTAACCCAGGCAGGATGGTCGTCTTGAACAGTTCGATGGCCGACGGGCTGTAGTCGAAGCTCTCATTCGGATAGCGCACGTAGTCGAGGTGAACGCCGTCGACGGCATACTTCTGGACCAACTCGCCGATCACCGCCGCGACGTGCGCCTGTGCGCCCGGGTGGACCGGTGAAGTGTAGAGACCTTCGACCTCGGTGGCATGGGCGCGCGTCCAGCGGGCCAGCCTGCCGATGTACGCGGGACTTCGGACATCGACCTTCTTCATCTCGGCCGCCAGCTCACGTGGCACCATCAACCACTCCGGCGCACGGTAGACCACGTGTTCGCGTGAGGCCGGCAGGCTGACCGAACTTGACACCAAGTTCACGGCCACCCATGCGTGGACTTTCAGGCCTGCGGCATGCGCATCATCCAGCACGGTCGCGAGTGGATCGAACGAAGGCTTTGCCGTCAGGTCCGATGCACGCGGCTCGAGCGTGCTCGCGTAGTAAGAATCACCACGTCCGCGCACCTGGACGACCAGCGTGTTGAAACCACCGGCGCCGGCGGCCCGGACCATCTGGCGAATGGCGTCGGGCGAGGTCAACGTGGTGCGCGTAACCCAGAGCGCGCGGGTCTCGGCCTTTGCATCGATGTTGCCGGTGGAGAAGGCCTCTGGCGCCGCAGTACTGAAATGAGACGCCCGTGCTGCCAGACCCTGCGGCTGAATCGCAATCACCGGGAAGAGTAAAGCGAAGGTCAGCATGAACGCCGACCGCCGCGCCAGGACCGCCGCGCCGGCGGCTGAGCGCGCCACCACATGGGGAGTGGAGCGAAGCATGATCAACACTGCAATTTAGCACGCCTGACGTCCGGACCGCCCGGGTTGTAAGCTAAGTGGATGCATGTGCTGGGTATCGACGCGGGAGGCACCAAGACCGTGGCCCTGTTGGCAGATGCCGACGGCTGCGTCGTGGCGGAAGGCCGCGCCGGCGGCGCCAACCTCCAGGGTCACGGCGAACTCGAGGTCGAAAAAGTCCTGCACCACGTCATCGATCAGGCCATGCAGAAATTCCCGTCGCCTCCTGCGGCCGTGTGCCTGGGCCTGGCCGGCGTGGATCGCGAAGGCGATGGCGAGGTCATCCGCGGCATCATGCGTCGCCTGGGATTTCGCGCTCACACGCTGATCGTGAACGACGCCTTAATCGCCCTGGTGGCTGGTGTACCGCTTGTCGAGGGGGCGTCGGCGGTCAGCCAGGGCGTGGTCCTCATCTCCGGCACCGGCTCGATTGCTTATGGCGTGAACCGCCACGGCGTGGCCGCGCGTGCCGGCGGGTGGGGGACGTCCTTGGGCGATGAGGGTTCGGGCTACTGGATCGGCCGCCGCGCGCTGAACGCCGTCGCGCGGGATGCCGACGGCCGGGGCCCGCGCACGCACTTGACGCCACTCGTGCTGGCTCATTTTTCTCTGTCGCGGCCTGAACAACTGGTGTCGGAGATTTACGACCATGCGCAAGGGAAGCGTGCCATCGCCTCCCTGGGCGCCACCGTCGAGCGGGCCCGTGCCGAGGGCGATGTCGTGGCGACCGAGATCATGCGCAAGGCCGCCGACGAACTGACCCTCGCCGCCGCGTCGGTCATTGCCAGGCTTGCCATGCGCGGCGAGCAATTTCCGATCTTGTTGTCGGGGGGGATGATTCGCGGCGCGCAGTGGCTCGCGGACGAGGTCACGACGCGGCTGGCTGAGGTCGCCCCTCGCAGCATCGTCTCCATGCTGGCAGGCGAGCCGGCCACAGGGGCCGTGCGACTGGCCCTGGCCGAAGCCCGTGGCGGCGTTCGTGTGCCGCCTTACCTCGATATCTTGCGTGAAGCGCCTCAGTGACCATTGAACGATTCGACAACCAGGATGTCCTGGCCTCGACGCTCGCCACTCGCCTGCTCAAGGCCATCTCGCTCAAGCCGCGTATCGTACTGGGCCTGCCGACCGGCCGTACGCCGGTAGCCCTGTACCGAGAAGTGCGCTCGCGCAGCCACCGCGGTCACGTTGATTGGTCGCAGGTGCGGACCTTCAACCTCGACGAGTTCGTCGGACTGGGTGCTGGGGACGCCGGCAGCTACCGCACCTACATGCAGCATGAGCTGTTCGATCACGTGCGGATTGAGCCGCTCAACGTGGGCATGCTCGATGGCCGGGCCGCCAACCTGGTTGCTGAATGCGCGCGCTACGAGCGCGCGATCGATGAGGCCGGTGGCATCGACATCCAGATCCTGGGGATCGGCGCCAACGGTCATATCGGCTTCAACGAACCCGCCGACGCTCTTGACGCTGAGACCCATGTGGCGACGCTGCAGCACGGGACACGAAGTGCCAACGTCGGACTGTTCGGCGGCGACATCGGCCGGGTGCCGACCCACGCGCTGTCGATGGGAATGGCGACCATTCTCCACGCTCAGGAAATTGTGCTGATGGCGACCGGCGAGGAGAAGAGCGCGGCGGTGGCGGCCATGATCGACGGTCCGATCACCACGCGCCTGCCCGCGTCATTCCTGCAGGTGCACTCGCGGGTGACGGTCATGCTCGACCGGGCGGCAGCCCGGCGGCTTGCCTAGGACGGGCTCGAAATCAATTTCTTGAGCCGAGGCTCGATATCTTCGCCAATCGCCTCGCGAATAAGGTCGTCCGACTTGCGTAGCCGCGCGATCGCCTTGGCGTAGGTCACCCCGGTCTTCTGCATCACGATGGCGACCTTCACGTTCCAGTGCGCTTTTTTCAGCAGCTTCTCGGCCTCTTCGTAGTCGAGGTCGGTCACGATGTGGACAATGCGGCGGGCGCGGTCGCGCAGCTTGTCCGAGCCGAGCGCATTCACGTCAACCATCAGGTTGCCGTAGGTCTTGCCGATCAGAATCATCGCCGAGGTCGTCAGCATGTTGAGGACGAGCTTGGTCGCGGTGCCCGCCTTGAGCCGCGTCGAGCCGGCAATAATCTCCGGTCCGACGGCTGGCGCGATGGTGAGATCAACAAACGCCTGCAGTTCGTTGCGCGGGTCGCAGGTTACGAAGATCACGCGCGAGCCGGCCTTGCGGGCGCTGGTCAATGCGCCGCGCACAAAGGGGGTCATGCCGCTGGCCGAGACCCCAACGACGACGTCTTTCTTCGTCGGATCGAGCCGGGTGATTGCGCGGGCACCCTCTTCGTAGTTGTCTTCCGAGCCTTCCTTCGCGCGAATAATCGCGTTCTTGCCGCCCGCCATGATGCCCTGCACCAGCAGCGGGTTGGTACCAAAGGTCGGCGGCATCTCGGCAGATTCGACGACGCCGAGCCGGCCACTGGTGCCGGCGCCGACAAACACGATTCGGCCACCCTTGCGCAGCGCCTTCGCGCAGATGTCGGCACCAAGGGCAATACGGTCACGCTCTTTGTGCACCGCGGCCAGCATGCGGCGGTCTTCGGCCAGCATGAGGTCGACAATGCCACCGGCGTCGAGCTTGTCGATGTTCAACGAAGCGGGGTTAATGGCCTCGGTAGGGAGCGACTGCCATCTCGAACGGGTTGAAGCCACTAGCGTGTCTCTTTTTCGACCAAGGGAAAAACTGATGCTAGTCCCCGGTGTCCCTGCTGTCAATGACGCATCGGCTAAGCTACGGGAAGTGAGTGCGCTGGTCGACGCTTATTTGTCCCACCTTGCCGTCGAGCGGCGCCTGTCGCCAAACACCGTGGAAAGCTACGGCCGGGACCTGTCGCACCTCCTACAGTTTGCCGCCGGACTCGAGAAACCGGTCGAGGAGCTCGATCGCCGCGGCCTTGAAGCGCTCGTCCGGCAGCTGATGGGCGAGGGGCGGTCGCCGACCTCGGTCGCCCGAGCCGTGGCGTGCTTTCGCGGCTTTTACCGCTTCCTGGTAGTGTCGGGACACCGCACCCTCAACCCAGCCGACGACCTGCGCGCACCTCGGGCATGGAAGACCCTGCCCAAGTTCCTTTCAGTCGAGGAGGTCGACCAGTTGCTTGCGGCCCCCGACATTACCGCCGCGCGTGGTCTCCGCGACCGCGCGCAGATTGAAGTGCTTTATGCCACCGGCTTGCGCGTGTCTGAGTTGATCAACTTGAAGCCGCAGGACGTCAACCTCGAGAGCGGATTTCTGACCACCACCGGCAAGGGGCGCAAGCAACGGTTAATACCGCTCGGCGATGAGGCCGCGTCGTGGGTGACTCGCTATCTCACCGACTCTCGGCCGGCCTTGCTGAAGAAGCGGGCTTCGACGCGGTTGTTCGTGAATGCACGCGGCGGTTCTGGGATCACACGTGTCGGATTCTGGAAGATCCTGACGGCCTACGGCCGGCAATGTGGCATGACCGCCTCGCTCAGTCCGCATGTGCTCCGGCACTCGTTTGCCACTCACTTGCTCGAGCGTGGCGCCGACTTGCGCGCCATCCAGATGATGCTTGGGCACAGCGATCTGTCAACGACCCAGATCTACACGCACGTCCTCGAAGCGCGGCTGCGATCGGTGTATGACAAGTTCCACCCTCGCTCATAAATGAGGATGACGCAGCTTCTGCATCGACGTGTCGTATGGGCGGCAGCCGTGTCAGCGGTGTTGGTCGTTTTCGTCATGCTGGTGCTGATGCCACCGGCGCCCACGGTTACGCAACCTCTGCAGGGCAGCGGCCCGACCGCGCGTGGCGCGTATCACATTCATTCCGATCGCTCAGACGGCAGCGGCTCGCTCGACGAGATTGCCGCCGCCGCGGCGCGTGCCGGCCTCCAGTTCATCGTGGTCACCGATCACGGAGATGGCACGCGCGCGCCTGACGCGCCCCAGTACCGCCACGGCGTGCTGGTGATTGATGCGGTTGAACTCAACACCACGAACGGGCACCTTGTCGCGTTGGGATTGCCGGTCGCGCCCTATCCGCTCGCCGGCACGGCTGCGGATGTACTGGCAGACGTGCGACGGCTCGGCGGCATTGGGATCGCGGCGCATCCGGATTCGCCACGGGTGTCGTTGCGATGGTCAGCCTGGGATGTCGAGGTTGACGGCCTCGAATGGATCAATGCCGATAGTGGATGGCGAGATGAAAGCAGCGGTCCGCTCGCGCGCGCGGTCTTCAGTTATTGGTTTCGGGCGCCGGGCGCCATTGCCACGCTGCTCGATCGCCCCGTCGATCTGCTGGCGCGGTGGGACACTCTTGGTGCCACCCGTTCAGTGCGGGTCCTGGCCGCGGCGGATGCGCACGCTCGCCTGGGCTTTCGGCAAACTACTGACCCCGACGTGTCGAGCGTCCATGTGCCAGTCCCTGCATACGAGGCGGCATTCCGTGCCTTCTCGAATCACGTGATACTCGACCGGCCGCTGAGCGGAGACGGAGAGGCGGATGCGGCCGCTGTGATAGCGGCTATTGCCCTTGGACGCGCATTCACGGTGATCGATGCGCTGGCAACGCCCGGAGGACTCCACTTTACGGCCGAGAGCGCCGGCCGCACGGTGGCGCGACTGGGCGACGCGCTGACCCTCGATGGCGAAACGACGCTCAGTGCCCGCATCAGCGGTCCACCGGGCACGACGCTACGCCTGCTGAAGAACGGGGTGCCGGTGCGCGAGACACAGGCCGCAGAGTTGTCGCTGCGTGCCGAGAACGGAGTCTACCGGGTCGAAGCGCACGCGGCCGGAGCGCCGGGGTCGCCGCCGGTCCCATGGCTCCTTTCCAATCCCATCTATGTCGGGCTGCCACGCGCGGTGATCGCGGTCGGCGATCGCGGCTCGCCGAGCCTGCGGGCACCCGCTCGCACCGCTGAGGCCTCGGTCGAGAATGGTGCGGGTGATGTGAGCGAGTTGGTCGAAGCGCAGCCCGACAAAGCGCCCGAATCGGCCGCTGAAGCGCCGCCCATTGGGTGGCGCTTCGCCCTCGCGCCAGGCGCGGCGGCGGGTCAGTTTGCCGCAGTGCAGCTACCGACGATGAATGGGCTTGCCGCTTTCAAGCAGGTGCGATTCACGGTGAAGTCGGCGAGTCCGATCAGGGCATGGGTGCAACTGCGCGGCGCCAGCGAAACGGAACGGTGGGGACGTACGTTCTACTCGGACGAAACCACGCGCATCGTCGAACTGCCGCTCGACAGCTTCAGGTCGATTGGTGAGACGTCAACTGCGGCTCCGCCTCTTGATCAAGTCAGGTCGCTCTTGTTTGTGGTGGACACACTGAACAGCCGTCCCGGCGCGGCGGGACGGATGACCATTGCGGAAGTGGCCTTCGTTCGTTAGTGCCTGATGCCGTGGCGAACGCTGAGTTCCCAAATCATCAAGGCGATCCCCAGGCCAAGTAAACCGCCGCCCAGCGCGAGCCAGGCGATTGGCAGGGTCATGCTGCTTGTGCCGTAGCCGCCACGTTGCAGTGCCAACACCATTTGGACAAAGCCCGCCGGCAGGCTCACCATCGCGGCGATGAGACAGACGCCGGCCGTGACGTAGCGGGTGGGGGAGGGTTGCTGCGTTACTTTGGTCATGTGCGTACGGTCAGTAAGAGGAAAGCGGCGGCAGCGCCAAAAATCAGGTTCGGCGCCCAGGCTGCCAGCATCGGGTCGAGCAATCCGCCGGCACCAAACGCGGCAAACACGCTGATCATCACCCAATAGACGAGCGCCAGCACGATGCCGATACCGATGCCGTACATGGCGCCGCGCTTGCCGGTGGAGACCGCGAACGGTATGGCGATCAGGGTCATCACCAGCGTCACGAAGGGGAACGCGACTTTTCGATAGAGGCCGACCTCGTGCTCGAGCACGTTGTATCCGCTGGCACGCAACTCGGCGACATAGCTGCGCAGTTGGCCGAAGTTCATCAGGTCCGGTTCGCGCGCCTCGGTGACGAAGTAATCGGCGGGCTCGAGCGGCACCATGCGATCCGTGAAGCGGGCAAAGTCCTGGACCTGCGTCTTGGGACCGAACTGCCGCGACCATCCCTGTTCGAGCCGCCATTGCGGCACCACTCCGGCGCCGCCGGCGACCGGCGCATAGGTCGCCTTGGCCGCGAACATCCGCGATCGAATCGTATGCTCCGCATCGTCGAACTCGAAGACCGACAGGCTGTTCAGCTCGCGACGACGGGGATCGTAAAACTGATAGTGATAGACCTCGCCGTTGCGACCGACGATCCACTTACGATTCAGGACGCCAAAGGTCTGCGGGGAGCCTGTGCGAATGATGTGCTTCAACCGGTCGGCATTCCGGTTGGCGGTCGCCAGCACTTGCTCTTCCATCGCGAACAGGATTCCGCTCGCCACGACCGCGAACAGCACGAGCGGCAGCGCGGTGCGATACAAGCTGATGCCGCAGGCACGCATCACGATCAACTCGCTGTTCTTGGTCAGCAGGCCAATTGTTACCAGGGCCGACAACAGCACCGCCAGCGCCAGGATGTAAGTCAGCCACTCAGGCGTCGACCAGAACAGGAACTGCGCCAGCATGCCAAACGACGCTTGTCCCTTAAACCACTTGTCGGACAGATCGACGAAGGTCGAGATGTAGAACAGGCCGAGCATGCCGACCGTGGTCATGCCGAGAATGCGCATGTACTGTTTTGCCAGGTAGACGTCGAGCAGTCGTGGTCCCGGCAGCGAGAACTGCGGTACCTTCAGCACGACGACGACGCGGGGTCTGCCAGCCGTAGATGACGCGACCGGCGAGGCCGTTGACTCGAGGTTGGCCGGCTGGCCGCGGCGGCTGAACCACGATGGCAGCGAGATGCGAACGGGGGAGCCCGCCGACCTTGATCGCGACGCCAGCAGTGCAATGCCGACGCCGCCGAGCAGGAAGTTGGGGAGCCACATCGCAAGCCACGCCGGCAACCAGTGTCCTTTTGCCAGAGCCTCGCCGCCGTACATCACGATGTAATAGGTGAAGATGACGCCGATGCCAAGGACGAACGCGGCAAGCTTGCCGTCCTTGCGGCTGGTTGCGCCGAGCGCAAGGCCCAGCAGGCCGAACACGAAACATGCGACCGGGATGGAGAACTTCTTGTGAATCTCCATGACCTGGTTGTGAGGTGACAGGCCCTGCGCGCGCATCTCTTCGCCCTTGGCGTGTAACTCTTCGACCCTCAGCTCTCGATCGCCGCGGGGCGGCCCATGGCTCGGGAAAACCGATTCCGGATCGAGGGTCATGATGGTGCTGTCGAACCGAAGCACTTCGTAGGCGCTGGCGTCGTCCAGCCGCGTGCTGTGCCTAGTCCCTTCTTCGAGCACCATCTGGATAGTTCTCGCGTTGCGGTCAATGACCATGCGTCCGCGCCTGGCCAGGTAGATGACCGGCTGCGCCGGGTTGCGCGAATCAGCGGCCAGTACGTCGGTCCACCCCGCGCCGCCGGCCGGCACTTCGTTCACGTAGAGCACCATGCCGGGGAAGTCTTCGAAGAAGACCCGTGGCCGCACTTCGCCCTCAGCTCGATCCATGACGATCTTGGTGGATATCTCGCGAAACGTCTGGTTCGCGTTGGGCATGGCCTCGAGCATCACCCACGACGCGACGCCCCAGCAGATGACACCGACGAACAGGATCGGTTGCAGCAGCCGGTATGGGCTCACTCCGCATGCCATCAAGACCACCACTTCGCGGTCGGCCGACAGCCGGCCCATGGCGACCAGGATACCGATCAGCAGCGCCATCGGGATGGTCAGCGCCACCACCGACGGGATCAGGGTAGCCATCAACCGGGCCAGCGTTCCCCACGGCACGCCCTTGGCAATCATCTGTTCGGCCAAACCGATGATGTTAGGGATAATCAGGATGAACGTGAACACCAGTAAGGCAATCAGGAATGGCGGGATAACTTCCCGAATGACGTACCGGTCGATAATCCGCATTCGCATGGGGCTGGGCCGCCTCCATTATCGCCCATGGTGAACCTGGCGCTGCTGTGGCACATGCACCAGCCCTACTACGAGGATCTCGCCACCGGCGAACACATCCTCCCGTGGGTGCGGCTTCACGCGATTAAGGACTATTGGGGCATGGTGGCCCTGCTCGAGGAATTTCCTCGGGTCCGCGTGACTTTTAACTTAGTGCCCTCGCTGGTAGTCCAGGTCGAGGCGTTTGCCGAGGACCGCGCGCGGGACCGGCACCTGGCTCTTGGCCTGAAGCCTGCCGGAGAACTGGCGTCAGACGAGGCCCGCTGGCTGGTGGCGAACGGGTTTCACGCGCCCTACGGGCGCATGATCGGACCATATCCCCGCTACGCGGAACTCCACGCAGCGCGCATGGCCGGTCAACCGTTCTCCGACAGCGACCTTCGCGACCTGCAGGTGTGGCACAAGCTAGTGTGGCTTGATCCCGACTGGCTCGCGCGTGACCAGCGACTGCAAAAACTGATTGTAAAGGGTAGGGATTTCACCGAAGCCGACAAACACGTGCTCCGGGAGATCGAACTCGAGTTGTTGCGGCTGGTGGTGCCGGCCTATCGCGAAGCAAGTGCGCGCGGGCAGGTGGAGCTGTCGTGCTCTCCCTTTTACCACCCCATTCTCCCGCTCTTGCATGACACCGATACAGCGCTCGGTAACCAACCGCACTCGCAGCGCCCGCGGACGCGATTCGCGCGGCCGGAAGATGCGCGGGTGCAGGTCGAACGGGCGTTGAACTTTCACGAGCGCACGTTCGGCCTGCGGCCAACCGGCATGTGGCCGTCGGAAGGGTCGGTCTCGAACGAGGCGGTCGCGCTCATGGCTGACGCGGGCGTCGCCTGGGTTGCCACCGACGAGGCCATCCTGTCGCGCTCGCTGGGGGTGCCGATGCCCCGCGACGGCTTCGGCCATGCCGGTCGCCCCGATCTGTTGTACCGCCCGTATCGTCTGGGCGCCAGGGGACCAATCGCGCTGTTCCGCGACCACGCCTTGTCTGATCGCATTGGCTTCCACTATCAATCGTGGGAAGCGGGCGCGGCGGCCGCGGATTTCGTCGCGCGCATCCGCGAGGCCGGCCGGCGTTTTCGCGAAACCACCGGCGGGGAAGAGGCAACCGTGAGCGTGATCCTGGACGGTGAAAACGCCTGGGAGCACTACCCCGGTGGCGGCCGCCCATTCCTGCGCGCGTTGTATGGCGCGCTCAGTGAGGCGGGAGACATTCGCACCGTCACGATGGCTGAAGCCGCGGCGCTCCCGGCCTTGCCCTTGGCTTCTGTCCATGCCGGGTCGTGGATCAACGCCGACTTCTATATCTGGATTGGTCATCGTGATGACCATCGCGCCTGGTCGCAATTAGCTGAAGCCCGCGACGTGTTCGATCGCCGCGCACCGGAAGTCGCGGTCACCAACCGCGACCGCGCGTTCGAGGAACTGCTGATCGCGGAAGGCAGCGACTGGTTTTGGTGGTACGGCGACGACCATTCATCCGACCACGACCGCGACTTCGACGAGTTGTTTCGGGTGCACTTGCGTAACGCATATGCGGCTCTCGGCGTTCCGGTTCCTGACGAGCTGTATGCCTCCAACATTTCGACCGGCCCCGGCCCTGTTCGCCTTTCTCCGGCAGGGGTCGTATCGGTTCGCCTCGACGGTCGGCGCTCCAGTTTTCTGGAGTGGGTGGGGGCGGCTCGGCCTTCGCTGATTCGCCCGGCCGGTGCCATGCACGAGGTGGCCGCATCAGCGACCGTTTCGGAACTGCTGGTGGCGTTTGGAAACGGCGGCACCTTGTGCCTTCGGCTGGACGGGCCTTCGTTGCCGGAACTGCTGGATGACGGAGGCGCGACCCTCAGCATCCTCACCTCCGAACCCAAGACTCTCAGCTATCCGGTCCCCGCGGCCCAGGTCTCGATTGGTGAGTTGGTCGAGGTGATGATTCCGACCGCCAACCTCGGCGCTGAGGCTGGTCAGGACCTCACGTTTGCGATTCAGATTCGTGATTCGTCTGGCGCTGTGATCGAGACCTTGCCGCCTGCCGGTTCGTGGACGGTCGCGTTGCCTGGTCCGCCGAACTCGGCGGACTGGCATCTCTAGGGCAGTTGCCCCTTACCGCAACCTAGATTGCCCCACAAACCTTCCACAGTGGTCAATTGTTGGCTGTATTCATTAAGTCTGATAATACATGTTATGTTAACTTAATACCCTGAGAAGCCAATCGGGCCTCTCCGAGTCACCAAACTTTCGTGACGCGGCGGCCTCTACTTGGCGTGCTTCAGTTCCAGCAGAATATTTTCGAGCGCGGCTATGACTTCATCCTTGCTCGCACTCTTCTTGTTGAAGCTGAGGCGCATGTTGAACGCCTTGCTGGACGGGCGGAAGGCGAACACAAACGACTTCGGCCGACCGGGCTTTACCTTTTGGGTGTCCTTGCGGAGCTGTTCGCGGGTGGCGCCCTGGTTCGCAATCTTCTCGACCAGGGCCAGCATCTTCTGCGCGTCACCCTGGCGGACGACCTGCAGCAACAACGAGCGGCTGGTGATGCCCGCGAGCCGGCACACCTTGCGAACCTCTGGCGGGATGCCGTTAATCGACAGGCCCTCGGTGATGGTCGTTCTCGACTTGCCAAGGCGCTTAGCGAGGTCTTCGTGCGTATAGCCACAGCGCTGCGCCAGCGCCTGCATCGCCTCGGACTCTTCGAACGGCGTCAGGTCCTTGCGCTGGATATTTTCGACCAGGGCCAGTTCCAGCATCTCGCGGTCGTCGACGTCGCGAATGACCACCGGCAGTTCGGTGAGACCGGCCTGAACCGAGGCGTGATAACGCCGTTCGCCGGCGATAATCTGGTAGCGTGGGCCCCGTTGCCGGACCACCAGTGGCTCGATAATTCCCTTCTCGGTGACCGACGAAATCAGCTCGGCCAGGTCGCCCATGGCCTGTCGCGGCTGGTCGGGATTAGGGTCGATTTGGTCGATCGGCACCATGCGGCCGACCGGGGCGCCGGCCGAAGCGGCCAACGTTTCAACGTAGTGCGCGTCGTGGCGCATCCGCAGGTTGTCTGGCAATCCGCGAGGCTTAGGCACGGTCGATCACCTCCTCACACAAACGGTAATACTCGGTGGCGCCGGACGATTCTGGCGCGAACGTAAAAATCGATTCCCGGTACGCCGGGCTTTCCTCGAGCCGCACGCTCTTGCTGATGACCGTGCGGAACACCTTCTCGCCGAAGACCTTGCGAATCTGTTCCTGGATGTCGCGCGCCAGCGCCGTTCGCTTGTCGTGCATGGTGATGACGACGCCCAGGATCTGCAGTTCGGGGTTGGGCCGCTGGCGGACCTTCTCGATGGTCTCGAGCAGATCATCGGTGCCCTCCAGCGCAAAGTACGACGACTGGATGGGAATCAGTAAGTGGGTCGAGGCGACCAGGGCGTTGATGGTCAGCAGGCCCAGGGCCGGCGGGCAGTCAATCACGACGTTGGTGAACTGCCCCTGCAAGGCGGCCAGTTCGTCCTTCAGCCGGAACGGCGCATCGAGCTCGCCGACGAGGCGCGACTCGAGCTTCGCCAGCGTGATTCTGGCCGGTGCGATCGAAAGGTTCGGCAGCGTGGCCGGCACGATCACGTCGCTCAGATGCACGGAGTCATCAACGAAGACGTCATACATGCTGCGCGTCGCGGTGCGGATGTCGATAAACGACATGCTGCTGTTGCCTTGCGGATCGAGGTCGATGAGCAGCGTCGGCTTGCCGCGCATGGCAAGAGCTGCCGCGAGGTTGATGGCGGTGGTGGTTTTCCCCACGCCGCCCTTCTGGTTGGCGATGCTGAGAATCATCGAGAAAGACTGTGCACGGTCTCCGCATTCTAGAAGCGTGAACCGTGAGAGTCAAACTCGGCGTTGTCGGAGGCCCGGCGTTTGCGGAAATACCGGCAGTTAAGGTGTGAACTGGCAAGCACTTAGGGGAATTGTCGGCACGCCGACATTCCCCCGCGGCTTACATCTTGTATTTGCCCATGTCGTCGGGGTCGAGCTGCTCGAGCCACTGCTGCAGGCGGTCGCTGTCTTGTTTCTCGTTCGACAGGTCCACCGTCTTGGCGTGGTCGATCACTTTCTCGTCGACCAGGATCGGCGCCCGGGTGCGCAGCGCCAGCGCGATCGC
>JANMUX010000016.1:0-5210 GCA_031392125.1 Acidobacteriota bacterium | reverse complement strand
GGTGTCGGTCCAGGGGCAGGTCTGGAAGGCGATGTTCTTGCCGTTAAGCGGCTGGATGATCGTGATGCCGGCCAGGCGGTCGTACTTGCTCAGGCCGCCCTTCACTGCGGTGCGGCCGTCACCCAACACGTCCCATGCAATGCCGAAGCGTGGCGACAGCGTGTTCCAGTTCACGAGGTTCGGCTGCTCGGCGAACTCGCGGGCGGGCACCCAGCGGCCGGCGGCGGCGCTTTGCTGCGGAATCGACATCGTGAAGCGCTCGTAGCGCAGGCCCGGGTTGATGGTGACCCGGCCAAACGACCACGAGTCCTGCACGTAGAACCCCGTGTTCACGCCTGACTCTTTGTGGCCGCTCTGGTTGTTGACGAGGCGCACGGAGTTCGGCACGCCGTTGTTGACGATCTGAACAATGTCCTGGCGGGTCTCGAAAAGCTCTTCCGAGTCGCCGGTTCGCACCTGCAGGCCGACCTTGAAGTTGTGCCCGCCGGTGACATACGACATGAAGCCGGCGTAGGTGTACATCCGCGCCTTGTTGATGTCTTGTCTCGGCGAGACGCCCGTGAAGTGCGACCGGATCTGATCGAACGTGGCAACGGCATCGGCCGCCGCGTCGGGCTGGAACGAGAGGTTGTAGTTCACCGGCATGGTGAAGGCCGAGACCTCGGTGAGCAGCCGGTTCGAAATGGGCGAGCTCCACTTCAGTTGGCCGATGTAATTGAGGCCCGTGGTCTGGACCACCGACGAGATCGGTTCGTTGATGCTCGCGCCAATCCAATTGTTGGGGCGGTGGCCGCGCCACTTGGCGCTGCGGTCGTAGTGAACCGTCAGCTTGTTCTTGTCGTTCAGTTTTCCGGTGAGGCGCAGCGTCGCGTCGGTGATGTTCTGGTCGTCGAGCGCCTGCTCGCCGGTCGCGGTGAAAGTGTTGCCCAGGTAATTGTTGGCGGCCCAGCGGCGGAAGGTGCTGAAGAACCAGAGGCGATCTTGCTTGATCGGCCCACCGAAGGTGGCATTGAAGTCGTAGATTGTGTCGACTCGGTTCTGCGCGCGGAACCCGAGAGCCACCAGCCTGTCGTCCAGGTTGTCGCTCTGCATCGAGTCATTCGCGCCGGTCACGAACAGGCCGCCGTGGAACTGGTTGCCACCGTCGCGCGGGATCATGTTGATCTGCACGCCGCCGACCGGCGCTTCGGCGGGCAGCGAGCTGGTCTGGTAGCTGATTTCCTCCATCAGGCCGTCGTTGAAGTAGAAGCCCGTCTGGTTGCCGCCAAACCCGATGTGCTGGATCTGCACGTTGTCGATCATGAACACGTTGTCGTTGTTCGACGAGCCGTGCACCTGCAGCGTGGGCTGCTGCATGATCTGGGTGCCACCGACGTCGGGTGTGGCCGTGGTGACGCCGGCGATCAACTGGCCCACCGCAAAGGGGTCCTTGCCGGTGGGAATCGTGTCTAGCACCTCGCGGCTCATCACCGCCTGCGACACCGAGTTGCGCACGTCCACGATCGGCGACGCACCCGACACCGTCACCGTTTCCTCGAGCTGGCCGACCGCGAGCTCGACGTTGACCGTCGCCGTAAACGAGGCGCCCAGCCTGATGCCCTCGCGACGCACGCTGCGGAAGCCCGGCAGCGAAAAGGTCATGACGTAGTCACCGGGCCTGAGGTCGGTGATCTGGAACGTGCCGTTCGTGCCGCTGACCGTCGAGCGCGAACCCTCGATCAGCGCGGGGCTGGTGGCTTCCACGGTAACGCCCGGCAGCACACCGCCCGACGAGTCACGCACGACGCCAGCGATGCCGCTGACACTCTGCGCCAGGGCCGGAGCCGGCAGCGCCATCATTCCCACGGCCAGCATCACGCTGGCGCACACTGACCATGTCAATTGCAGATACTGCATAGCGCCTCCATTACTTTCACGAAACTCCGCGCATCATGGCTGACGTTGTGGTGAGTGTCAACGCGCGACCTGTCAGCCGGCGAGCGTCTCGGCAAGCTCGGGGAACAGGATCTGCGGAAGCGACAGGCGCGACCTGGCCCCGCTCGAAAAACCAGTGGCGCGTTCGAACCGCTCGACCGTCGCCAGGGCCTCATCGAGTGAGTCCTTGCCCCTCGCCTCGAACTCCACACAGCGGACCGAGCGTGAGGCCGTCGAGGCCTCGTAATAGACGACCTCGCAGTCGGGGAAGTACCACACCTCCAGTTCCTTGTGCAGCGAGCCGCTCCACACCACCCCCAGCAGATTCACGAAGGCATCGACCTGCGTCGCCTGTTGACCGGCCTGATGTCCCAGGTCGAGGTTGACCTCGACACGAACTTCAGTGTCGGCCTCGAGCGACTTGATCGTCAGGTGATGGAGCTCGGCATCATAGCGATGCCGCATCAGGAACCGGCGCGCGCGGCCACCTTCCGTCAGGTAGTACCGGTCCTCGACGCTGACAGTGCTGGTCCTGGTTGGGCCAAGCCGCTCGACCATCTGCCGGAAGCGTGGCAGGTCGAACTGCGCATCGACGATGAACTTGTGCTCGATCTCGTTGAATTGCAGCGCGTTTGTGGACACCACGGACTCCCTTGCTACTGGCGGCGGCTTCATAGCCACCGCTTGAATCGGCCAAACAGCCGGCGCCTGGCCTTGAGCCGCGCCGGTAACTCGGCCAGGCCTTGCGGCGTGACCAGCGCGTTGTCTGGATGCCGGCGCAGTTCCGCGAAAATCTCGGCGGCCGGTCGGGTCGCTCGGACATCACCACTGGCCAGCATGGCCTCGGCCAGCCGATCGTGGGCCGCGTGCTCGAAGTTGTAGCTCCCGAACGCCACCCACTCTTCGTCTATCAGCACGATCTTCGAATGCTCGCCTCGGCGATTCTCGTAGACGCGCACGCCGGCGTTCAATAGCCGAGTGTAGTGGGCGGCCGCGGCGATCCAGGCGAGATCGGTCGCCGGCAACGCGTCGCGATGCGAGTGGTAAACCTCGACCCGCACGCCTCGCCGCGCCGCGTCGACCAGGGCCGCCAGCAGCGGCTCAACCGGCTTGAAGTAAAAGCTGGTGATCCAGATGGATCTTTTCGCGGTCGCAATCCGATCGATCAAACCGTCGGTTACGACGTTAGCGCCGCGCCAGCCCAGTGGCCCGGTCCTGCCCTGGCAGCTGTTCGGGTTACACAACCAGTACTCGAGCACAAGATCTGCGGCGCCCGCCTCCGCCACCTCGTCCAACTGGGCGAGATGGGTGTCGTCCACGCTGCCGCCGATGTCGCGGTAACTTTCGAGCAGCGTGCGCACGACCGGACCCCGCAGCGCCACGGCGTACTCATTCCACTTTTCAAACGACGAACGGCTCAAGTTGCTGCTGCCGAAGATCGCCTCACCGGCTTCCGATACCTGGATCTTGACGTGCTGACCACCGCCGAGCCATCGCTGCAACGACCGCCGTGGCTGGTAGGTTGTGACAACCGCTCCCGCACGCTGCAGCCCGTCTAGCATGACGGCCAGCGCTGCCTTGTCGCCGGCCGACATCAGGGTGCCGCCCAGGCGCTGTCCGAACCCGTCGATCAGCAGGTTCACGGCCACTCCACGCCGCTGGGCGAGGCTCAGTTCGGCCAACATCCCGAGGCCATACGGGTCGTGCTCGATGTAGTAGGTCGATAGATACAAGAACGACCGTGCCGCCTTCACCATCGCGATGCGGCGCTCCCATTCGGCGGCGCGCTCCCAAAGGGGCAGCAGCGCAGAGGCGGTGGGCATGAGCTGCTACAGCCGGTAGCCGCCAGCGACGTCGATGTTGACGCCCGTGACGTACTTGGCATCGAGCAGGTACTCGACTGCGTGCGCGACCTCGGGCAGCTCGCCGGCACGCCCGAGCGGCACCGAGCTCCCAATCTCGTCGGGCGGCGGCAGGTCAATGGAGTTATCGAGCTGACCGGGCGACACCATGTTGACGCGAATGTTTCGCTCGGCATACGCGACCGCCAGCGACCGCGTCAACGAAAGCAGGCCCGTCTTACTGACGTAGTAGTCGGCGCCCCGCACGTTGGCTCGAATGCCCTCGAGCCCGGCCATCCCGATGTTGATGATGTTGCCCCCCGCTGCCATCAGTGGGAGCGCATGGAAACAGCAGTAATAGGCACCCGACAGGTTGGCCGCCAGCGTGGCATCCCACACCTCTGGGTTCAAGTCGGTGATGTGCTGCGGGTTGTAGTTACCCACGTTGTTCACCAGCAAGTCGACCCGGCCCTCGAGCCGCGCGATCTCGGTGAACGCGTCGGCGACCTGTGATGCGACGCCGACGTCCACTTCCCGTGCCCTGGCGCGCCGCCCGGTGGCGGCGATCTGCTGCTCGAGGTCGCGCGCCGCCTCTTCAGAGCGCCGATAGAAGATCACGACGTCATATCCTCGTGCCGCCAGCATCGTGCACAAGTGCCGGCCGAGCCGGCGTGCGCCGCCTGTCACGATCGCCACCGGAGCATGGGTGCTCACGTTCGAGCGCGCTCCACACGAACGAATGCGCTCGCGGCGGCCGGGACGGCGGCCGGCTTCCGGATCTCGAGGCGCACGCGCTGTACTCGTGGAAACCGGGCCAGTACCATCGCTACCGTTTCCTCGGCCATCGTTTCGATCAGAAGGAACTCCCGGCGTTCGGCAAGCTCGGTAATGTGGCCTGCCACTTCGGAGTAGTCAACGGCGTCGCCGATCGCTTCGCCGGCCACCGCCGCCACGAAGTCGTAGTCCATCTCGATATCCAGGATCACGGACTGGCGCGTCTCTCGCTCGTGTGGGTGAATCCCGACGATGCACTCCACGCGAAGAGCGTGCAGTCCTGTGGTTCCGATCATGACGGGTTCTCCATTACGTGGGCCTGCGGGCGACCCAGACCTGTTCGTGCGCCGTGGCGTCCGAAAACGGTGTGCGGGCGAAATCCCCGTAGCATGATTCGACCTCGAACCCGGCTTCGGTGAGCAGCGCGAGCGCCTGCGACGGGTGGAGCCAGCTGAGACTCAAACGGCGATAGCGTCTCTGCACTAGCGCACCGTGCGCGTCGAGTTCATCCTCCCACGTCACCACCTTAATCGACTGCGACGTCTCGTCCACCAGCGAGGTGACCCACAACAGGGTGTCGGCGCCGGTCGCCGATCGATACTCAGCACGCAGCTGGACCTGCCGCATGTGGGCGATCAGCGTCGGCGTCATCAGGAAATCGTCGAAGACGAAGCGGCCGCC
>JANMUX010000519.1:0-15791 GCA_031392125.1 Acidobacteriota bacterium | reverse complement strand
TCGCGGACGTTCTGGAACAGCCGCGAGCTCATGGAGCCACCGAGCGTGGTGTTCAGCGCGTAGCCCGCATACCGTTCCGGGTGATGCTGCGGCAGGGCTGGCGTGCCAAACACGACGTGACTCTGTTCGAGTTCCTTCTTGCGGATCTGGATCGTCGATGCGACTACCGGCGGCGTGTGCTCGGCGTCGGGACCGCGGTGCGGAATGTGCGCGAGCGCGCGCTCGAGCAGGTTCTGCACGTTGTCGTGCTCAAGGTTGCCGACCGCTACCACGACGAAGTTCGCCGCCACGTAGGTGTTGGTGAAGTACTGGTTCAGCGTGTCGCGGTTGAGCGCGTTCACGCTGGCCGGAGTGCCTAGAATGGGCCGCCCGAGCGGGTGCCCGCACCAGAATCCTTCAGCGAAAATTTCGTGGACCAGATCGTCGGGGGTGTCCTCGACCATCTTGATCTCTTCGAGAATGACTTTCTTCTCTTTCTCGATGTCGTCATCCGCCATCAGCGGGTTGCTGATCAAGTCGGCCAGGATCTCGACCGCCAGCGGCAGGTGCTCGTCAAGGACCTTCAGGTAGTAGCCGGCGTATTCCTTGGAGGTGAACGCGTCGATCTGGCCGCCAATCGAGTCCACCTGCTGAGCGATCTCTTCCGCCGATCTGGTCGGCGTGCCCTTGAAGAGCATGTGCTCAACGAAGTGCGCAATGCCCATGCTTTCCGACGGCTCGTGGCGTGAACCGCGTGTCAGCCAGATGCCGACGGCAACCGACCGGACATGCGGCATCCGCTCGGTGGCAAGACGGACACCGTTGGCAAGGACGGCGCGACGAATGTTGGACTCTGACACGTGGGAACCTGCCGCAGATCAAGTAGTTACGGCAGAAAGAATTACCTGCGGATCATATCACTGAGCCACTTTGCGCGCCATTTGCACATTTCGAAGCAGGAGATTGCGAATGACTACTGCCACCCACGTCCGCCTCAACACCAGCTTGCTGGCTGCCTCCGAGAAACGCCTGCTCATCTGGATCGCCGAGCGCCTGCCGCGAACGATTCACTCCGATCACCTTTCTGCTCTCGGGCTGGCGGCGATGGCCGGTGCCGGTCTGTCGTTCTGGCTGAGTGGGTTGGATCCTGTTGCCGGGGCTGGCCTTGTCACGCTCTGCCTGGTACTCAACTGGTTTGGCGACAGCCTTGACGGCACGGTCGCGCGGGTGAGGAACCAGCTGCGGCCGCGCTACGGCTACTACATCGATCACGTCATCGACCTGGCGGGCACGGCCATGGTGTTTGCCGGGCTGGCGGCGTCGGGCCACATGAGCTCGACGGTGGCCGCTCTGTTCGTCGCCTCGTTTTTCCTCGTGTCGGCGGAGGTCTACCTCGCCACGCACGCCCGCGGCATCTTCAAGATGGCGTTTCTCGGCGTTGGGCCGACCGAACTGCGAATCGTGCTGGCAGCTGGTGCATTCGCCCTGATTGCTTGGCCAGTCGTCAAACCCTTTGGACTGTTCGAGGTCAGGCTGTTCGACCTCGGAGGTATCGTGGGGGTAGCCGGCATGGTCACGACCTTCGTCATCACGAGCGTCAACAACGGACGCGCCTTGTTCCAGGAGGAAACTCTCAGGTGATTCCCGGACCCTTCAGTCATGCAACAGCGGTGGCCGTGATGATGGCCGTCGGCACGTCCGCGGCCGCCGATACTCTCGAGGCGATGCTCCAGCCGAAGACCGTTCAGGGATTCGCTCGATACGTCGCGGCCGTGGAGGCACGTATCGACAAGGAACTCAGCATAAACGCGCCGTTCCTCGCCATCGAACGCCAGGCCCCAGCGCAGCATTCTGCCGCGATCGCGGCCTTGCGCCGCGGCGAGGTGGTCATTGCCCGAGGAGACGCGGTCAGGGGAGTCGAGATCGACGGCGGGATGGTCAACCACTGGCGCGGCACCGCATTAATCCCGGGCGTCCAGCTTGATGTGCTGTTGAAGACAATACAGGAGCCGCAGACCGACCAGCACAAGCAAGAGGACGTGCTGTCGTCGCGAGTGGTGAATACCGGCGAGAACTCGCAGAAGCTGTTCCTGCGGTTGCGCCGCACCAAGCTCGTAACGGTCGTTTACGACACCGAATACGACACCCACTATCGACGCCTGTCTCCCGAGCGCGCGCTCAGCAACAGCATTTCCACCCGCATCGTCGAGATCGAAAACGCCGGCACACCGCAGGAACGCGCATTGCCGGAGGGTAACGACCATGGCTACATGTGGCGGTTGAATTCGTACTGGCGGTTCAAACAGGTGGGCGGCGACGTGATCGTCGAGGTTGAGTCACTGACGCTCAGTCGAGATCTGCCGCCCATTATCGGCACCCTGATGCGACCGATCGTCAACAGCACGGCCCGTGAATCGATTACCAGGACGCTCGCGTCGATGCGCGCGCGATTCGGGCACTGATCGGTCTTCGCTCAAGAAGCTCCGGCGGACATGGGGCTACACTACGGAGGTGCTCGCCGATCTCGCCGGAATGGAGCTGGGCGAACTCGAAACGTTTGTCGAGTCGCTCGGCCACAAGCGCTTTCACGCCAAGCAGGTCTATCGATGGATCTGGCGGCGCGGGGTCACTGACTTCGCGCAAATGACGGATCTTGCGCAGGGACTACGCACCGCGCTCGCCGAGAGTGCCACTATCTCGCTGCCGGTTATCATCAAGCGCGACATCTCGCAAGACGGCACCCAGAAGTTTGTGCTGCAGCTCGCCGACGGTAAGCAGATCGAAGCGGTCTTCATTCCCGACACGCCGGCACAGACCTTCTGCGTATCGACGCAGGTCGGCTGCGCCATGGGTTGCGCCTTTTGCCTCACGGGCCAGATGGGTCTGATTCGTAACCTGTCGGCGACCGAGATCACCGCCCAGGTCCGCCTGCTCGCACAGTCGCTCGACCTTCTCGATAAGTCTTTCAACATCGTCCTCATGGGCATGGGCGAGCCGCTGCACAACTACGACGCCACCATGAAGGCGTTGCGGATGCTGAACGAGAAAGAGGGACTGGCGCTGCATCCCAAGCGGGTGACGCTCTCGACAGTGGGGCTCGTGCCGATGATGGACAAGCTGGCTGCCGAAACGCTGATGCCGAACCTGGCGGTTTCGCTGCACGCGGCGAGCGAAGAAACGCGCGCGGCAATTGTCCCGGTGAACAAGAAATACTCGATGCAAGACGTGATCGATGCCTGCAAGCGGTTCCCGCTGGCCAAGCGCCGCCGCATCATGTTCGAGTACGTGATGCTGGCCGGCGTGAACGACTCGCCGCAGGACGCGCGCAAGCTGGTGAAGGTGTTGTCGGGGGTCAAGGCCAAGGTGAACCTGCTGCCGCTCAATGCCGCGCCGGGAATCCCCTTCGAACGCCCGGCCGACGACGTGATCAACACCTTTGCGAAGATCCTGGCTGACAAGGGCGTGAACGTCTCGGTGCGCAAGAGCCGGGGACGTGACATTCGTGCCGCCTGCGGACAGCTGATCGTGGAAGGACAAGGTGCCAAGGGTGCCAGGAGTGCTTAAGGCAGCCGGCCTGCTCTTCCTGCTCGCGGCTGCCCTGGCTGGTTGCGCGGGGGAACCGCAGTCGTGGTCGGCACTCAAGAAACAGCTGCCTGACCTCGAGTCGGATCAGCGAGAACAGGCGGTCGAGCGTTTCATAGCGGCGAAGGGCGGGACGCCGGTCATCGAGAACCAGACCCGCCTGGTGTTCTTCGCCAAGGACGCAAACGGCGCGACCCCGCGCGTCGTCGGCGACTTCAACGCCTGGGCAGCGACACCGCAGGGATACGACGCCGCGATCGGCAAGATGACCCGAATCGACGGCACCAGCTGGTCGTATCTCGAAGGCACGTCCTATACCAATGCGCGCGCCGAGTATGTGTTCTTCTTCGACAAGGAGGCCGCGGCAGATCCGTTGAACCCGCGCACGGTCCAGGCCTATGCCGGGCCCCGCTCCGAGATCCGCATGCCGTTCTGGGTCGCGAATCCTGAAGTCGATGACCAAACGGCTGTTCCCGCTGGTGAAGTGATCGCGGAAACAGTGACGTCGCGGGCGCTCGGCGGACCGCGCCGGATCTGGTTTTATCTGCCACCTGGTTATGCGAGTGCCACCGACACGCTTTATCCCGTGCTCTATGTTTTGGACGGCGGCAACTATGTCGAAAAGATGGCGGTGCCGCGCGTCCTCGATCGGTTGATCGCCCGCAAGGCCATTCCACCGCTGATCGCAGTGTTCTCTGAACCAGGCGATCGCCAGGAGGAATACACGCGCAACACGAAATGGCGCGCCTTCATTACTTCAGAGCTGGTGCCGCAAGTGGACAAACGCTTCCGCACGTTCCCGGCACCAGACCACCGCATTATTCTGGGGAGTTCGCTTGCCGCCTACGGCGCCGTCGATCTCGCGGTTGAGTTTCCGTCTGTCTTCGGATTATGCGCGGCCATCGCCCCGCCCGAGCAAGCGGCCTCTGTGATCGCCAACCAGTCGCGCGCGCGCGCGGCAGCCGTGTCGATTCGATTTTTTGTGCTGGGAGGTGTCTACGACGCGATGATCGATGGCGCCCGGCGGCTGCGCACCACGCTCGACGGGGTCAACGCGCCGGTGACTTACCTCGAAGTCTCCGAAGGCCACAACACCAACACGTTCCGCAACCATATCGACGATGCGGTCCGGGCGTTGCTGACACCTTAGCGCCAAACTGCGGTTCCGCCCCCCTGACGCTACAAAGCCTTTCGGCCAATATCCCGGCGGAACTGCTTGCCCTCAAAGTGGATCTTGCTAACGGCCTCGTAGGCGCGAGCGATCGCAACTTCAAACGACGGCGCAGTGGCGACAACGGTCAGCACACGCCCACCGGCCGTCACCAGGTCGGAACCGCGCCGCTTGACCCCGGCGTGAAACACTCTCACCGCTGGACAATCGCGCGCCACATAGTCCAGGCCAGTGATGACGTCGCCCGAGCGCACCTCGCCGGGGTATCCGTGCGCGGCAAGGACGACGCCTACCGATACCTGACGGGAGTCGGGAGTCGGGAGTCGGGAGTCGATCGTTCCGGTTCCCGGTTCCCGGTTCGCGGTTCGCGCGAGGTTCCCTTCAGCAGCCGCGACCAGTAACGGCAGCAACGGCTGTGACAGCAGTGGCAAGACCACCTGCGCCTCGGGGTCCCCGAACCTCACATTGAATTCGATTACCTTGGGACCGGCGGCGGTCAGCATCAAGCCGCAGTAGAGAAACCCTCGAAACGGCGCGCCCTCAGCGGCCATGCCGCTAAGCACGGGTCTGACGATTTCACGCTCGACGCGCTCCTGCAGCGCAGGCGTCATCAGCGGACTCGGAGAGAAAGCTCCCATCCCGCCCGTGTTCGGGCCCTCGTCGTCGTCGAAGATGCGCTTGTGGTCTTGCGCAGACAGCAGCGGCAGGTAGTGCTCACCATCCGCGATCACGAAGAACGACACTTCGGGTCCGCTCAGCATTTCCTCGAGCACGATGCTGGCACCGGCGTCGCCGAAGCTGCGATCGACCATCGCCGCCTGTACCGCAGCCTCAGCGGTGGCGCGATCCAGCGCGACGACCACTCCTTTGCCGCCGGCCAGGCCATCGGCCTTCACCACCAGCGCATCGCCAAACTCGCCGGACCTGATGGCCGCTGTAGCTTCCTCCGCGCTTGTGCAGACGCGATAGTGCGCGGTCGGCACGCCGTGGCGTTCCATGAAGCGTTTTGCAAACGCCTTGCTGGTCTCCAGTTGCGCTGCGGCTTTGGTCGGGCCGAAAACCAGCCGACCCTCGGCCGCGAGCCGGTCGGCCAGCCCGCGCCCGAGCGGGGCTTCGGGGCCGACGACGGTGAGGTCGATACGGTCGCGGACGATCAGCTGTACGCACGCGTCGGTATCTAAGATGTCGAGAGGTTCGGTGGCGGTCGAGATGGCGATTCCGGGGTTGCCAGGAGCACAGAGTAAGTAGTCAACCCCTGGTTCTTGACCGAGCTTTAGTGCCAGGGCATGCTCGCGCGCGCCGGAGCCAATTATGAGGATGCGCATTTGGTCGCTTAGGGCAAATGACTAGCTGGATCGGATCGGCTGTCTAAATTGAAGATAACAAAGGGGTTATCTTCGTCCGTGGCCCCGTGTTTACTTGTGATAGCCTAACATACTTGTCCTGTCGCCAATTTAGACCAGCGTCTGGTGCGTTGGCGAATGAGGACTCAAATACTAGGCGAGAGGGGGTGACTACAGATGGCCGAAGTGAAATTGCAAGAAGGTGAGTCGATCGAGAGCGCGTTGCGGCGTTTCAAGCGCAAAGTGCAGCAGGAAGACATCATCAAGGACATCAAGAAGCACTCTTTCTACTTGAAGCCCGGTGACAAGCGCCGCGCAAAGCAGGCTCTCGCCCGGAAGCGCAATCGGAAGAAAGCACGTCGCGAGACGGAGTAATCAGGACTTGGGGTTCTGGGGATCTGGGGGACTTGAAATTTCAAGACCTCGAGACCCCAGGGCCACAAGACTCTTTTCGGCTTCTCTCGTGGTAACATTCGACACCTTTTTGGGGCGCCTGACGCGCCTTTTGTGGCGCGTGAAACGCCCGTGCTGTAAGGGTTTTCGCGACGTAGGGGATGTAATCGAATGGAAATCGTCGAACGCACCGTGAACGATGTGACCGTGCTCGACCTCAAGGGCAAGATGACCCTGGGCGAGGGCGACGAGTTACTGAAGGACAAGATCAACAGCTTGCTGGCCGCTGGCAAGAAGAAGCTGTTGCTCAATCTCGAAGGCGTGCCGTACATCGACAGCGCTGGCCTCGGCGAAGTGGTGCGGACATACACCACCGTGAGCCGCCAGGGTGGCAGCCTCAAGCTGCTCAACCTGACCAAGCGCATCGAGGACCTGCTCTCGATCACCAAGTTGTTGACGGTATTCGACACCTTCGATTCGGAGGCGGAAGCCGTCAAGAGCTACAAGTAAGTGAAGGCTCGGTCCACGGTCGCGAACCTGCTCATTTCGCTGCGACCGGATCAATGGACCAAGAACCTGATTGTTTTTGCGGCGCTGATTTTTGCCGTTAAATTGCTCGACCCGGCCGCCTTGGCGCTTGCTTCGGCGGCCTTTTTGATTTTTTGCGTCCTCTCCGGGAGCGTCTATCTGATTAACGACGTCTCGGATCGCGAGGCCGATCGCCAGCATCCGCTCAAGCGGTTGCGGCCGATTGCCTCGGGCGCGCTCGGCGCAGGTGCCGCCCTCGCGTGGGCGATCAGCTTGAGCGGGGTCGCGTTGGCCGCCGCATACGCGCTGCGGCCGCTGTTTGCGTTAACTGCCGCGGCGTACCTGGCGCTGTTCGTCTTGTATACCCGCACACTCAAGCATGTCGTGATCCTCGACGTGATGACGATCGCGATCGGCTTCGTGCTGCGGGCCGTGGCGGGTGGTTTGGTAATCGGAGTGCCGGTCAGCGACTGGTTGCTGGTCTGCACGATCCTGCTGGCGTTGTTCCTGGGCCTTGCGAAGCGGCGGCATGAAATCACCATGCTGGCCGACGGGGCGTCGGGACACCGGCGAATTCTGGAGGAGTACGATCCGTACTTGCTCGATCAGATGATCGCGATCGTAGCGGCCGCCACGTTGGTCGTTTACATCATCTACTGCGCGAGCCCCGAGACAGCCGAGCGGTTCGGCACCCCCTTGCTGGTGCTGACCACTCCATTCCCGATCTACGGCATCTTCCGGTACCTGTACCTCGTGCATCGCAAGCACGGCGGCGGCAGCCCATCGGACCTGCTGTTGCGGGACCGCCCGCTGCTAAGCTGCGTGGCGCTCTGGGGCATTGCGGTAGTCATGCTCATCTATCGGCCGTACGCGTCGTAACTGGGATGTGACGCGCTCAAAAGTCGCAATACTCAAGACCTCGCCCGCGACGGTCCTTCGGGACACGCACTCGGTGATGAACCTCGCCGGCTATCAGGACGTCATCGCGAAGGACGCTGACACCGCGCTCAAGGTCAATATCTCGTGGCACTTCTTCTTCCCCGGCTGCTCGACGACGCCGTGGCAGCTGGACGGCGTCATTCGCGCCATGAAACAGGACGGCTACGAGCCGACCCTGATCCACGCCTGCCACAACCGCACCGTCGTCATTGACGCGCACCTTGGCGAGACCGCCAACAAGCACCTGCCGGTCGTCGAGTCGCACGGCATTCGCAACGTGCACCTCTACGAAGGCGACGAGCCGTGGATTAACGTGCGCGACGCCGTCGGCAGTGCCCTCGCCGATAAATTCCTGTGCCTGAACGAGGTCTATCCCGACGGCTTCATGATCCCGAAGCGCTTCATCGGGGAGAACATCATCCACCTGCCGACGGTGAAGACCCACGTGTTCACCACCACGACCGGCGCGATGAAGAATGCGTTCGGCGGGTTGTTGAACGAGCGGCGCCACTGGACGCATCCGGTCATTCACGAAACGCTGGTTGACCTGTTGATGATCCAGCAGAAGATCCACCGTGGCGTGTTCGCCGTCATGGACGGCACGTTCGCCGGCGATGGTCCGGGGCCGCGCTGCATGGTGCCGCACGTCAAGAACGTGATGCTCGCCAGCAGCGACCAGGTCGCGATCGATGCGGTCGCCGCGAAGCTGATGGGCATGGATCCGATGTCGATCAAGTACATCCGCCTGGCCCACGACCTCGGGCTTGGCTGCGGCGACCCGCGCGAGATTGAGATTACCGGCGATCTCGAGGCCGCCAACGAGAATTGGCAGTTCACCGGCCCGTTCAAGAATATGACCTTCGCCTCGAAGATGCAGCACCACATCTACTGGGGTCCGCTGCACAAGCCGATCGAATGGTCGCTGAAGACGGTGCTGGCGCCCTGGGCCTACATCGCGAGCGTGATTTACCACGACAGCTTCTGGTACCCCGTCAACGCCGAGCGCCAGATGCGCGAGGCGCTACTGAGCCCGTGGGGCCGCCTGTTCGACAACTGGGAACAGCTGACACCCGATGCCAACGGCTTTCCGCAGGTGGGCGAGGCGCCCGCCGCGATCACGCGTGCCGGCATGCACGCATTCAAACAGTCACTTGGCATTCTCGGCACCTGCATCGCAGAAGCGCCCGAGTTTGCCAGCCGGAAGCGGCGTCAGCAGCCGAAGTCGGTGTCCTGAGGGTTTATCGATGAGCGAGTTCACCATTCGTTCCGAGTCGGTTGACGTCGAGCAGATCATGAAGCAGATCCGCGCGCGCATTCTCGAGAAGCGCGGCGCCGACTACACCGAAGAGCAGATTCAAGAGCTGGCCAGCGTCCGGCTCGAGAAATTCCTGGAGCCGCGCAACCTGCGCTCCGACCTGCTCGAGCAGTTCCGCAAGAGCCGCCCGGCGGTCGGCCCGCTGGTCATCGACCCGCCGAAGATCGAAGCGCCATATGAGTTCGACGACCAGACGCTGTTTGCGTCGCATCGCGGGCCGATGCGGTTTATGCGCAAGCTCCTGCGGCCGTTGCTGAAGCTGTTCTTCAACCCGAATACGCTCAACCAGATCCTGCACGTCCAGTCGCAGTTCAATGTCGATTTGCTGAAGCGAGAGTCACGCCGGCGCGTCGAACACCAGCAGTTCGAGCGGTCGCGGGGCGAATGGAACGCGCTTTACTACGAAGTGCTCCACAACATCGTGATCGAGACGACCCGCACCGGCATTGAGATGCAGAACCTGCGGATGCGTGTCGAGTCGCTGTCGAGTCGTCTCGACTTCAGCGAGCGCCGTGTCCGGGCACTCGAGGGCGTGGTCCAGTACCGGCCCGAAGTGATACACGCCCCGGTCCGCCGCGAACCGGACGATGACGAGCCGGCCGCGGCGCCGGCAATTGGCGGATCGCTGGAAGGCTTCGTGCCGACGGGCTCGCCAGGACAGGGTCCGCAGGGACAGGGCCAGGGCGAGGGCAACAAGAAGCGGCGCCGCCGGCGGCGCGGCCGTCGCGGCGGAGCCGGCGCCCCCGGCTCGCCTGAAACAGCCGGACCGCAATCGGGGCCGCAGAACGGCGAAGCCTTCGAGGCCGGCGAATCTGACGGCGCCGATGAGGGCGACTTCGACGGCAGTGACGACATGGCGGGGCCGGACACGAGCGGAAGCGCCGACGCCGGCGCGGCCGATCAGGCACCGAACACCAGCGGCGAGCCGAATGGCGGCTCGTCCGACGACAACGGCAAACAGTGAAGGTCGCGGTCGTCGTCCAACGCTACGGCGCCGACATTAACGGCGGCGCCGAGCAGCACGCTCGTTATGTAGCCGAGCACCTGGGCAAGCACGTGCAGGTCGAGGTGCTGACCACCTGCGCCCACCGGGATTACATCTCGTGGAAGAACGAGTTGCCCGAAGGCAAAGACCTTGTCAACGGCATCACTGTCTATCGCTTTCCGGTCGCCGTCGAGCGCAACCCGGTGGAGTTCGCGAAGTGGTCGGACACGGTCTTTACGCAGACCCATTCCTATCGTGACGAGCTGGCGTGGCTCGAGGCCGAGGGGCCGACGAGTCCGGCGCTGATCAACCACATCAAGACGCGAGAGGCCGATTACGATTTCTTCATCTTCTTTAGCTTCCGGTATCACCATTCGTTCCACGGCTGTCGCGCGGTAGCGTCCAAAGCAATCCTGGTACCGACGGCGGAACGAGACGGCGCCCTTGGCCTCGGCATCTTTCCGCCTCTGTTCCGCGGCATTCGCGCGTTCATGTACAACTCGTACGAAGAGCGCGCGCTGATTCAGGGCGTCTCGAACAACCAGTCGGTGCCGGGCGTGGTGGTCGGAATCGGTTCGGAGATTCCCGAGCGCTCGAACGGTGGGCGGTTCCGCCAGAAGTTCGACATGCGGGAACGCTTCGCCATTTACGTCGGCCGCATCGACGAAAACAAGGGCTGTGTCGAGCTGTTCGAGTTCTTCGAGCACTACAGCGCGGCGCTGGCTGACGGCTTGCACCTCGTGCTGGTCGGCACGCCGCACGTGCCGATTCCAAAGCATCCGCACATTCACCACCTCGGTTTCCTCGAGGACCAGGACAAATACGACGCGATGGCGGCCGCCGAGCTGCTGATCATGCCGTCTTATCTCGAGAGCTTGTCGATGGTCGCGCTCGAAGCGTGGGCCATGGGCAAGCCGGTGCTCGCCAACGCCAAGTGCGACGTGCTGCAGGGCCAGTGCCTGCGCAGCAACGCCGGGCTGTTCTACGAGAACTTCCCCGAGTTCGCCGAGACCCTGCGGGCCATTGATTCAGGACCCAGCCTGCAGGCGGCGCTCGGCCGCAACGGTCGCGCGTTCTTCGAGCGCAACTACGCATGGCCGGTGATCGAAAAGAAGTACGTCGACATGCTGCAGCAGCTGTCGCAGGAAACGCCGTCGCGCGCGATGGAACCCCTGCCGGGCTGGTTCGCCCGCCGCCGGCGCACGCTGCCGCCAGCTGACCAGGTGGTGAAGCAACTGCCAGGTGGAGCGTACCGGGAAGCCAGCAGCCAGAAATCGGAAGTTCGAACCGGCACACCGGCATCCGTCAGCCCGTCGCCGGCGCCGGCGCCGAGCCAGCCCCCGCAAGAGCGGCCGCAGTTTCAACCACGCCGAGACGACCATCGCGATCAGCGCTCGCGGCGGCCCGATCATCGACGGGCCGGCGGCGACGGCCGTAAACCCGCGGACTCCGCCCAGGCCAAGCCTGGCGAGGCCACTCAAGCCAAGCCCGTCGATCAGGGGCGGCCGAGAGGCGACGCCGGCCGCCCGCCGCAAGGCGCGCGTTCCGAAGGCGGCCGTCCCAATGACAACCGCGGCCGCGACAACCGACGGGGCGGACGTCCACAGCGCCGTGGCCGCAGGCCCAACGGCGGCGGTGGCGGAGCGAAGTAGTGGCCGTCGCAATTCACCAGGTGCTCGCCACGCTGGGCTACGGCGATGCGATCGGCCACGAGGTGCTGGGCATCCAGCGAGTGCTGCGCGCAGCGGGCTACTCGTCGGAAATTTTCGTCGAGTCGGCGGACCATCGGCTCAAGGACCTGACCACCGATTACCGCGACCTGCCCGAGGCCAGCCAGCCCGACAACATCCTGATTCACCACTTCTCGATCGGCTCTCGGGCATCACGCGTAGCCTACGCGTTGCCGGACCGAATGGCGCTCGTGTACCACAACATCACACCGCCGGAGTACTTCGTCGACGTGCACGACATGCTCGTCAAGCTGTGCTACCTGGGACGCCGCGAGCTTGGCATCTACAAGGACCGCTGCGACCTGGCGCTTGGCGACTCTGAGTACAACCGTCAGGAGCTCGAGGCCATCGGCTTCCCAGTCACCGGCGTGCTGCCGGTGGTCCCCGATTTTTCCCATCTCGCCGGCCCCGCCAACTACATGCAGGCACGGCAATACGATGACGAATGGGTCAACGTCCTGTTTGTCGGCCGCATGATCCCGAACAAGCGGATCGAAGACGTGATTCGCAGTTTCCACGCCTACAAGCGGTGGTTCAACCCGCGGTCGCGGCTGTTGCTGGTGGGCTCGTATGGCGGGTTCGAGAAGTACCTGGCGATGGTGCAACAGTTCATCGCCGACATCGGCGCTCACGACGTGCACTTCCTTGGTCACGTGGCGAACGAAGAGCTGACCGCGTACTACGAGATCGCCGACGTGTTCCTGTGCGCAAGCGAGCATGAAGGGTTCTGCGTGCCGCTGGTGGAGTCGTTCCACATGGGCGTGCCCGTGCTGGCGTACGCCGCAACCGCAGTGCCGGCGACCATGGATGGGGCCGGCATCTTGTACAGCGACAAGAATCCCCTGCACGTGGCATCGCTCATCGACGCCGTCGTCAGCGACAGTAACCTTCAGGACCGAATTATCGACGGCCAGGACGCCGCTTTGAATCGGCTGGAGGCCAGGGATTTTGGCGGCACCTTGCTCAAGTTCGTCGACCAGATGCTGGCGGAGCCCAGGCGGCCGCATCCGCCGGTCGCGTTCGACTTCTGGGACCAGCTGCGATTGCGCGAGGAACTGGAAGAGCTTTACCTGTATCGACCCTCGGCGTTTCACGCGCTGCCGGCGGAGCCGCCGGCAAACGGACCGCGATCATGATCGTGAACCAGTGGGTCCCAGCTGCCCATCGTGGCGATGCCATTGGCGATTCCGCGCGCCGCGTGCGTGGGCTGTTACGCGGACTGGGACACCAGTCCGAGATCTACGCCATGACGATGGACGATGACCTGCGGGGCGACGTGCTGCCGTGGACCGACTCGTCGGCCACGCGCGGTGACCTCACGATTTTTCACTTCGCCCTGGTCTCGCCGATGACCGCCGAGTTCGCCCGGTTGCCGCGCGGCCGCGTGCTCCAGTATCACAACGTCACGCCCGCGCACTTCTTCGCGCCCTACGACGCCAACATCTTCCGGCTTGCGGCGCTCAGTCGCGAAGACCTGCGGACGCTGGTCGGCCACACTGACGTCGCCCTCGGTGACTCGGAGTACAACCGGCAAGAGCTGGAAGACATGGGATTCAGCAACACCGGCGTCTTCCCGATTGCCATCGACACCGAACGGATCACCAAGGCGGCGAGGGTGCCGTCGCTGGAGTTCCTGCTCACCGACGGTCCGCTCTTGAACTTCCTGTTCGTCGGCCGCATCGCGCCCAACAAGAAGATCGAGGACCACATTCGCATGGCGGAGCACTACAAGCGCTATGTCGACACGGCGTACCGCTTCATCTTCGTTGGCAAGACCGACGCGATTCCGCGCTACTACAACATGATTCGCAAGCTGGTGAACGAGTACGAGATGCTCGAAGACCGCTTCATCTTCACCGGGCCGGTGCCAGACGCCGACCTGGCGACCTACTACCGCACGGCCCACGTTTACGTTTCACTCTCGGAGCACGAAGGGTTCTGCGTGCCGTTGCTCGAGGCGATGGCAGCCGATGTGCCCGTGCTCGCCTATTCATCCACCGCCGTGCCAGACACGCTTGGCGGGGCCGGTGTGCAGTTTGCGCCGAAAGACCTCGAATACGCCGCTGAGCTCCTTGGAGAGCTCGCCTACAACGACACGCTCAGAGCCCAGGTGATTGCCGGACAGCGCGCCCGCCTCAACGATTTTGGCGACGCCCGGATCCGCCGCGAGCTCGAAAGGCTGACATCGTGAAGATTGCATTCATCATTCAACGCTACGGTGCCGAGATTCTCGGCGGCTCCGAGTATCACTGCCGCCTGATTGCCGAACGACTCGCCGCCAAGCACGACGTCGAAGTCCTGACCACGTGCGCGCGCGATTACATCACCTGGGAGAACGAGTATCCCGAGGGGAGCGACCGCATTCGCGGCGTCACGGTGCGCCGCTTCAAGAACGCCCGGACGCGCGACATCGCGTCGTTCAACCAGTATTCAGACTGGATCTTCAATCACCAGCACACCCGAGACGACGAGATGTCGTGGCTCGAGCAGCAGGGTCCGTGGTGCCCGGCGCTGATCGAGCACTTGACCAGGCATCATCGGCAGTACGACGCGATGATCTTCTTCACCTATCTTTATGCGCCGACCGTGTTGGGGCTGGCGATCGATCCGGCGCGCAGCATCCTGGTGCCAACCGCCCATAACGAGCCGGCCATCCATCTCGGCATCTACCGTGAGCTGTTCGCCAAGCCGGCGGCGGTCGCCTTCAATACCGAGGTTGAGAAGAACTTCCTCAAGACCACTTTCGAGTTCCGCGCCGCGGCTGAAGAGACCGTGGGCTGCGGTGTCGACCTGCTGCTGGACGCGGCACAAGCGGACGACCCCGAGCCGGAAGATGACGATGAGATCCACAAGCGGCTGCCACAGCACCTGCGGGCCCGTGGGGCACAGTTCCGCCGGCGCCATCGGCTGCAGGGACAGTTCCTGCTCTACGGCGGACGAATCGATGCCGGCAAGGGTTGCGAGGAGCTGATCGAGTACTTCACGAGCTATAAGGAACAAGGCGGCGAGGCGGCGTTGACCCTGATGGGCGTCAAGCTGATGCAGTTGCCCGAAGTGCCGTGGGTGCGCTTTGCCGGATTGCTGTCGGAACGCGAACGGCTCCAGGCCCTGGAGGCCGCCACCATCGTCGTGGTGCCGTCGCCGCTGGAAAGCCTGTCGTTGCTCGCGCTCGAAGCAATGGCGGTGGGCACGCCGGTGCTGTGCAACGCCCGCTCGGAGGTGCTCGTTGACCACTGCGTGAACAGCAATGCCGGCCTGTTCTACGCCAACCGGGAAGAATTCCTGGAATGCACCAAGCTGCTGCTCGCTGACGAGCGGATGCGAGAGCGGATGGGGCGAAACGGCAAGGAGTACGTCAAGCGGAACTACCGTTGGGATGTGATCTTGTCGAAGTATGACCGCCTGATCGGATCGCTCGGCCGATGATCGGAGTGCTGCTTGCCGTCGCGCTGGCCTTGCAGTTGGGCCAGCGGGCGCCGCTCACCCCGGCAGAGACACTGCTGGAGTCGGTGATTCTCCGTTCGTTCATTGACGTGGAACCGGCGTCCGGGGCATCCATCGAGGCGATCGCAGGTTCCGACGCCACGGCTGGCGAGATCATCGTCAGTTGTGCGGCTGGCGGTTGCGGGGCAGCCAGCCAGGTGGCTCAGAAGCTCAAGACCCTGATCGACGTCCACCAGCTGCCCCAACCAGCGCGTAACATCCGTTTCGTTCCGGCAGGCGCAGTATCGGCGGTGACCAGCAATCGCGTGCGAGCAGCCATCCACCTCGACATGGCACCGGCCAGCCAGGCGATGGAGATCGTGCGGTCGCCATGGTCAACGGC
>JANMUX010000488.1:0-6478 GCA_031392125.1 Acidobacteriota bacterium | reverse complement strand
GCCGTTGAGATGCGCAACGGCCAGAAGCGCGACTATCAATCCCGCAACCAGTCGCCGCCACGCCATCACGCCTCCCCGAGGGTCGGCAAGGTCACGTCGCCTGGCACGACCCGGATGAACTGGCCGCGCTGCATCAGCTCGCGGCCCTTGCCGCCGCGGCCGACGACTTCGTACTTGGTCGTGCTGATGGTCTGCTCGGCGCCACGCGAGGTTTCCACGGTCAGCAGGTCGCGATCACCGGTCGAGACCAGCGCGCCGATCACCTTGTCTTCGGGGAAGTCGATCTTGATCAGGATGACGCCGCGGCCAGGACCCGAGAGGAAGTTCACTTCCTCGACCGGGCACAGCATGGCACGGGCCGCGCTGGTGGCCGCAATCACGGTTTCCCCACCGGTGGTCATGGCGACGGTCACCACTTCAGCGCCGTCGGCGGTGCGCGCGTAGCGGCGCCCTGAACGCGTGCTGACCTCGACAAAGCCCTGCAGCGAGAAGCGCATGGCGTAGCCGTCATTGGTCACGGCCACCGCGTGCACCGGCGGGACGTCGCCTTCTTTCCTGGCTTCGATCTTCTTCGCGATGCGCGGGTCGAGACTGAACGCCGCAATGACCTTTTCGCCATCCTTGAACTTGAACAGCTTCTGCACCGGCTCGCCATAGCCAGTCGAAGCCGGGACGTCGACGATGCGGCTGGTGTAAGCGACGCCGAAGTTCGTGAAGAACACCATGGTGGCGCGCGTGCTGCCGATCGCGGCCGCCAGCACGCCGTCGCCCTCGCGCAGGCGAGTGGTCGACAGATCCTTCACTTCCTTCTGCCGCTTCACCCAGCCATCGCGTGACACGATGACGACGTTGTCTTCCTCAACGATGAACGATTCGGCCGAGTACTCCACCTCGGCTGCCTCTTCGATGATGGAGCGGCGTGGGTCGATCTTGGGATTGCCATATTTCGCCTGGATCTCTTCCAGCTCAGACCGCACCAGCTTCCAGCGGCCCTCTTCGTCCTTGAGCAACCCGGCAATCTGGCGCGAACGCTTGCGCTTCTCGCCGAGTTCGGTCTGGATGACCTGAATCTCGAGCCGGGCCAGCCGGTACAGCTTCAGTTCGAGGATGGCGTCGGTCTGCTCGGCGTCGAGCGAGAACCGCGCCATGATCTTCTCCGCTGAATCGGCCTTGCCGTCCGACTTGCGGATGATCTTGATGATTTCGTCGAGCGCATCGAAGACTTTCTCGAAGCCCTCGAGAATGTGGATGCGCCTGCTCAGCTGCTCGAATTCGTGCTCGAGTCGGCTGGTCACCACTTCCAGCCGGAAGTGAAGGAAGTGCCAGAGCATTTGCTTGAGATCGAGCCGCTCGGGCCGTCCCGCCTCGGCGTTCTCAGTCGGCACCAGGCACGTCATGTTGACGGCAAACGTCGTCTGCAGCGAGGTGTGCTTGAACAGGTAAGCCATCACCAGGTTGTCGTCGGCGCCGGCCTTGACGTCGAGCTCGATTCGCACGTCGTCGGTCGAGACGTCCCGGACATCGACCAGGTACGGCATCTTGCGGCTGAGCACGACATCGCCGATCTGCTCCACCAGCTGCGACTTGTTGACGGCGTAGGGAATGCTCGTGATGTACAGCTTCTTCTCTGAACGCGCCGTGGGGCCCGCCTCCCAGGTGGAGCGGAGCCGAATCGATCCCGAGCCGGTGCGGTAAATTTCCTTGAGCTCGTCGGGCGAGTTCAGGATGTGGCCGCCAGTCGGGAAATCGGGGCCTTTGACCCAGCGGCACAACTGCAACGTGGTGAGGTCCGGATTATCCAGCAGCTTGATTAGCGCCGTGATGATCTCGTGCAGGTTGTGCGGCGGGATGTTGGTGGCCATGCCGACGGCGATGCCGGTGCTGCCGTTGATCAACAGGTTGGGCACGCGCGAGGGCAACACCACCGGCTCGGTCTTGGTGCCGTCGTAACTGGGCCGGAAGGGGACCGTTTCCTGCTCGATCTCCTGCAGCACTTCGTCGGCAAGACGCGCCAGGCGGCATTCGGTGTAGCGCATGGCCGCCGCGCCGTCGCCATCGAGCGAGCCGAAATTGCCGGAACCATCAATCAACGGATAGCGCAGCGAAAACGATTGCGCCATTCGGACCAGCGTTTCGTAGATTGCGCTGTCACCATGGGGATGGAAATTACCCATCACGTCGCCGACCACCTTGGCGCACTTGCGGTGCTTGGCGTCGGCGGTCAGGTTCTGTTGCCACATGGTGAACAGAATGCGGCGCTGCACCGGCTTCAGCCCATCGCGCACATCGGGCAGCGCGCGCGAAGTGATCACCGACAGCGCGTAATTCAGGTAGCGCGACTGCGCCGCTTCATGCAGCGAGACACTGGACGTGCCATCGCTGCCGATTGGCGAAAAACCGCCTGGCGCGGGTGGCGGCGGCGCGCCGGCATCATCGTTGTCTGTCAGGTCGAAAAGAGAGGGTTCGGACTTTCGCTTGGCCATTCAGGATCAGGGATCGGGGATCGGGGATCAAGGATCAGGGTTCGGGGATCAGTTTACCCGGATTCATCAGGTTGTAGGGGTCGAGCGCGCGCTTGATCGCGCGCATCACATCCAGCGAGGCCCCGTGTTCCTTCTTCAGATACTTCAACTTACCCATGCCCACGCCATGCTCGCCGCTGCAGGTACCGCCAAACTTCAGCGAGCGCTCGACCAGCCGTTCGTTCAGCCGCGAAATCTGATCGAACTCCTTCTGGTCGCCCGCATCGAGCATGAAGATCAGGTGGAAGTTGCCGTCTCCGGCATGGCCGACAAGCGGGGCGACGACACCGGCGTCGTGGAGGTCAGCCTGGGTTTCGAGAATGCACTCGGCGAGGTGTGAAATCGGGACGCAGATATCGGTGGTCCACGCGCGGGCTCCCGGGCGCGAAGCAACCGTCGCGTAATAGGCGTTGTGACGTGCCTGCCACAAGGTGGCGCGATCTTCGAGGGTCGAGGCCCACTGAAAGCCCTTGGCACCGTGCTCGCGGGCAATCTCTTCCACGGCCTTGATCTGCTCGTCGACCATCACGTCGCTAATGCCATGGAACTCGAAGAATAACGTCGGCTCGAGCGGATAATTGGTCTTCGAGTAGGCATTGACGACGCGCAGCTGCGCCTCGTCCACGACCTCGATTCGGGCGACCGGAATGCCAAGCTGAATGGTTTGGATTACGGTCGCGGCTGCCCCGGCCATTGATTCGAACGGACAGACCGCCGCACGCACCGCTTCGGGCTTGCCGTACAACCTCAACGTGATGTCGGTGATCACCCCGAGCGTGCCTTCCGAGCCAACCAACAGGCGCGTCAGATCGTAGCCAGAAGACGCTTTTCTGGCGCGGCCGCCGCTGGTGATGATCTGGCCGTCAGCCAGCACCACGGTCAGGCCCAGCACGTTGTCGCGCATGGTTCCGTAGCGCACCGCGGTGGTGCCCGACGCGCGCGTCGCAGCCATGCCGCCGAGCGTGGCGTCGGCGCCCGGATCGATCGGGAACATCAACCCGGTGTTCTTCAGGTGCGCATCGAGCTTCAACCGGGTCAGGCCGGCCTCGACCGTGATGTCGAGATCCTCCGGGCTTAGCCGCAGCACGCGTGTCATGCGCGTGAGGTCGATCGACACGCCACCATGGATGGCGTTGACGTGACCCTCGAGCGAGCTGCCCATGCCAAACGCCACAATTGGCGTGCGGTGCTGGGCGCAGATCTTGACGATGGCGCTGACTTCTTCGGTCGAGGTCGGAAACACCACGGCGTCTGGCATGCCGGAGGGGTGCCACGATTCGCCATGCGAGTGGTGCTCGCGAACCGAAGTGGCGGTTGAGACGCGGTCGCCGAGGAGCCTTTTCAGATCGTCAATCACTGCGACATTATAGATGTGCCCGCATGATTACTTCGAAGACGCTCTCGTTTCTCCGCTCTCTCAAGCGCAACAACAAGCGCGAATGGTTCCACGCCCGCAAGGATCAGTTCGAAAGCCATTGCCGGACACCGATGATCGAGATTGTCGAGCGGCTTGCCACTGACATGCGGGCATTCGCGCCAGAGCTGGTGGCGGATCCCAAGGTGTCGCTGTTCCGCCAGTTCCGCGACACCCGCTTCAGCAACGACAAGACGCCGCTCAAGACCAACATCGCGGCGACGTTCCCCAACCGCACGCTGGGCCGCATGAACGGAGCCGGGTTGTACTTCGAGGTGGCGCCGGCTTACGTCTGGATTGGCGGCGGCTGCTACGCGCCAGACACCTCGCAGCTCCAGCTGATCCGCGAGCACATCCTCGCACACCATCGCCAACTCGACGCCATCGTCAACTCGCCGGCGTTCAGGAAAATTGGCGGGCTGCAAGGCGAGATGCTCACGCGCGTGCCGCGCGGGTTCGACAAAACCCACAAGGCGGCGCGATACCTGATGCACAAGCAGTTCCTGGGTTACCGCGAAGAGCCCGCGGCGTTCGCGACCTCGAAGGACTTCTACAAGAACCTGTTGGCCACTTTCAAGACATTGACGCCGCTGGTGAAGTTCCTGAACGAGCCCTTGATTGCGAACCGCTCCACCGAACGGCGCGCCAGTCTTCTCGATGGGTAGTTGATGGCGGTCAGGCAACGCTGAAGAGTATTCGCCTACATCTTCAAGCGAGTCGCAACGAGGAACAGCACGGCCCCGGCTGCGAGCGCGGCGGCACCAGCCGTCAGCTGCGCCTGGCTGGCACCCGCCAGAATTCCCAACGCGACGATTGAGGCGACCACCGGAATAACGGGCCCGAGCGGCACCGTGAAGGTCGGCGGCGCCACTGCGCCATCCATGTCACCAAAATGCGCACCCACCTGCGCGGCGATCTCGCGATCGTGACGTCTCAACACCAGGGTCGATGCGCACACCGCGAGATACATCACCAGGCGGGCGATGGCGCTTACGGCGGCCAGCGCGACGAACGAACCAGTGAGCGCCAGTGTGAGCGCCACCACGGCCGTGAACAGAATGGCGTTGGCCGGGGTTTGATAGGACGGATGGACGCGCGCGAACCAGCGTGGCAGGTCGCCGTTCTCGGCCAGCGCAAACAACGTGCGAGAGCCGTTCAGGATCTGGCCCATGTTGTTGCCGGCCATCGAGATGGCGGATCCAATCGCCACCATCAGCGCACCGGTGGCGCCCAGAAAGATCGCCGCGCTGTCGGCCAGCGGTGTACGGCTGGCAATCAGGTTCGGCAGCACGCCGGTGACCACGAGCGACGTCAGCGACATCACAATCGACACGATAAACAGCGTGGCCACAAACGCGAACGGCACGTCGCGACGCGGATTCGCGGCCTCGCCCGCAAGCACCCCCGTGACCTCGTAGCCGCCATAGGCGAAGATCAACAGGATCAGGGCGCTCGAGAGCTGCTGTTGGGTGACCGCCGGCATCGCCGCGAAGCTTGCTGGATCGACAAACCACACGCCAACGATGATGACGATGGCAAGCGGCGCCAGCTTGCCGATGGTGAGCGCGTTGACCACCCAGGACGATTGCTTGATGCCGCGCACGTTGATCCAGGTGAGCACCAGCGTCAACCCGGCAATCAGCGACATGCGCAGCAGCCCCGTCGCCAGCGCCGGCCAGTAGAACGCCAGGGCGAGCGCCAGGCCGTTGGCGACCGAGGCCTGGCTGGTGACGCGGGTGAACCACATCATCCATCCCACTTCGAAGCCGATAAAGCGGCCAAAGGCTGCGCGTGCCGGTAGGTACGGGCCGCCAGTCTTGTCGAACCGGCTGCCGACTTCGGCGAAGCACAAGGCAATCGACAGCGACAGCAGGCCGACGGCCATGAACGCCAGCGGTCCCCACGGACCGACCAGCCGCGCCACGTCGGCGGGCAGCAGGAAGATGGCGCTGCCGATCACCTGGTTCACGCCGATCGCCGTGAGGTCCCAGCGGCCCAGCGCGCGCCGCAGCGCAGGAACGTCAGGCGAGCCAGCCATCGGATTCCTTCTGCCCAGCAATCACTTCGCCAGCCAGCCCGCGTAAAGTTCGGGCCGGCGGTGCTTCATGAATAGCCGGCGGGCATTGGAGTTCGCCGCCGACTGCAGGTCGATGTCGGCGTAGACGATGTCGTCGGCGCTCTTCGCGCCGCGGGCAAGCACTTCCCCGTCGGGGCCGCAAACGAACGACTCGCCGGCAAAGTCCAGGCAGTCTTCCTTACCGACGCGATTGCACAGGGCGGTGAAGTAGCCGTTTTGAAAGGCCGACACCCGCATCTCGGCTTCGTAAAGCCCTTCGGGCCACTCGTCCACCGCGCCCGCCTGCGGGACGATCACCAGGTCGGCGCCGTTCACCGCCAGCGCGCGCATGTATTCCGGGAAATGGCGGTCGTAGCAGATCGCCACGCCAATGTTGCCGACCTTGGTCTTGAATACGGGCGCGCCTTTGTCGCCCGGCGTGTAGTAACCCTGCTCGTGGAAGCACGGATATTCCGTGATGTGGAT
>JANMUX010000181.1:0-21495 GCA_031392125.1 Acidobacteriota bacterium | reverse complement strand
GACGGTGAAGCCATCTCTTTCGAGCAACATGCGCATCAACAAACGAGTCATGCGGTCGTCGTCTGTGACCAACACGCGACGGGTAGCGGCGGGCCGCGGCGGCGTGACTTCGACCGGCGCGGGAGGCTCGGTTTGGGCCGGAATCTCCGGCGCAACAGCCGCTTGGTCCTCAGCGTGATCGCTGTGATCGGTCAACACGCGGTTGACCTCTTCAATGGAAGTGATCCCGGCAGCGACCAGCTTGACGGCGCTTTCGCGCATCGACAGGCCGCCGGCGGCGCGCATCGCCTGCCGGATGCTCGCCACGCCGGCACCATCGCGAATGGCCGCCCGCAAGGCGTCATCTGGCAACAGGATTTCCGGTACGGCGATCCGGTCGAGATAGCCCGACTGTTTGCAGCGCTCGCAGCCCCGCCCGACTGACGCGCCAACTTTCGGCACGCCGTGCTGCGCGCCAAGCCGCGCAGCCGTGGCCTCGTCATTCTGGATCGCGCAGTGCGTGCAGAGCCGGCGCAACAGCCGCTGCGCAACGATCGCATTGAGGCTTTCCGCAATCTTGAACGGCTGCAGGCCCAGGTTGACCAGCCGGGTGATGGCCGATGCGGCGTCGGTCGTGTGCAGCGAGCTCAGCACGAGGTGCCCCGTGTATGCAGCCTGGCCGACGATCTCCGCGACTTCGTTGTCGCGAATCTCCCCGACCATGATGATGTTCGGATCCTGGCGCATGACGCTGCGCAGCACGGTCGCGAACGACGTGCCGGTCTTGACGTTGACGGCAATCTGCGTAATCCCGTCCACCTGGCGCTCGACCGGATCCTCGACCGTGACGATGTTGACGCGCCCGGTCTGCAGGAACTGCAGCGCCGCGTATAGCACCGTGGTCTTGCCCGAACCGGTGGGGCCGGTCACGAGCACCAGCCCGTCGGGCTTGGAGAGGGCGCCGATCAGCCGCTGCGTGGTCTGCGCGTCGTAGCCCAGCGAGTCGATCGACATCATCGATGGTCCGCCCTGGATCACGCGCATGACGATCTTCTCGCCGTGGATGGTCGGCAGCACCGACAACCGCACGTCGACGACCTGGTCGTCGACGGTGGCGTGAAACGCGCCGTCCTGGGGCTTCATCTTGGTGGCGATGTCGGTCTTGGCCATCAGCTTGAAGCGATTGGTGACGCCCGGCACTGCGCGCTGCGGCAGCGTCAGCATCTGCTCGAGAATGCCGCTGATGCGGTGTCGCACGATCGCGCCATTCGCGCTCGGCTCGATGTGAATGTCACTGGCCCCGGCAGCGAACGCGGTCGCCACGATGCGGTTGCAGAGGTCAATGACCGGCGAATCGTGCGCGGTCGAGGAGGCCGGTTGGTTGGCCTGCGGCACGTCGGCGAGCTTGATCCGGTCGAGCAATTTGTCGACGTCGTTCGCCACGCGGTACGAACGGGTGAGGCCGTCGACCAGTTGCGATCGGGTGATCACCACCATCTGTGTGCGGCGGCCCGAGGCAAACGCCACGTCGCGATCGATCTCGTCATTGAAGACCGCCGCGGATGCGTAGGTCAGTGTGCGGTTGTCGTGGCCAAGCGGCAGCACCTGGCGCGCCTTCGCCACCCGCTCGGGCAACAACCTCGCTGCGGTCGCGGCTGGCGGGGTGGCCTGCAAATCCACGAAGGGCTTACCCATCCACTCGGCGAAACTCTGGTAGGCCTTCACCTCGTTCATGAAGCCCAGCGCGACGACCGCTTCAACCAGTGACACACCGTGACGATCGGCGTGCTGGACCACCGTTTCGAGGTCAGGCTCGTTCAGCGGTCCCGACAGGTGGTTCCGAAAGCCGGAGTCAGGTCTGGCGCGCAGTGGTCCCTGACCCTCGAGGTTGCCTGCCATGTCCCGATCCTACATCTTCAAGAACGGCCGCAGTTGCGGCAGCCAGCCCGGCTGTCATCGGCAACAGTCTGCGACGATCAATCGCGGCCATGCGCTGTTCTATCGCCGCTTGACCTCGCCCTCGACCGACTTGGCCGAGTCCAATCGGTCCTTGATGGCCGCAAACGCGGCGGTCGGCCCCTGGTACTCCAGCTCGTCCACCGATTCGAAGACCGGCACGTCGGTGCGAATCGTCGCGATCTCCCTGAACAGCATGGCCTGCTGGCGATCGCGCTTGATGGTCGCAGCCAATGCGCCGGCACGCGCGATGTTCACGCCGTCCCAAGAGCGATGATCATCGGGAATGTTTTCGAGGTGACCAAAGCGCGCAAGCACCGCCGCCGCTGACTTGGCGCCCCAGCCGGCGAGGCCGGGATAGCCGTCGGAAGTGTCGCCCACCAGCGCGAGGTAATCGGGGATGGAGGCCGGCGGCACCCCGAACTTCGCAATCACGCCCGCTTCGTCTCGAATCGTGCGGCGCAGGCGATCCTCTTGAACGATGCGCGTGCCTTGCACGCACTGCGAAAGATCCTTGTCAGGCGTGCAAATGCGCACCTGTGTCACGCGCGGATCGCGCGCCGCCTTGACCGCCGCGGCGCCCAGTGCGTCATCGGCTTCGTGTTCAATCATCGGCCACACCAGCACGCCGTAGGCGGTGAGCGCTTCTTCCAGCAGCGGGAACTGCGCCCAGAGCGCGGGATCGATGCCGTCTCCGGTCTTGTAACCAGGCCATAACTGGTTGCGGAACGACTCGATGACGTGATCGGTCGCCACGCCCACGTGGGTCGCGCCGCCGTTGACCATGCCGCGAATCGAGGCAACGACACCGCGCACCGCCCCAACCTCCATTCCGCCGCGGTCGTGCGCTGGGGGCACGGCGTAAAAATGGCGGAACAACTCGAAGGTGCCGTCGATGAGGTGAACGATCATGGGGCTTGGGCTTCGCCCCAGGAGATTCGGCGACGGTGGAGCCGCCGAGTCCTGCGAGCGTAGCGGGTCATTGTAATATCGCCCCGTGCCCTCGGTCCGGTTCACGCGCAACATTCAGCGTCACGTGGAATGCCCCACGCGAGAGGTCGAGGGCTCGACCGTGCGCGAGGTGTTCGACGCCTACTTCAGCATGAACGAACGGGCCCGCGGCTACGTGCTCGATGAGCGCGGCAGGCTGCGCAAGCACATGGCGGCGTTCATCGACGGCCAGCAGATTGGCGACCGCGAGTCGTTGAGCGACCCGGTGGCTGCCGCAGCCGTGGTCGACGTCGTGCAGTCGCTGTCAGGAGGATAGGTCTCATGAGCCAGAGGTGCTTTGTCAGTACGCGCAAGGGTCTGTTCACCCTTGAGCGCGGCCCCGGCGGCTGGCGTGTGGAGCGTGCCAGCTTCGTCGGCGACAACTGCACGTTGACGCTGGCCGACCCGCGCAGCGGCCACTTGATCGCCGCGCTCAACCACGGCCACTTCGGCGTGAAGCTGCACCGATCACACGACGGCGGTTCGACGTGGAAAGAGATTCCGGCGCCGGTGTATCCCGAGAAACCGGCCGACTACGTGCCCAAGACTCCGGTGGAAGGCGTGGCCGTCGATTGGTCGCTGAAGCTGGTGTGGGCGCTCGAGCACGGTGGTCCGAACGAACCCGGCGTGATCTGGTGCGGGACCTTGCCGGGCGGATTGTTCCGGTCCGAAGACGGCGGCGATTCGTGGGAGTTGAATCGGCCGCTATGGGACGACCCGCGTCGCGAACAATGGTTTGGCGGCGGCGCCGATCAGCCGGGCATCCACTCGATCTGCGTCGACCCGCGCGACGCGCGGCATGTGAAAGTGGGCGTGTCGTGTGGCGGCGTGTGGACGACGCGCGACGGCGGCGGGCACTGGGAGATTACCGCCAAGGGCATGCGCGCCGAGTTCATGCCGCCCGAAAAACAGTTCGAACAAAACGTGCAGGACCCGCACCTGGTGGTGCAGTGCCGTTCCAATCCAGACGTGCTGTGGGTGCAGCACCACAACGGCATCTTCAAGACCATTGATGGCGCCGCAACGTGGACTGAGATCACCGGGGTCAAGCCCTCGGCGTTTGGCTTTGCCGTGGCGGTGCACCCCGGGAATCCAGACGTGGCGTGGTTCGTGCCGGGTGTGAGCGACGAGAAGCGCTATCCGGTTGAAGGTCGCGTGGTCGTCAATCGCACGAGCGATGGCGGACGGTCATTCGAGACGGTGACGCGCGGATTGCCGCAGTCTCACGCATACGACCTGGTCTATCGCCACGCGCTTGATGTCGATGACTCGGGCCGGACGCTCGCCTTTGGATCGACCACCGGGTCGTTGTGGCTGAGCGACGATGGCGGCGATTGCTGGCAGACGCTGTCGTCGAACCTGCCGCCGGTCTACGCGGTCAGGTTCGAGAAACGGGCCTAGCTCAAGCGCTGGCTTGCGGGTTGTGGAGCTTGAGCAGCGTAACCAGGTCGCGGTGGGCCAGCACAGCGTCAGGCAAGGCCTGCAGGGCGGCGTGATATCGCACCGAGTAGGTGCTACCTTGGACTGGCGAGGCCAACCCGCGCGCCTGGGCAATGAGCGGGGCCGCGGCCGGCGATTCGGGCGGCTTGGCCGCCAACGCTTCGTCGATGCGCACGATCAGTCCCGACATGGTGCGTAGCCAGGCGAAGGCCTCGTCATTGAATATGATGTGAAGGAGCTGGCTGGCAGCCATCGGCCCATGGTCCTGTTCGTAGTCGGACCTTTGCCAGTCGATCAGCGTCTTATGCAAGTGCAGAAGGACCGTTCGGAGTTCGTGGAGCAAGGCGCGGTCGGCGTTGTTCACGGCAGGGCCAGCACCAATTCTAGCAGCGAATGGATCGCGGCTCGACGTATGATGGCTGAAACTCCCGCAGATTCGTCTGACTATGACATTACCGAGCCTGAACTTTCTTTCGTTCGAGAGCCGCAAGACTAACTCTCTCTCGCTGCCGCTGTTCACGGTCTTCATTGCCCTGCACCCGCTGGCGGCATTCCTGATCGTCCGCACGTTTTTCCGTCCGACCTGGGATGCCCAACTGTCAGCCGGCCCGCTCGCGATCGTCCTGACGACGATGGCCTGCAGCCTGGTGTTCTGCTTCGGCGAGTATTTCTTCCACCGCTACCTGCTGCACGCCAACTCCGTGAGCTTTCTCGGCAAGCTCAGCTTCAGTCACCTGGCGCATCACAAGCTGACGTCGATCAGCATCATCGACGACAAAGTGAAGAGCGCCTATCCGATCGAGGATGAGGAACACGACGAGTTCGCGACGTTCCCACCCTATGCCTTGCTGGCGTTCATGGCCTTCTGGACGATTTTCTTCCTGCCGGCGGCGTTCTCGTTTCCGACCTTCCCGATCCTGATTGGCGGCTACGTGGCCATCGCCATGGCGCATTACCTGTACGAGACGATTCACGTCGCGCACCACACGCCGTACGATCCGTGGTGGAAGCGCAAGATCGAGGGCAAGCTGTTCGGGACGATGTGGCGCAAGTTGTACGGTTTTCACCAGGCGCATCACGCCAACTACAAGTGCAACATGAACATTGCCGGGTTCTACGGCCTGCCATTGGCGGACCTGGTCCTCGGCACCTATGTGCAGCCCGAGGTCTTACTGCTGGACGGTGTGCCGGCGAAAAAATCGCTGGCAGCGAATCTCGGCGCCACGCCGCCGTGGCCCGTCTCGGCGCTCGACCAGGCCAACCTCAAGCGCCGCCGCCGCATGTCGAAGGAACACGCCGAGCGTGCCGCGCGTAAGGCCGCGCAGCGCAACGCGCGTCCCAGCCCGACCCGCCAGGTGGTTGATCCTGCCGGCCCGGCCGAGTTACGATAGGCTCTTCCCCAAGGGGCCAGTGGCGCAGTTGGGAGCGCGCATCAATGGCATTGATGAGGTCACCGGTTCGATCCCGGTCTGGTCCACCACCCTTCGCTCACCTGAACCTGAGCGAGCTACGGGTGGCAAGCCAACCTCCGCACTGATTGAAGGCGGAGGGTTCGGCCACTTTCCCGCAAGCGAAGTCTCCACTGGCGAAGGGTGTCCACCGTAGCTCACCCAGTTTCCAGCGAGCGAAGGTGGACCGGATGGCTCGCCAAGGAGCCGCCAGAACGAACGCAGATTTCTCGTTACACCGGCCGTCGCCGGGTCGTAGTTCCCGCAACCAAGCTTCTGGCCGCATAGAATTCTCGGCCCATTTCGGGCGACCGCTCGCGGAGGGCGGATTGCTTCGTCTCCCGGCATGGAGCTACGCAAACGAATCGTCTACGTTCTGAAGAGTGACATCGATTCCACTCGCTACTACACCGGCCTGACCTCTGATATGGCTGCTCGGCTGAACGCTCACAACGCGGGTCGCTGCCCGCACACCGCGTCTGGCAAGCCGTGGGTCATCGATGTCATCGTCGAGTTCGCGGACGAACGCCGAGCAATCGCCTTTGAGAAGTACCTGAAGTCAGGCTCCGGCGGGGCGTTTGCCAAGCGGCATCTCCGGTGACGGCAGGAACTCCGCCACAGAGGATTAAGGCAAATCGCGGGTCCACCATCCTTCGCTCACGCGAGATAAAAGCCGAAGCGTGAGCTTCGGCACGGCGAGACCGTGGTCGGTAGACGTCTTCGTCAGCTTCACTGATGAAGGGCGAGCGGTGAAATTCGAGAAATATCTGAAATCCGCCCTCATTTCAATCGGTCGATGGCGGCCCGAACTTTCTTGCTCTTGATGTCGTCTATCGACACCAATGGCGCCTGGCACCCCTGATCTGCTTCCCGGAACGCTGGATTTACTGATCCTTCGCATGCTACAGAAGGATCCGCTGCACGGCTGGGCGATCTCCGACCGCATCCAGCAGATTTCCGAAGATGTCCTGCAAATCAACCAGGGCTCGCTCTACCCCGCCCTGCACCGGCTCGAACACAAAGGGTGGATCGAGGCGGAGTGGAAAGTGTCCGAGCTCGGCCGCAGGGCGAAGTACTACCACCTGACGACGTCCGGACGAAAGCAGCTCACGATCGAGACCCGCGAATGGGATCGCATGCAGAACGCGATCAGCCGTGTGATGAAACTGGCCTAACGATGAATTTCCAACACGTGAAACTGCGCGCGCGCGCCTTGTTCGCGCCGAAGCGCGTCGAAAATGACCTCAACGACGAGTTGCAGTTCCATCTCGAGCGCGAAGCGCGCAAGCTGATCGACGAGGGCATGGCCCCCGAGGATGCGCGCATGAAGGCGCAGGCACGCTTCGGGTCGACCACCGTCGCCGCCGATGAATGCCGCGACGAACGCGGCACTGCGTTCATCGACAACACCATCGGCGACATTCAGTTCGCGCTGCGCACGTTCAAACGCTCTCCGCTGACGTCGTTCACGATCGTCGCGACGGTTGCGGTCGGATTGGGCGTCGTCGCCATGCTTTTCACCGTCCTGAACATCCTGATCTTCCGGACTGACTCGGTGCCCGACATCAACGAGATGTACGCCGTCGAACGGCCGCAGGCCGGTGAGGACGCCTCGCCGTTCACCCGCAGAAGTCTGGACGCGATACGCGAGGAAACGAACGTCTTCGCCGGCGCCTATGCCGCGGTGAACGAGGTCGATCTACGGGTTGACGGCCGGACGATGTCGGTCAACCTCGTGTCAGGCGATTTCTTCCGCACCGTGGCCGTGAACCCGATTATGGGTCGGGCGCTGAGCCCCGCCGATGACGATCGCGCAGGCGGCAATCCCGTGCTCGTGCTGAGCGACGAGGGATGGCGGCGCTTCTTCAATCGCGATCCGGGCGTGATCGGACAAACCGTGCTCGTCACTGGCGCGCCGTTCGAGATTATTGGCGTGATGCCGGAAGGGTTCCGTGGCCTCCAGGTCAGCGCGCCGGACTTCTGGGCACCGCTGGTGCGAATTGCCGACTTCCTTCCCAACGTTCGCGGCAGCGAAGAGAAGGCCGGCGCCCAGATTGTCGGCCGCCTGACACCCGGTATATCGATGGAGAGCGCTCGCGCCCAGCTCGCGGCGTGGGATGCCAACCAGTCGGCCAGCACCAACGAGCGGACGATCAGCATTGAGCTGCTGCCCCACCGGGGCACCGTGCCGCAGCCATTGGAGGCGGTCGCGCTGTTCACGCCGCTGTTCTTCGCGTTCGGGCTGATCCTGCTGATTGGTTGCGCCAATGTCGCCAATCTGTTGCTCGCCCGCGGGGTGGCACGCCAGCGTGAGATTGGCATTCGACTGTCGATCGGCGCATCGCGCAGCCGGATTGTCCGGCAGTTGCTGACCGAAAACGTGTTGCTCGCGCTCGCGGCAGCCGCCGGAGGGTATGTCGTGTCGCGCTTTGCGCTCGAAGGCGCTGTCTCCTGGGCGATGCGCACCATGCCCGTCGACCTGGGCGACGTCAATCTCGGCGTGCCCGCTGCTGATTGGCGCGTGGCGCTGTTCCTCGTAGTGGCGACCGTCGCCGCCACTGCCTTTTTCGCACTGATGCCGGCACTACAGGCCACGCGGATCGAGCCGGTACGGACGCTGCGCGGCGAACTCGTCAAGGAAGGGCGACCCGGACGCGCGCGCAACATCCTGATCGGCGTGCAGGTGTTTGCGTCGGCGCTGCTGTTGATCTGCTCCGCGATCTTTCTGAGAAGCGCGCTGTCATCGTCGCAGTTCGACCCTGGGTTCCGCACCACCGACACGGTGTTGATCGAGGTGGCCAATGAGCCCAAGCGGACCGCCCTGCTCCAGGCGATCGCCAGCGACCCCACGATTACGGTTCATGCCGGCGTCAGGCCGCCGTTGCTTGCGGCACTGCCACGTGGGTTTGCCGTCGTCGGTGCGAAGAAGTTTGGAATTACATATAAGCACGTCTCGTCCGCTTACTTCGACGTGCTCGGCGTTCCCATCGTGCGCGGTCGCGGGTTCACGGCCGCGGAACTCGACGAGCATCCGATTGCGATTGTCTCGGAATCGATCGCGCGGACCTTGTGGCCGAATGGCGGCGGCGTGGGCGAAGAGCTCAGGCTCGAGCCGGATCTGACGGTCCGGCAGGGTAACGCAATCCTCACGGTCAACCCGGAGACCGGGCCAACCGAGGCGCCGCTGACGCCGCGGACGGTGACGGTCATTGGCGTCTCACGAGACGTCGCTGGCTTTCGGGTCACCGACGTCAAGGAAGCCGGCGTGTTCTTACCGACCGCCATTGATCTGCCGAGGACCCTGATCGTCGCTCGCATTCAAGGCAATCTCGATATGGCGCGGCAAACGCTTCTCGAGCGTCTTACCAGGATCGATCCGAACATGGGCATGAACATCACCCTTCGTACCGTGGCGAGGCTGGAGACCTTCTTCCTGCAGATTGGCTTCTGGGTGTCGCTGATCCTCGGCGGGCTTGCGCTGCTGCTGACCGTCTCCGGGCTCTTCAGCGTGCTGTCGTACCTGGTCGAGCAGCGCACCAAGGAGATTGGCGTGCGGATCGCACTCGGCGCGTCAGCTCAGAAGGTGACGCAATTGGTGCTGGCGCAAACCACTCGGCCGGTTGTGTTCGGCCTTCTTGCCGGCGCCGGGCTTGCCGCGTTGCTGGCCACGTTCATGCTTTCTACTGAATGGGGCGCGCTGATTGCCACCATCGTCCACGTGACCGATCCGGTCGCCTATGTCGGGAGCGTGCTGGTAATTATTGTGGCGTGCCTGCTCGCAGCCTGGATTCCTGCGAGCCGAGCCGCCAAGGTCGATCCGATGTCAACGCTCCGACAGGAATAGCTATTTCGCGCGCAGGAACTCAAGCTGTCGCAACCCGCAGCTGAATAGTGGCGATCGACGCTTGGGTGTACCGCATAGTTGAGCCAGCAAAGTTTCAGCTCACGGTTGACGCGGCGTGAGCGCGAACGTCGTCATCACCGTCGGGACCCGGTAGTTGCGACCGTCTGCAAGGCCCGCCGAGCCCCACAAGTAGAGTGTGCCGTCTGACTTGAGCGCCAGCACGCGGTTGCCTCCGGCCCAGACCCGTAGAATGCCCGACAGCGATCGCACGAGCACGCCACGAGGCGCGTTCGCATCCACGCTGCCGCCGGTGCCCAGCGACCCAAATGAATTACCACCCCACGTGCGGACCGTGCCGTCTCGAAAAGCCACGGCGCCCGCCGCGACGTCACTGGCGTCGCGCAACAGGCCCGGCAGGGGCGACGGGGTCAGCACCGGCGGCATGTCGTTCAAGACGCCGCCGAAGACGTCCTTCGTTGCAGGCTGCGTCGAAGGCACGGCCCCCCAAACCAACCATGAGCCGTCGGCCTGGCGCGCCGCTGACATCTCGCCGTGCGCGTAGATACGAGTCACGCCCGTTAGCGACGGAATCTTTGACGGGATCGCGCGCGCAGTGGTGTCGCCAAATCCAAGCTGTGCGGACCTGTTCGCGCCCCACACCCACACCGAGCCGTCCGACTTGAGCGCCACCATGTGCTTCGATCCGCCCGCAATCTGCGTGACACCATCGAGGCCCGCCACGGGCCGCGGCGTGTACTGTGGCTTGCCCGACTCCCCGGAACGGGTCAGGGTGCCGGTGGCGAGCAATCCTTCGCGGTCTTCACCCCACATCCAAACGGTGCCGTCGTAGCGCAGTGCGGCGCCGCCGTGAAGGAACGCCACGATCCCGACGACGCGATCCAAGCCCGCCACTACCGACGGCTGCAGGCGAACGAACGTCGGCCCGCGATCCGTGCCGCCGAGGAGCCCGGAATTGTTCTGTCCCCACACGTAGACGCGTCCGTCGACGCCGAGCACCATGCTGGTCCAGATGTCGGCTACCGCTACCGCGCGTCCCTTGGGGATGCCTGGCACTGGCGAAAACGTCTCGACAAACGCGGTTGCGGGATCGACACCGCATACCGCGTGCTGGTTGCGGCCCTGGCACAGCACACGACCGTCAGGCGCGATGACGAGGGTATGGAGAGAGGAGGTGGCCACCTGTACTTCGTCGGCGGCCGGGGGGGAAATCTGCGCGGCCAGTGCCGACGCGAGGGTGAGCATCAGCAGCATGAGCATGCCGCGCAGTATGGCAGGTCGTGCTACTCGTCTTCAATCAACACGCCGAGCCCGCGTCCGCAGGGTGGCGTAGACTGTCGTGATGCTCACAGCCAGACGCCTCGGTCTCACCATCTCACTGCTCATCTGCGGGATCGTTGTCGCCAATCTCTCTGCGCAGGCGCAACGCGGTGATGATCAGGTCTGGAGCGGTTTTCTCGAATACCTGAAGCAGGCACCACCTTTAAACGGCCCCCTCGAGGCGCTGCAGGGGTTCGAGACATCCCTAATCGCGGCCGGCGTGCCACGCGAAGAAGCGGTCCGTCAGTTCGGCGTCGTGAAACGGCTGATCTCGGTTCGCGGAGACTGGTGGCCGTTGATGTTTGACCGCATCTACGCCAGCGACCGTCCGAACTTCAGCCAGAACCCTAGCACCGTGCTGGTCGAGGCGATGGAAGGCACCAAACCGGGACGGGCCCTCGACGTGGCAATGGGCCAGGGACGCAACGCCTTGTTTCTGGCGCAGCGCGGTTGGACGGTGACGGGATTTGACATCTCCAACGAAGGGTTGAACATTGCCAGGGCCAATGCGAAGAAGGCCGGCGTGCCACTGACGGCGCAGCTCAGTTCAATTGAGGATTTCAGCTACGGCGAGGCGCAGTGGGATCTGATTGCATTGATCTATGTTCCCAATCTTGCCCATGAGGGTGCGGCAATGACACGACTGGCGCGCGCGCTCAAGCCAGGCGGCCTGCTTGTCATCGAGAGCTTCGCCTCAGATCGCCAGTCCGCGGCGAGGCGGCCCGTTGACATCGATCCGGCGGCGCTCAAGGCGTCGTTGGCCGGCTTCGACATTGTGCGCTTCGACGATCGTGAAGCGGTGTCGGAATGGGATCCGCAACCAACGCGCCTCTGCCGCGTCATTGCCAGAAAGCGCTAGCGCCTACCTCGCGAAGCAGTAAAAACGGCCGCCACCACCGCGTGGCGCGGTGTCGGCGCAGTTCAGATTGGCATGAGCAGAATTCCACGAGGCCAACGCGCCAGCGGTGCTCTGCCCGGGCCCCAACCCATCTGCATGACCCACCTGCCCCACGTCGGTGGTTGCACTCGAGGTCCAGTCCCCGCACGTGAAGCCAGACAGCAACCTGCCGTCGGCGTCAGATCCAGTCAGGATGTCGTGCTGGTTTGGCGTCGGCGAGCCGGTCCACTGACCGTTGATGCGCTGTCCGCGCTCGTCCACGAACAGCGCAGCGTCACCGGTGCGCGCATGCAACGCCGTGAGATCGCCGGCCACGAGCGCACCGCTTGCGTTGTGCCATGGGCCGCTGCCGATGCGATCGCGCGCGTTTGCCGGCAGGTTGTTATTGGCGGGGTCACGCGACACGCTCAAATAGGAACGCCAGGTGCGATTGCCCGCTCCTGCTGCAGCCGCCAGCCGTTGACACGTAGCGTCGGCTCCGCTCAGGCCGCCGAGGTTTCCGGTGGTTGATGTCTGACTGGTGACGAAGAAGCCCATTAATGGTGCGACGCCGGTCGGCGACGATGGCGAGGAATCATCACTGCACGCGCTCGCCAACAGAACCAGTCCGAGAAGAACTCGCTTCATCCGCTCCACCTTTCAATTCCCAGGGCGCCCGTTTGATCGCAGCTAACGTAGCATATCGACACATGGTCGACGCAAGGTCAGCCTTGGCGAACGGCGACTGTGGCGAACCGCGGTTTCAGCCCTGCATGGAGTCGCACTCGGCCTTGTAAGCCTCGATCAACGATGTCAGCTTCGCCTGGACGGCGTTCTGCGCGGAATAAACTTCGCCTAACGGAACGACCAGCTCCTTCTGCTTCAACTCGTCTTCGATTGTCATGGTTAACTCCGCGAGCCGCTCGAGATGTGCGCGCGAATGAAACTCCAAGTCCTTGAGTTTTGCGAGCACCACCAAAGAGCCCTCAAGGGCTGCATTTGGTTTCGCAGAAGCCGTTTCGTTCGCAACGGCGGCATCACCCGCAGCATCAGGGTCGGGCGCGATTACCGCGCTCGTGGAACCGTGCTTTTCCTTCGTTGCCGGCTTCTTGCCCGGCTGCGCGGTGACGGTGCTCGCCGCATGCTGGTCGTCGCCGTGCTTCTTTTCCTGGCTGACTCTCTTGTCGTGTGCGACGTTACGCGGATCGGACATATAACTCCATGGCAGAAGGGCCTTCAGTGATCCGTGGGCGCGCAGCGCCCACGTGATCTAACTTGAAAGCCAATTGCCAACATGCTGACAAACGTCAGCATGTCCGTCCGTTCAATTGTGAACACCAAGAGCCGCGTGCGCCAGGGCACACGGACGCACGAGCCTCACGGCACCTGGAAAGTTGCCCTCGCTTCCAGGACAAATGCGCCTGCCCCGAGATTGAACGTCGCGGTGGCGATGCAGTTGCCGAGCGCGTCGCAGTTGGTCAGCGGCACGGTCGTGACCTGCGCGGCGGCGCCGACACGGGCCTTTGCGGTGACCTGCACGGTCGTTCCGCTCGGAACGCCCGTGGTTGCAACGTCAACACCGGTCACACCGGGAGCCGGCAGAACAATATCGATCGATCCGCGAAGGCCCTGTGGGGCCGCTGGCACCGGGTTGCCATTGACCTGCGTGATGGCCACCGTCGGCGAGACCGGGTTGCTCAGTGGCCCTGGGCCCGTCACCCGTATCGCGGGAGGTTCCGCAGTGAAAACCGTTTGGGCGCTCGTGTCGATCGATTCGAGCCGAATGCGGCCACTGGTACCAAAACCGCCAGAAAACTGCGGCCCCCCGCCTCTGGCGAACAGACTCGCGTTGCCAGCATGTACCAGCCGGTTGGCGACCAGCCGGATCGCGCCACCCGAGCCGCCGGCGCCGCCGCGAGCACACCCTCCGTTTCCAACCGACCCACCGCTGCCACCGTCGGCAAAGAACTGCATGTTGGTGATCTGAATGGTTCCGTTCGCGGCGATCAGCAGACCACCGCCACCACCACCTCCGCCGCCGGCCGTGCAGTTCGTGGAGGCACCGAATCCCGAGCCGCCACCGCCACCCGAGCCGCCAACCAACGGCAGCAGTTCGGGAATGCCAAAGAAGGTTCCGCCTACTGAATTGGCGCTGGCGGTTGCGGGGGCGCCGCCGCCCGGACCGAATCCTGCCCCGCCAATGTCGAAGCCGTTTATCTGTAGCGCCGAGCCGTCGCCACCGCGGAACCCACCGTTTCCGCCGGCGCCGCCAACGCCGGCCGTACTCGCGGTGCCACTCGAACCAGCGCCACCGGAGAGGGTGAGGCTCAGACAGCATCCAACCGTCGATTGGATCAGCACATCACCTGCCACCAGAATTGTGACCGGGGTGTTCGCGTTGTTCTGGTTAAACCCAACTTGGAAGCCGCCATTGACCGTGAAGCTGCTGAAGCGAAGCACACCGTCCGGTGGCAGCCCGATGTTGATGTTGCCTCCCGTGCACGGCCCCGAGCAGCCTGTCGTGCCTGGCGGGTAGGTGGTTGGATCACCGGCGTTGAACGCCGTTAATCCGGGCGTGCCGGCGCACCCGCAGATGTCCAACACCTGCTGGGCCACCACCTCCGCCTTACCCGACACGATCAGCAGCGCGATCGACACCAATGCCAACCGCAGCAGATGGGTCCACCAACGATGTGTGTTCTGCGCACTCATGATTCAACCTCCACAACCGACACGACCAAACCTCGCTGCGGACAAACCTGGTGGATTGTCCCCACGAATGAAAACTCTCCGGCCAAACCCTTACGGCACTCGGACGCCGACCACCGGTGCCACTACCGCCGGCAATTGCGAAGCCGGCGGGCTGCCAACAATGAACAACACTTCGCGGCGCACGCCCTCGAATTCGAAGGCGAGAATCGCGGCGCCTTCGGTTCCGGTTGTCGTCACGCCGACCGGCACCACGAGGCTGCCGGCATCGAGACTCGCCGTCACCGACGTCGATGCGCCAAAGCTCACGATCGACGGGTTGCTGGTGGTCACCGTCACCGACAATGGCCCGGGACGCGGCGACGTCAGCAACTGCACGCCCACGGTTGCCGACACAGGTGCACCGGCCGCGGCGATCAGCCGGGCGCCGCCAGATGAGGGCACGACCGACACCCCGATCGGTCGCGCCACTGCCACCGGCGTTTGGTCCGGCACCGGAGACGTGGCCACCTTCACGGCAAACTCACGTTGCAAGCCGTCGGCGGTCTCGAGCGTCAGTGTGGCGGTGCCGGCCGTTCCAGTCACGATCTCAATGGCCGCGATCCGGCTACCTGCTGCGATCACGATGGACGAGTTGATCACTTGCGTCACCGACGGGTTGTTGCTGGTGACGGTCACCGCCGTGTCGATCGTGGCCGGAGTCGGCAAAAAGACTACGCCCAGCGTGACCGACCGGCCGATGGGTGCAAACGCCTGACCCACAAACGGCAGGCCGGCCACGCTCACGCCAACTGCCTGCGTGAAGACCACCGGCGTCTGGTCGGGCTGCGGGTTGCCGACGACGATGGTGACGGTGCGAACACTGGTGCCGGCCCGCAGCGTCAGTTGTGCCGTACCATCAATCCCGGTCGTGATTGACAGGATCGTCACCTGCTCGCCGGGCGCGATGGCAGACGCCGTGGCCGTGACCACGCCCGGCGCGCTGCTCGTCACCGAGACGGACAAAGGCGAACCGCCAGCGTTGGGCACCGGCAGTGCGGGCACACTCACTGTGAAGGTCCGACCGGCCGGCGAGATCACCTGACCCGCTGACGCAGGCTGCGGAATGGCAATGCCGACGGCCTGGGCGAGGGCAATCGGCGACAGGTGCGCGGGCGGCGCGCCCACAAACACGGTGACCGAGCGGACCACGTCACCCGCGCGCAACGTCAGCACGGCCACGCCGTTCACGCCCGCGGTGATCGAAATCGTTGTCGTGCCCTGACCAGGAACAATCGTCGTCGCGGTGGCCGAGGCGACGGCTGGATTGCTACTCGTCACGGTGACCGGCGTGCTGACCGTTGCCGCCGCCCCCAACAACGCCACTGCCGTGGTCACCTGCTGACCCGAAGTCGTCACGATTTGACCGGCCGAGGCCGGCTGCGCGATCGCCAATCCCACCGCTGGCGCGACTGGCGTCAGGCTTTGACCCGCGACCGGATCGCTCACCGAAACGCTGGTAAATGCCGCGCCGCGACCGGAGTTCGCAATCACTGCCGTGTTTCCGATTGCTGCGCCGGTCCTCGAGGCCGGATCCCCGGGACACGTCGAGCAGGCGACAACTTGGACGTCGAGGGTGGTCTGGCCAGCCAACAGCACAAGGCTCGGGTTGACGATCGCCACGACCGATGGATCCACAGCGCTCACGCTGATCGCGAGATTCTCGGCCGCCGGCTGCTCGAGTGACAACCGGACAGTGCCGGTGGCGCCACGTGAGAGGCCCAGGATGGTGGGAGTTGACTTCAGCGCGTGCAGCACCCTGAAGGTGCGTTCGGACCTGGCGATCTCCACGTTCGCAGCATTGCGAGCTGATGCGACCACGACCATCGTTGGCGATGCAGTCGCGGCCGGTACCCTAACCGCCCGCACGAACGGCGAGGCCGTCACGGCCGGCTGTGTCACGCCGTTCACCGTGAACACCACGCTGGCCACGGTGAGCAACGACGCGCCGCGGGCCTCGAGCGTGACCTGGCTGTCTTCGATCACAGCGTCGCCGGTCGGAGCGACGATCGCGAAGGCGCCGGTGACGTAGGTCAACACAATCGGCACCGTGATCGCGCTGCGGTCGGTGTTGACCAGACGGTTGTTCGACAGATCGGTGATGTCGCCGTTCAACTCCACGGTGACCTCCGCGCCGAACGGCAGGCCAGTCGCAGGCGTAAAGCTTACCGTCGCGCCGCCATTTGAGAAGCTGAAGGCGCCCGCGATCCCGGAGTCGAAGGCATGCACCCGGAATGACGAGCTCGTGACGCTCGCCACCGCTACGGGCTCGCTGAAGGTGATGCTGATTGGTGCCGTCGTGCCGATTCCAACCGTGCCGCTCGGAGGATTGGCACCGACCACCGTGGGAGCGGTCGAATCGGGTGACACAGTGCGGAACGTCGACACGAGCGCCGCGGCCAGCACGTTGGCGGCGCGGTCGCGAACCGTCGTGTCAACGGCTACGGTGTGGAGCGTGTTGATGGCCAGCGGCGCCGTCGGCGTCAGCGTCACGCTGCGATCGTCGGCGGCCACGGTCAGTGCCGCAGGTACGGGAGTGGCGCCTGCGAACAGACGAATCGCGGCGGCGGTCAAGGTGGCGCGATCCATCGGCTCGCTGAAGGCGATCACGACTGCGGTCGAAGGGTCGACGCCTGCGGCGTCATTGACGGGGGCCACAGTCACCACCGCGGGAAGCACGACGTCCTGCACGCGGATGGTCACAGACGACGACAAACTCTGGTTGCCCGCACTGTCACGTGCCGAACCAGTGAGGGTCAACTGTCCACCCGCCACCGGCAGCTCTTCGAAACTGAGGGTGAACTGAGCGGACGACGATGCCAGCGGCGGATCGACAATGCGGGTCGTCGTGAACGTGCGTAGTCCGGTTGTCGAAAGCCCGATCTCCGCAACCCCGACGGCATCGACTGCCTGCACCGATATGTTGAGCGGCACCCGCGGGTCGATTGAGGCTTCGGGGGCCGGGCTCGTGATCGACACGGCGGGCGCAGTGGCGTCACGCACCGTGACGGTACGGATGGACTCTGCGCTGGGATTGCCCGCCGCGTCGAAGGCCTGAACCGTGAGCGTGATCGTTCCGGCCTGCGTCGTGGCGACTGTCGGAACCAGGAAAGTCGCCTGGGCGGGCGTCACGGCTGGTGCAAACGTGCGCGTCTCATCAAATGTGATCACGCCCCGCGCGGTAAGAACGATTCGCGCAACACTCACATCGTCTGCGCCGTTGGCCTGGACGGTGACCGTCTGCCCTGGCGTGACGACCGCAGCGTCGGCTGGCTGGGCAATCGACACCGAGGGCGGCGCCGTGTCGCCCGCAGTCAAGACCAAGGCGATTTCGTTGCTGACGTTGCCGGCCGCGTCACGCGCCCGCGCGCGAACGGTAATCGCTGCGCCGTTCGGGACGTTGGCGGGAACGTTGAGGTCGAACACCACGCCGGCCGGCGTGGACGGCGGCGCGACAGGAACTGATCCCGCAGCCGTGACGGCGCCCTCGACCGTGAAGTCGACTGTGACCACCGCGACGTTGTCGATGCCGTCTGCGCGAAGCGCGACGCTCGTTCCCGCCAGCACGCGGACCGATCCGCTCAGCGTCTGCACGCCGGTCAACGTCGGCACGATCACATCGGCCACCGGCACCGTTCGGCCAGCCTGGCCCGTGTTGCCAACCGTGTCAGTCGCTACCGCCAGCAGTGTGATCGACGCCGGCGCGTTCAGCGACGCCGGCACCTGGATGTTGAAGGTCTGCGTTGTTGACGTCTGGCCGATCGTGCGGGTTTCGCAGCCGACGAGCGATGGATTGCAGGTCAACGTCATTGCGGCCACACCACCCGAATCCGCAGCGGTCACCGTGACCGTGAGCAGCTGTCCGGGGATGGCTTGCACGCCGGACGCCGGTGACGTAATGGCTACGGTGGGCGCCACGCCGTCGCGCACCGACAGCGCCAGCGTTGCTGCCGCGCTCCGGTTGCCGGCGGTATCCACCACCGCCGCCTGGATCGTCACCGTACCCCCCGGCGTCGCGTCGGCGGGCACATTCACGACAAAGCGCCTCGTCGCGCTCTGCGGCGCACCGGCGACGACCTCCGTGAAGCTCTGCGTAGCCGAACCGACCGACGACAGCAGCACCTGCGCGATGCCCACATCGTCTGTGGCAACGACATCGAACTGGAGCGCCGCGCCCTGCGGCACGATGGTCTGGCCCGACAGGTTGACCAGTTGAACTGAGGGCGCCAGGTTCTCTTGAACCGGAATGGTCAGCGCAAAGAGGTCCGAGCGATTGCCTACCAGGTCAACGGCACGCGCCGAGACGTCGACTGACGTGACGCCGGCGGGCACCGCAACGGCGGTCGAGAAGGGCGGCGCCAGCGCGACGCTGCCCACGCCGCTGAATACGTATTCGACCCGCGCGATGTCGGCGCCGCCGATCGTCGGCACCAGCGTGAGCGTCGCGCCGGTTCTCGGCGTTCCCTGCACCGCGAGGGCCGTGAGGAGCGGCGCGATGGTGTCGACCGTATGGAAGGTAAACGACGTCGGGCCGCCCGGCATGGCGTTGCCGGCGGTGTCGGTGACGCCACCGAGAGTTGCCGTAAACGTCGCATTGGCGGGCAGGAAGTCCACCGGCGACAGCACCACCACCGTCGCGCCGGCGGTAAGTGCCGTCTGCGCCGGCACGATCTGGCCGGAGGAGTTCCTGAGCGTCAGCGTGGCAGCGGCCACCGGCTCGGACAGCGTGACCCGCACCACGGCTTCGGGCACAACCTCGCGTGCATCCGCCGCCGGGAATCGCGACACGATCACCGGCGGGACCACGTCGCGCACGGCGAAGCTGCTGACGAAGGGATCGACCATCGCGATGTTCGATTCGTCCCGGGCGCCATCTGGCGCGCCACGAACGGTCACGCTGTAGAAGCCGCTGCTGCGTAGGGGCTGTGACGGCGTGAAGGTGGCACTGCGACGATCAGCCGACAGCACGAGCGAACCGGTGAGCGAGGTTGCGCCGTCGATGACGGCAATGGTCGCGGTCGAGATGCTGGCGGCGAGCATCGGCTCCGAGAACGTCACGACAATCGGCGTGTTGGGAACAACGCCGGATGATCCGTCGGCGGGCGAGACGCTCACGACCCTCGGACCGGTGTTGTCGAGCGACACGTCGCCGAGGTCCAAAGCCTGGCCGTCAACTGCCAACGATCCTGTCAACGAGCGGACGCCGTTCGAGACCACTTCGAAGGCGGCGACCGAGAAGCCGCCGAGCGGAATGCCGCCGAATTGGAAGCGGCCGCTGAGGTCGGTGGTCACCTGCAGCACACCCGACTGCAGGCCACTCTGCGACTGGAAGTTCAGGGTCACAAACGCGCGCGCCGCCGGCGTGGTGCCCCCGGGCAGCAGCACGCGGCCCAGAATCGTCGCCGACGCGCCAAGCCGGATCGTCACCGCGGATGACTGGCCGACTGCCGGCGTCGTTCCGGTGGCCACGCCGGCCAGCGGACCCGACTCGCCCATCGCGAAATAGTCGCCGAGCGGCACGCTCGGGAACGTGACGTTGCCGGCGCCGTCGGTGAATCCGATCAGCGTCGCCGTCGTCGGCCCGGGCGGTGCGCTACCGACCGCGCCCTTCGCGTTCAGCGTCACGCGCGCGCTCGACACCGGCGTCGAGCCATCCGACGCCACCACGTGCGCCGACACCGGTGCCACACCGCGCAGGTTAATTGTGACCTCGACGGTTTCGTTCGCTTCGTCTACCACAGCGGTGGCGCGGCCGCCGTTAAAGGCATCGGCCAGCGACACAGCGGTCGTCGTGTAGGTGCCGAGAGTCAGGTTCTGGAACGTGAACTGGCCGTTCACATCAACCGCTGCCACGCGCCCAGCAAGGGTCACGCTGGCGTTGGGTGCCGCAACGCCAATTTCGTCGAGCACCGTGACGCGGATCGACCCGAACGGCTGCAGCACGACGTTGCGATCGACGGTTTCGTCTTCGAACGATAGCGACCCGCCGGCCGCGCCTTCCGCACCGCTCACTGGATCGCGGGCCCTTAACGTGAAACTTCCCGCAGGGACGCCGGCGATGCGGAAGCTGCCATCCGCGCGAGTCGAGACCTGGAGCCTGGTCGCGATGATGCTCGAGGTGCTCAACTCGACGTTCGAGCCAGTGACGCCCGTCACGCCATCGGCGTTCAGCACGTAGCCGGCGACGGTGCCGCGCGGAACCTGGATCACCGTCACGTCAACGGTCTGCCCTTCGAATGAAAGCTGCCCTTGCGCCCGGCCCAGGCGGCCCGAGGCAGGATCGGTGGCATCCACGATGAAACTGCCCACAGGAACCGCGGTCAGTTCGAAGCGGCCCGAGGCATCGGTCGCGGCATAGGCCTGGACGCCGCCGCCGCTCAACGTCACCTGCGCGAACGGAATGGGCTGGTTGGTCGCGGCGCTCAGGAAGGTGCCGGTCACCCGACCAGACGCGGTGATCGTCACGACGCTTGTATTCTCGCTGTCACGGACGATCAGGCCGCTGGCCCGGCCGGTCAATCCGGTAATTGCTTCGGCCACATCGACGCTGAACGGCCCTTCGGTGAGATTCACGAAGCGGCGGACACCGGCGGCGTCGGTCACGCCATCTGCCTGATCGTTTGGGAATGATCCTCGGCGAACGCGAACGACGGCAGCAGCTACCGGCTGACCATTCGCGCGCCTCACCTGCACGGTGAGGTTGCCGAGACCGAGCAGGCGAATCGCAACGCTCACTTCGCCGCCGGCGGGAACCGACGCGGCAGCCTGCCCGCGCAGTCCACCGGTCAGCGTCTGCGCCGTGAAGGTGTAAGAGCCGGCCGGAATGGGAAGCAGGCTGGCAAAGCGGCCTTCAGCATTGGTGGTGACCGTCAGGT
>JANMUX010000460.1:0-18274 GCA_031392125.1 Acidobacteriota bacterium | reverse complement strand
AGTCGCTGGCGGGCTACGAGCAGGTTGTGCTGCGGGCAATCGAAGAGGCAGAAAACGCGCTGCTGTCCTATCGCGAACAGCAGGCTCGGCTCCTCAGCCTCACCGAGCAGGCCCGCGAAAGCGGCCGCGCGGCTGCGATTGCGCGTGTCCGTTACCGCGAAGGGGTGGCAGATTTCCTGGCCCTGCTCGATGCGGAGCGCAGCCAGCTACAGGCGGAGGATGCGGTCGCCCAGGCCGAAGCCGGCGTCTTCACCAGCGTTGTCGCAGTCTACAAGGCTCTCGGAGGCATCACGGAATAGTCGTCTGTTGGTTCATCTCACGTTGTTCGCTTCATTAACTAAGGAGTCAGTCATGAAACGCTTTATTGCATTGTTGTTCGCGTTCGCCAGCGTCGTTGTTACCTCTCAGGCTTCCGCCCAGGACATGGCAGCCCCGGGGCCGGGCCGGGTCGAGTTGTCGATTATTCCCGGCGGCGGCCTGTTCTTTACCGAGGACGAAGATGCCACCGAGCCGGGCTTCGGCAACTACGACCTGGGCGGCGCCCTGACCGTCAACATCAACCGTTACGTCGGCATCGAAGGTGAGTTTGCCGGAGCGCTCGGCGTCACGCAGAGCCTGCAGTCGCGAGGCGTCACGTCTGACCTCAAGACTCCCAACCTGTTGAACTACAGCGGCAACATCGTGCTGTCCGCGGCGAACAGCAGCCGGGTTGTCCCCTATCTCACTGGTGGCGTTGGGGGATTGAGCCTGCTCGAAACGACTGGTCTTGGCATCAACAAGACCGAGACCTTCCTGACCGGCAACGTCGGCGGCGGTCTCAAGTGGTACGCCGGGCGCTGGGGTCTGCGGGCCGACTACCGGTTCATCGGCGTGCAGTCCAAGGACGACGCGCCCGCGTTCTTCGGACAGGTCACGCGATACGGTCACCGCGTTTACGGTGGCGTCGTGGTCAACCTCGTTCGCTAGCAGCCAGTTGGCTGGCGGCGAGCCCCCAAAAGGGACTCGCCGCCGGCTCGCCTCCACAACCAATCGAACCTCGCGGCGGCCAACAAGATCGTCGAGACGTTGTAATAGACCGGCATCTGCGCCAGCCGCTGCGAAATCATCTTCGCGGCGCTGGCGTCAGATCGGCAGGTGACCCTTTTTCGTTTTCCGGGCGCTCGTGCGCAACCAGTGCTTGCCTATTTAGAAGTGCCGCAGGCCGCCAACCGTGCCGCCGAGAACTTCGCTTCTTCCAGTTCGAAACGGTCGTTCGTCCCGCCCTGCGAATACAGCGCATTCGCCTGCCGAAATGCCGCGCAGGCTCTGGCGTCGGCCTTCAGGGCCATCTCGCTGCGGCCGATCTGGTTCCAGGCGCGCGCCATGGTGGCCCTGGTTGAGATGTCCTTGGTCGTTGCAAACGACGGTTCCAGCACCGCAATGCCCTCGCGCGAGAACGCGATTGCGGTCGATGGGTTGCGGACAAGATGGAATCGCCCGAGGCGCGTCAGGAGATAGCCCAGCCTGCCGCGGGCCTGCACGTTGCTGGGATCTTGCTTGACCAGCTGTCGTCGCAGAGCCAGGCTCCGTTCGAACAGGCGGCCCGCGGTGTCGAGGTCGTCCAGCAGTTCTGACACCGACGCCATGTTTGAAAACGAAATCGCGGCATCGAACTGCACCCGCGGATCGTCGGGCGCCGCCGTGAGGCGCCTTTCATCGAGTTCGAGGGCCCGCGCATAGTGCTTGCGGGCCTCGGTGGGGTCGGAGGACTCGAGGTTGCCGCCAATGTACTTGCCGACGAGCGCGACATTCCGCTGGGTCTGGGCATCATCAGGCTGAATCGTCAGCAGCTTCTCGTAGTAATCAAGCGTCTGGTACCAGATGGCCATCGCCTCGCTACGTGGCAACGCCGACGCCAGCGCAAAGTAAGCACGCGCTTCCAGGTCGGCGCCACGAACGTCGGCGCCCCGGTAATTCCGATATGCCGAGGTATGCGTCACCGCCTCACGCGCGATCGCGATCGCCCGGTCCAGTTCTCCTTTCGTCAGCGCGATTCCCGACAGCCGGAGATCGGCGTCGACGACCGAGCGAACGACTTCGAAGGACGCCGTATCAGTCAACAGCGGCCGCAGGATCTCGTGGGCGCGCTCGTACTGCTTGCGCGCACCATCACGATCGCCCAGGTTGGCGATGCTGGAGTTGCCGAGGATGGCTCCCACCTGGCGATGCGCGTCCGCGAGTTCAATCCGCAGCGTGGGATCGTCGCCGGGCTCGGCGTCGAGGCGTTCGAGATAGCTGATCGCCTCGTCCACAATCAACCGCCGCACCGGCGTTGAGCCGGGCAGCGGCAGCACCGCATCGTGAATCTTGAAGATGATGGCGTTGGCGAGTTGCCGGACCTCGCTGAAACGCTGCTCGGCCCGTGCCTGCTCGCTTCTGGCCACGCGCCATTGCCAGACCGCCACGCCGGATGCCGCAAGCACGCCGACGAGCGCCAGCGCCGACACCGTGGCCAGGCGCTTGTGACGAACCGCCATCCGGCGCAGGATGTAGCCGGCCGACGGGGTTCGCGCCAGTACCGGCTCTCCTTTGAGCCATCGCGTGATGTCGCCGGCCAGCTCGCTCGCCGACGCGTAGCGCTCGGCCGGTTCCTTGCTCATGGCCTTCAGGACCAGCGCGTCGATGTCGCCACGCAGCCGCGCCTTTGCGTAGGGCAGCGGCCGGGCCTCGTCCGGAGGTGACGCGCTCGGGCGCCCCGGCTGCTCGTGCAGCACGACCTCGATCACGCGCTCGAGCGGCAGGCCTTGCGTTTCATACGGACGGACGCCCGCGACGAGCTCATAAAGAATGACGCCGAGCGCGTAAACGTCTGCTGCCGTCGTCACCTGCAGTCCGCGAATCTGCTCCGGGCTTGCGTAGTTAGGCGTGAGCGGACCGGGCACCACCCCGGTGGTCGTAAAGCCGCTGCCGGCGTGCCCTTCGAGGAGCTTGGCAACGCCGAAGTCCACGACTTTCGGAATGTGGTCCGGGGTGACCAGGATGTTGGCCGGCTTCAGGTCGCGGTGAACCACGCCGTGCTGGTGCGCGTACTGCACCGCACGGCACACGGTGCACAGCAGTTGCAGCCGCTCTTCGAGCGACAGCGAATGATCGCGGCAGTGTTGGGTCAGCGGCACGCCCTCGACGTGCTCCATGATCAGGTACGCCTGCCCCTGGCTCGTCGTCCCGCCGTCGAGCAGCCTGACGATGTGGTCGTGGTTGAGCGAGGCGAGAATCTGCCGTTCGACCAGGAAGCGGCGGCGGAGATCGCTGTCAGCAAGTGTGGATCGCGTCAGCTTGACGGCCACTTGCTGCGCGAAGAGCCCATCGGCACGTTCAGCCCGGAACACTTCGCCCATGCCGCCTTCGCCGATCTTCTCCACCAGCCGGTAGGCCCCGACCTGGAGGTCGAGGCCCGGGCTGTCGTCGTCGTTGTCCGCCGGTCCGCCGGCGGCGGCCAGGCGATCGTGCGCGACCAGCAATGCCTCGATCTCGTACCGCAGATCCGGACGATCGGCGAACGCGTCGCCGACGATGCGGGCGCGGCCCTCCGGGTCGAGCCCGATCACCGACGCGAATGTCGCCTCGATGCGCCAGAAGTCGTCGGTGTTGATCTGCCGGCCGCCGGGTTCGGATGGTGTCATCGGTCTTACTCGCTCAAAGCGCGGAAGAGCCACGCGCGGGCGAACGTCCAGTGCCGCTTCACCGTGGCCGGCGAGACCTCCATCAGATCGGCGGTCGCCGAGACCGACAGGCCGGCGAAATATCGAAGCTCGACGACGCGGGCTTTTTCAGGGGCGACGATCCCGAGCGCCGTCAGCGCTTCGTCGAGACGCACGAAGTCGAGCCGCAGTTCGATAGGGAAGTTGAGGATCTCTTCGAGCGGCACGGCGTGTTGATCCGGCCCGCCACGTTTGTCCGCGTTCCGGCGCCGGGCGTGATCCACCAGGATGCGGCGCATCGCCTGTGCCGCGGCTCCGTAGAAGTGTCGTCGTCCCTCGAAGGGCATCTCCTGAAGCCCCGACAAGCGCAGGTAGGCCTCATGAACCAGGTCGGTGGCTTGCAGCGTGTGGTCGGAACGTTCGTGACGCAGCAGGCTGCCCGCCAGGCTTCGCAGCTCGTCGTGCACGACGGCCAGCAGTTCCTTCAGTGCCTCGGCGTCGCCATCGTTCCATCGATCGATCAGGGCCGTGACATCTCCCATGGGCAGGGCCGATAGTAGCAAAACCAGCTCCGCCGCATGCCGAGTGAGCTAAAAAGGAAATCGCTTGCGCCATATGTAGTGAGGGCCGCAACGGGATTCGCGCCTGAACCTTTGGGGGAACAAAGGCAGCCCCGGCGGCGACATTTCGCGTTGGGGTGTGGCATTGCCCACATCAACATCGATCGACGGTATGGCCCGCGAATTGCTGGGCTAGCTAGTTCGCGGCCGATCGCCGCGCCGAGATGTTCTCGGAGGAGGCCGTATGCGGTTGTCATTGTCTTGGTCGATTGCTTTCACGGCTCTTCTGGCAACTGCGTCTGTCGCCCAGGCCAGTCCCATCACCTTGAATGTCGCGGAATTCAGGTGGAACGTCGTCGGCGACACGTGCAACCCACAGGAGCCCACGAGCGACGACTGCCTCTCGGCGTTCAGCCTCACATACCTGTGGGATAGCCCCACGCCCGGACCACTGGTCTCCGGAAATCTTGCGATCGACGGCGCTTTTTTTGGAACGTTCTTCGACCTCGATCCCTTCACGACGTTCGACCAGTTTTCGGTGGCTGGCGTACCCACGACCGCAGAAGCGTCAATCTCTTTCTTGTTTGGCAGCGCTATTTCTTTGACCGCGGTATTGAACCCGTCGGCTGCCATCTACACGCCCGAAGGCGCATTTCACGTGTTCCAGCACACCTACGACGACGGTAACCCCACCCAATCCGTGCCTGAGCCGTCGGTGCTGGCGCTTGTCAGCCTTGGCCTGCTGGGCGCGTGGCGATCCCGCGCCCGATCGTCGGCCGCTTTCAATGCATCGAACACCGCTTCCAAGCGGTTGAGCTGAACTCCGCCTTTCCTGCGCCATGAATGAGTAGGGCGACGTTCGCACGCGCCCGCCGCGCCATGCGCAATAACACGTCTTACACCCCGCGGTTTCGCTCCCGACGCGCCAGGCTTTGCGTCGGCTTGTTGCTGCTCGGTGTACTCACCGTTCTTCATGCTCCCCTCCGCGCCGCCATCGCGCTCAATGCCGTGGCCCCCCTCGGAGCGTCCGCTGGTGTCACGGTGCAGATCACCGGGTCGGGTTTCGCGCCGGTTGCGGCCAGCAACCAGGTCGTGCTGACGCCTGCGTCCGGGCCTGCGGTTACCGTCAACGGATCGTCGATCGTCGTGCTTGACGCCGCGAAGGACCTGAGGCGGCTGTCGATTGCCCTGCCTCCGGGCTTGCCGACCGGAATCGCCAGCGTGCAGGTGCGCAACACGGTCTCTGGTGAGCTGGCCGGCGGTCGATCGCTGCAGGTGATTGACGTCGGCGTGACCCCGCCGGTCTCTGCGCTTCGTGGCTCAACCGGCGTTCCGGTGCGACTGCTTGGCAGCCCCAACACGGCGTTTGTTGCTGGCCGGACCACGGTGATCGTCGGCTCTGGTGTGACTGTCACCGCGACGCAGGTCGTGTCGCCGACAGAATTGGTTGCGACCGTGTCAGTGTCGGCAAGCGCGCCAATCGGCCCGCGCACCATCACGCTTGCCACGACGACGCAGAACGCCCAGGTGCCCCTGGGATTCCAGGTCGTCGATGCGCAGCCGGTGAATCGGAACCCGAACGCGTCGGCCAACGGTCCCTATTCGGCGCAAGTGGCGCAGCCACTCACGTTCAGCAGCAGCGGGTCGTCGGATCCGGATGGCGATGCGCTCACGTTCGCGTGGGACTTTGGTGACGGCTCGACCTCGTCGCAGGCAAACCCTCAGCACACCTACGCGAACGCCGGCAGCTTTACCGCCCGCCTGACCATTTCCGACGGCCGTGGCGGAAGTGCGAGCGCCACAGCGACGGTCACCGTAACACCACCACCCAATCGCGTGCCTGTAGCAGCAGCCAGCGCGCCGGCTTCGGCCAACACTGGTCAGCTGATCGTCCTCAGCAGCGTCGGCTCGTCGGATCCCGATGGTGACACTCTTCAATTCGCATGGGACTTCGGCGACGGGGCGAGCGCCGCCACTCCGAATGCCGAACACGCATACACGGCGCCCGGGCAATACACCGCGACGCTCACGGTTTCTGACGGCCGTGGTGGTACGGCCAGTGCCACCGCCGTGGTCACGGTCACGACACCCGTCACCCTGCTGTCGTTTGTGGCCAGCCCGCCGGCCCTGCGGTTTTCGGAGCTCAACGCAACGGCCGCACTACTCGTGACTGGCCGGTTCTCGGACGGCTCAGAGCGTGACCTGACTGCTGGTGCGACCGGCACAACGTATTCAACCTCCGCCCCGGCGGTCGCGACCGCGGACGGCAACGGCGTGGTGACGTCGGTCACCGACGGCGCCGCACGCATCACCATCGCGAATAGCGGTGTCACGGCTGCCGTTCCCGTCGTGGTCGAGCAGGGCGTCGCACTGCAGGCGCTCGAGTTGACTCCGCCCATCGTGACGCTGCGAGAGCTGGGATCAACCGCGCAGGCGACCCTGCGCGGGAGTTTTTCCAACGGGTCCCTGCGCGATCTCACAAACGATCCCGGTACCACCTTCCTAATCGACGACGCCGCGGTTGCGTCCGTCTCAGCTTCGGGGCTAGTCACCGCGATCGCCCCAGGTGCGTCGACGCTCACCGCCCGCAGCGGCGGTCTGTCGGCGACGGCCCAGGTGCGGGTCACCGTTACCGATGGTTCAGGGTTCCTCCGCGGCGAGGTATTCGACGACAGTCGCGGGCTCCAGCTGTCAACGGCGACCGCCACGTTGCTGATCGGTGGCGGAACGGCGGTGGTTGGGCCGACGCCGGTCTCGGCTGACGATCGCGGACGGTTCACCTTGCCGGCCGCATCCGGCGCGGCGCTGGTCAGAGTCGAGCGCAACGGCTTCACGACGGTCGACCGGCAGGCGGACCTTGCGCGGGGCGGCGTGATCACCCTGCTCGACTCACGGCTGACGCCGCTTGATGGACGAGTCAACGTGCTGCAATCGGTGTTCGGCGGCGAGGCGAGAAGCACCGATGGGTCGGCCGTGGTCTCGGTGCCGTCCGGAAGTCTGGATGTGGATACGTCGTTGCGCGTGACGCCGATTTCACCACAAGGATTGCAGGGCAGGCTGCCCTCAGGCTGGTCGCCGATCGCGGCTGTCGATCTGCAGCCGGCGGGCCGCCCGTTCACGCAGCCTGCGACTCTTCGCCTTCCTCACGCCGACACCCTGGCGCAAGGCACGGCCGTGGCACTCGCGATCTACGACGCCGTTTCGCATCGATGGGTCGTGCAGCCCCCGGGTCAGGTCAGCGACGATCGCCGCACCTTGGCTGCGCCGATCGACAGGACTGGTCAGTTTGCCTTTGTCGTCCCAGACGAGGGACCGTCGGTGCCGCCCGCGGCGATTCCTGGCCAGGTTCTCGCCGGAGTCGCCGGCACGCCAATTCCCGACACCGCAACGGCCACCGGTCTCGTGCTGCCGCGTTCGGCTCCACCGGGTGATGGCGCGCGAGCCGTGGGCACTGTAATTCTTCGCCCGCCTACGCCGGTCTCCAGCGGAGCGGTGCTGCGCGCACGGGTCTCCGAGCAGTTCGACCTCCTCGACAACTCCCGCATCGTCCCGCTGCAATTCGTCCAGGACGTCGTGCTGTATGCCCGGCCGCGGGCGGGCGACGCTGGAACCCTCGCGGGCCGATTGCCGATCACGCCGTCACTCCAGTTCACGATCCAGCAACTCTCGCTTGGCACGGTTCGACTCGATGTCACGGTCGACGAACCAACAGCGGACAGTTCCATCATCGGCAACGCGGGGGGCAGCGTGACCGACGCTGTCGGCAACGTGCTTGAAGTGCCCGCTGGTGCGCTGCCAGGCGATGTCGCCGTCGGCCTCTTGCCGCTCAACGCGGCCCAGCTTTCGGCGTCGGTTCCCGATGGCTTCACGCTGCTCGGCGCCGTCCTGATCGACTTGGTGGGCGCTTCGTTTGGGCAGCCGGCGGCGCTGTCGATTCCGCGGCCAACCGGCCTGGCGCCAAACGCGCAGGTTGTCGTAGCGCAGGTGATTGTCGACAACGGCGGCGGACGCCGCCTGAAGATTGTGGGGCTCGGAGCGATCTCGCCGGCGCGGGTGTCGGTGCAGACGTCATTGGGTTCGTTGACATTCGAGGGTGTGCGCGGCGGCGGCGAGATTGCGTTTCTCCAGCCGTCGCAACCCCTGGGCTTCATCACGGGCCTCATCAGCGCGCCAGGGTCGGCCGCGCAGCCGCTTGCGCTGGTTACGACCAACACGGCGCCGTTCGCGTTTCTGACGTCGGCGACAGGCGCATTCGTGGTGGCAGGCCGCGCCGGCGCTTCAACCGTCGTGGCGGCTACCGAGCCGGCTGGCGCCAACGCCTCGGGGTCCGCCGTGCTGGCAGCGCTCAACGATATTGCTGCGCTCAACCTGGCACTAGCGCAGGCGGTGCCGGTGGTCACAGCCACCATTCCGGCGGCCAACGCCATTAACGTGGCCCTCGATTCATCGATCGTGATCGATTTCTCGAAACCAATCGATCCGGCGACCGTCACCGGATCGACAGTGGTGCTCAGTGCGGGTGCGACCCCGGTCGCGGTGCAACCGGTGTTGTCGGCCAATCGCAGGCGTTTGACGATCACACCCACGTCGCCTCTATCGGGTCTGACGATGTACGCGCTGGCGCTGACGCCGGACCTTCGCGACGTCGCCGGCACCAGCCTGGCCGCCTTCGCACCCCTCCGCTTCACGACGCTCGATCCGTCGAAAGCAACCGTACTGGCACTGGGCGTCATCACTGCGGAGCTGCCGGACGAAGACGGGTTAACGCTCGTGACCGGTGCGGCCGGCGCGGCGGAACCGAATGGTGTGGTCGTCGCGACCAATTTGCGCACGCAGGAGACGGTCACCGTTTTGTCGGTGGCTGATGGTTCGTTCCGGCTCCGTATCGACGTCATTATCGGCGATGAGATTGCGTTAACGTTCCGCGATACCGCGGCCCGCGAGAGGACAATCTCGATCGCTCAATTCACCGCGACCGACGGCGCAACGTCCATTGGCACACGCGGCGGCAGCATCCAGGGACCCGAAGGCCGGGTTGGACGCATCCTGCCTCGGGCGCTCGTTGCGGCCGGCGTGTTCCGGCTCGTTGAGGGCGGCAACCAGCCCCGGCCAACGCTGCCGGCTTCATTCGCCGAGATCGATCGGTTCGCCCTGCGTGTCGACAGCGCCGTGTTCCGGCGCATCGACTCGTTGACGCTGAACGAAAGCCAGAATCGCTTCGAACCGGGCACAAGTCTGCACTCGCCCTTTGTCGCGTCAGGACAGTTGACCGTCCCGGCTGACTTTCTGCTTACCGCTTCCCTGCGATTCACGGCCTCAGCTCTGGATACTGACGGCGCGCGTCGGAGCATTAGCGCTTCGACCGTTGTCGTGGCAGGCTCGGCCGACACGACGGCTGTCGTCGCCGGGGCCGCTGAAGAGTTCCCCACGGTATTCCTTACTGCCCCGAGGCAAGCCGTCCCGGACCAGGTAGTCGAGGTGTCGGCCATTGCTCCTGCGGCCCGCATCGAGCTCGACATTCCCAGCGCCGGGGCCTTGCCGGCGGGTCATGCCGCACTACTCACACGCATCACCGAAGTAGACGGTCGGCCGATGTTGACGCTCATCGACCGTTTCACCGTCGTCGATGTGGGCGGCCCGGCGCGTCTTCGCACGTCGGGGCGCGACCTGCCAGGCGTCTCGAGAGCGGGCGAGTACGTAGTCGTCTCCGGCCCCGTCGCTTTTGTTACTGGCCGCGCCAGCGGTTCCGCGGCAAGAGTCGTGGTCGACGGCTTGCCGTTCATTTTCGAAACTGGCGGGGCTAACGGCACTTTCGTAGTTGCGGTGCAGGCAAATGCGCCGTTCAGCCTGCAATTCCTGAGCGCGACGACCGGGGCCGTCCTTGGCACAGCGACCGGGAACGCACCGCCGGCAGGTCAGTCGCTCGACGTGGGCTCGCCGCTCGCTCCAGCAGGTGGCGTGCTAACGGCGTCGATGCAACCGGATGCGCAGTCCGTCGTTGAGATTGGCACGCCCATCATCTTCCGTTTCTCCGAACCCCTCGATCGGTCCAGCGTGTCGGCTTCCGCCATCGTGGTGACCGACCCCGCGGGCAGCCGCGCCTACGGCCGTGTGACGGTTGGCGACGATGATCGCACGGTCACTTTCGTTCCGCTGCGCAGGTGGGCGTTCGGGACCCGCTATCGCTACGGACTCTCACCGGGGATCGTGGCCGCGTCGGGAGCGCGCCTGGCCAGAGCCGTCTCCGGCGAGTTCACGACGTTTGCGCCGTCATCATTGGGCAGCGTGGCCACTGGTACGACGTTCGAAGTCGCAGCGGCTGGCGCCATCGCCGTGGTGGGAACCGCCACCGGTGTCCAGATGGTCAATGTCGCGAACCCACTGAATCCTCAGGTGATGTCGCAGGTTCCGCTCGCCGGCGGCGCGCGCGGTGTCGCATTGGTTCCGTCGCCGATCGTCAATCGGAATGGCGACGCCGTAGTCGGATCGTTCGTCGCGGTGGTGAGCGGTGACGCCACAACCGGCGGGCGGTTGCAGATTCTCGACATCAGCAACGCGGCGGCACCAGTCGTGCTCGGCACCGCGCAACTGACGGCGGTTCCAGGGCAAGCGCCTCCGGCCGGGGTTCCAGCGGCAGTGGGTACTCCGCGCAGTGTCGTGATCACGCCCGACCAGCGAGCGCTAGTCGCGGTCGAAGGTGTCGGCCTGGTGGCCGTGCGATTGGGCATGACGATGCCCGACGATCCGGCCAATCCCGGGCGGGCCCTGGCCGGCCGGTACCCGGCCGCTGGTGTCGAAACCGTCACCGGTGTCGCTCTTCTTGGCGACCGGATCGTCGCCGCCGGCGCTGCCGGCGTGACTATCCTCGATGTCGCCACGTTGACGCGCCGTGGTGGGCTCGATGCCGGCGGCGCACTCGCCGACGTTTCCGTACTGCGTGAATTTGGCTTTGACACGAATGGTGACGGCTCGATTGCTGGTGAGAGTGAAACGTTCGATCTCGCGGTGGCGACGGGCGGGGCCGAGGGCACAGCGCAGTTCCTTCATGTGCCAGCGACCGGAGATCCGATTCTGATCTCTGCGGTCCGATTGCCGTCTGTCCCGCAAGGGGTCGCAGTCGATGCCACCGAGGCGATTGCATACGTGGCGCTTGGTGCGCGAGGGGTTGCGCTGGTTGACCTGAAGGGTCCGGCCGCCATCCAGCCAGTCGATCTGGATCGAAACAACGTTGACGACCGCATTCTCGGCGTCGTCGATACCGCCGCATTCGCTCAGCGGGTCACGCCGGTCTTGTCACGCGGCCAGGGACTGGTGGCTGACGGCGCAGGAGGCGTCAACCTGGTCAGGCTCCTGCCGCCACGCGCGCGATTTGCCGACGTGGTCCGCGATCCGGTGACGGCGATCACGGGCGAGGAGCGGTCGATTCTCGAGAGCAGAACCGCGTACGTCGGCGACAACGGTCTGCGCCTCGATGTGAATGCGGATCTGGGCACGGACACCACCGCGGTTCTGGCGATCGAGGAGGTGCCGGTGGCGGGCGGGACCCGAATGCTGGCATTCGCCAGTGGAGAGGTCGCGGCAAATCTTCAGCCCGGCATGAACTCCATTGCCATCACCCTGAGCGACGATAACCCGGCTGGCGGCCAGGCGCGTCTCAGCGTGAAGCGTCAGAGCGGCGACGTGATAGCGACGCTCGACATCTCGGTGGTGCCGCCACCAACGACCCTGCCGTCCCTGGACGCGCTGTTGATCGGGCCTTCGCCCGCGGTGATCGGCGGATCCGACCCGGACGATCTGCAATTTGGCGTCGCCGGTATCTTCGAAAACGGACTGATCCTCAACCTCACGCGCACCGCGAGTGGAACGACGTATAGCGTCGGTCAGCCAGCGATCGCCGGAATAGACTCCCAGGGACTGGTCACCGCGACAGCAGGTGGCACTACCGTTGTGACAGCGCTCAACGGAGCCGGTCGTATCTCGACGCAACTGACGGTCGATCGGGCGCCGGTATTGGTTCAACTGGTCGCGTTGTCTCCCGCGGTCGCGCTCCGCGCCCTGGGTGCGAGCCAAGCGATACCGGTTGAAGGCGTCTTCTCGGACGGCAGTCGAACGGTCGCGGCCGCTGCGCAGGGAACGACGTTCTCGTCATCTGACCCGCAAGTGGCTGACGTCAGTGCGGCCGGGACGATCACGGCCACCGGTACGGGCGAGACGGTCATCCGCGCGTCGAATGGCTCGCTGCAAGCTTCGGTCACCGTCCTCAGCGAACCGCGTGCGCCTCCGAGCGTGCTCTCGATTCGACTCGCCCTGCCGGATCAACCGGTGTCGGTGGATGACGGCGACACCGCCATCGGTGCCACCGTCGTCGGCACAGGCTCAATCGACGGCCTCGCAGTGTCGTTCGTAACGAGCGGCGTGCGAACCGGACAGTTCTCGTCGGTCACCAGTCTGGGTGGTGCCACTTCGGTGATCGTCGACCAGTTGGCGTTGGCCGGCGCGTTGACGGTCACCGCATCGGTGATCGACCCCTCAACCGGAGAGACCCGGTCAGACACTCGCACCCTCGACGTTGCCGCCACTGCCGATGGCGAGCCGAACAACTCGATCGCCTCGGCGGTCCTGGTGTCGTACGGCGCGACGGTGGCCGGATCGATCGGCGCTGGCGATGCCGCCGACGTCTATCGCCTGTCGACGGGATTGAGTGGCGCGAGCACGGCCCTTCTCACGCTGCCGGAGGATGTCGACCCCGCCGGTCTGGTCGTTGTCGCACGTGACGCAGCCGGCGCCGAACTCGCTCGATTCCCGGCGGCTGCCGCTGGAGATGAGTCGCCGCTGATTTTCCCCCCGGGGACGGCGTTCGTGGCGGTTGAAGCGCTGAGCGGCGGTGGATCGTACGAACTGGCCCTCGACTTCGATCAGGCGCCGATCGCGATCTCCTCGGTAGCGCCGCTCTCGGGCGGACGTGGAACGCCGGTGACGATCAACGGCACGGGCTTTGGCGTTACCGCCACCGACGTCGACGTGATGTTTGGCGGCATTCGCGGCAAGGTCGTGTCGGTGACGCCAACGCGGATCGAGGCCCTGGTTCCAGGTACCGCCGCCGATGGAGAGATCAGAATCGTCGTTCGGGCCCGCGACGCACAGGGCCCGGTGTTTACGACCGGCAACGGGCCGGCGGCTGTCGCTACCGTCGCCAGCCAGCCAGCCTCATCGCTGACCGTGGACCCATCGACGAATGAGCGGACTTTGATCGACCGTCTTACGGTCACCGTCGATCCATTGGCCACGCGCGCGGAGGTCGAAAACCTGGCGGGTCGCGTCGGAGCCGCGATTGTTGGTGTCATCCCGCCGCTCCACCGGTACGTGTTCGAGTTTGCCGGCAACCGCAGTCTGAACACGTTGCAGGAACTCAGGGCCCAGATACTGTTGGACGCTCTCGTCGAGGATGTGTCGCTCGCGGCATTCGTCGGGATCGACAACTTCCGAATTGACCTCCGGGCGCTGGCGCCCAACCCGGAAGACCTCCACGCGTTCGATCAGATCAAGGTGTTCGAGGCAATTGATGCCATTCGGACAGCGCCTCAATTTCGGAGTCGCGAAGGACTGCGGACCGTGCGAGTGGCGATCATCGACGATGGCTTCGACCCCGGGACGCGGGCGGCGGAATTCACGTCAACACTTGGACCGGCCATCAGTGAGTTTGTTGCAGGCCCAGCCGGGTTCGTGCCAAGACCCGCGGGAACGGCGACGCCCAGCGGCACCCACGGCACCCCGATCGCCACCATTATCGCGGCTACCAACAACGGTGACGCCGCGGTTGGCATCTTGAATGGTGTAGTCAGGCAGGGCGAGCGCCCCTTCGTCGTCGACATGTATTCCGTCCCCGCCGGCGAAGGCGCCACCTACAACGAAGACCGACTCCTGGCAGCGGTGACGCAGGTGGCCGCCAGTAATTACCACGTCGTCAGCATGAGTTTCAGCACCGAGCCGACGGCGTCGGTCTTCGGCCGGAGCCGTGACCATTTCCTCAGCACCTTTCGGGCAGCAACCGGCACGCTCTTTGTGTCAAGCGCCAGCAACCTTGGCGTCGACGCGCGCCGCCGTTTTCCGTGCAACTTGTCGACGCTCCCCAACGTGATGTGCGTCGGCGCCGTGGCCACTCAGGCGAACGCCGACGGTACCAATGACGTCGCCGACGCGCGTGCGGTGTTCAACATCACCCCTTCTCCGCCAGGCAAGCGCCCCTGTAATCCGCAGCGCCCGGTTGAGGGATCGAACTGCGGAAGGCCGGTCACCATCGCGGCGCCGGGAGAAGACGTGTTCTCGGTATTGCGGGGCGGCAGCCATGCGTACTTCACGGGGACATCGGCGGCGACTCCAATGGTCGCGGGTGTGGCCGCCCTGGTGCAGACGGCTCGGCCCGAGGAAGGCACCCGCATCCGCCCAGACCGGCTCAAGAACCTGCTCGTGTCAACAGGCGACAACATCAGCGCGACGTGGAATCCCGGCAACATGCGGCGCGTCAACGCGCTGTCGGCGGTCCGAAGCCAGATCGGATCGCCGCGCGCCCAGCGAATCTACGTCACCGACGATAACGACAGTGGTGCCGGGGTAGTCATCGGAATGGAGATCGATCCGTTGACCGGCGACCGGCGAACGGCGATCGACGCCACGCTGCCACTGGTCGTCACGGAGGATCTGACCACGACGTCGCTGTTGCGGCCGAGCACGGTCGTCAACGCCGGCGAAACCGACGCCATGTATGTCGCGGTCGAAACCGACGGACCGCTCGGTGATGGCATTGTCTCCATCAACACGCACTCGTTCCAAACGCTCGCCTTCACGCCGTTGAACGGCCGGCTTGCCGGCGACCCGGACGCAGCGAGCACGGCGCCGGTCAAGTTTGGGTCGCGGCGACCCGGGCTCGCGGTATCGAAGGATCGGCGCCTACTGTACGCGACGACCGCCGATCGGCTCGTGATTATCAATCTTGTCGACATGGAGGTCGTCACCGAGTACTCGAAACTGCCTCCGCCCTACCGTCCGACTCCGGCCCTGACACCCGCCGAGTCTCTCGCCGATCGCTTGGCGGCACTCACTGATGTTGTGCCACTCGCGAACTTTCAGGGCGGCGCGGGAATCCCACAGCGCTCATTCGGCGACCTCGCACTCTCTCCTGACGGCAGGACCTTGTACATCGCGGTGAAGACCGGAAGCGGACCGGGACTGCAGCAAGGATTCGTGCTGCAAGTGAACGTCGACCTCTATCGGGACGCGCGTCCGCTGGCGCCCGGCCTCAACAGCCGGCTCGATCAGTTTCTCCGACCGATAACGGCAATGGGGTCGGATGCCGGACGCACGCCGTTCGGCGGCGACGAGCCGAGCGCTGTTGCGGCCAGTCCCGACGGTCAGCATGTGTATCTGGTGAACGGGGGGCTGCAAGAGTTCGTCACACTCCTTCCGGACACACTCGACCTGACGCCCTACGAGCAGGTCGCGAACTCGCTGCTGATCGGTGCTCAGATCGGCACGGCAGGCCTCGCCGGCCTGTCCTCCAACCTTGTCGCATTCAAGGAACTGCAGTCGAACCTCTACAACGAGATGCTGCTCGACCTCAAGGTGCAGGCCAACAGCGGTCGCACGCTGATCAACGCGGCGGGCGTCACCGACGTCTTCAGGCCGGGCCTGCCGCCAATCCATCAATGGCTCTTTCCGAGCGAGATCGGTTTCGGATGGAACCCACCGGCGGCAAACGGCGGGCGCATTGTGAACCAGTTCCGCTTCGCCAATGTGTTTGCCAAGCGGCCGTTTGGCATGTCGATTCGGCCCGATGGCCAGCGCGCGATCGTGCCGTACTTCGCCACCGGAAACTTCGGCGTGATGGATCTGCCGAGCCAGGACTTCTTCAGGAATCCGAATGCGGACGGGTTACCGGCGACGATCTTCCAAGGTGTGGTCGGCGTCACTCCCGCGGTGCGCCTCGACAATCACCTGTGGCCGCGGCGGGGCGCTTACACGTCCGGAGATAGTGTGTTCGTCCCGAGCCCCGACGAGAGCCTCTTGTTTCCGGGTCCGATCGAGTACGCACAGAACGGCCGGTTCACGGCCGCGATTCATACCGGCGTCAACCGGCCGCGCGTCGTGGCGGCGCGGCTGCCGGATTTTGCAAACAACAACGAAGCGCGGCTGTCGTTGAACAACATCGGGTTCTCCATCGCAGCTGGGGCCTCGAGCGGTACCGATCCCGATGGCAACCCGGTGTCGTCGTTCGAGCCCCATTTGTTCCACCGAGGTGGCGGTGCGCTAACGGTTCTGCACGACAACCGAATCAGCAACGACCTCACCAGCCACGTCGGGATTCCGGTGCTGTCGCCGAGCGGCGACATTCGGCCCTATTTTTCGCAGCACCCAGTTTGCCAGGCTTTTGATCCCGACGTTCAGGGGTGCGCGACCGACGTGTTCACCCGTCACTTCGAGTATTCGGCGGCCGGGAACGCTACTCGATTCTCACGGCCACGAGGGGTTTCCATTCAACCGTTTGTGTCCATCGAGTCGCCCCGTTTCGGCGACCACGTGCTACAGACAACGCCCGTGCGGTTCCGCTGGCGCGACGCCCGTGGCCATCGCGTCCGAATCACGGTGCACGACCTGGGTACGCCGACCGCCTCACTGCCTGCGCCTGTGCTGATCAACCCGGTTGAGCGGCTCTTGACCGCGACAGAGCGACAGCTGCAGACGTTTGGCCGGACCTTCGTATCGCTGTTTGCGGGCGGCCCCCGTCCAGTGGCCGGCCACAACTACCGAATTACGTTCACGCTCTTCACCAGCACTGGCGCCGAGTTGTCAGCGACCAGCATCGACGTGAACTTCGAACGCTGACATGACCAGCACTGCGCGCCTCATCGCCTTGGCCCTCGGCGTCGTCCTCGCCGTGATGCCCGTGCGCGCGTCCGCGCAAACAGCCCCGCAGCCCCTGGCCCAACTGCAGTTCGATATCGTCGGCGTCCGCCTGGTTGTCAATCCTCCTGCGCTCACGGTCCCGAAACAGATTGCGACGCGGATCAACACGTCGTTAGTCCTGCCTACCGGTGCCGGCACCGACACCAGTGACGCGGTGGCCGCGCTGACGCAAGGCGCGCTGGTCGAAGGCACGTTGCGTGGACCGTCGATTCCGCCGACGCGGATCACCGCGCGTCCGGGCGAGCCGTTGCCTCTTCCCGCGTTTGCCTTGCCGGGCGACTATTTCCTCGACGGCCTGCGGCTGGTGAAGGACGGGGTCGCGCTGCTTGATGCCACCGCACCCGACGGCCGGCCCGCCACCACCATTCCCATTCTGGTGATCAACGAGATCCTGGTCACCAACGTGACGTCGCGGCCGCTCTCGCTCGATGAGATCCGTGAACGAGGGATCGTCATCGACCAGAACAACTTCCAGACGGTCAACTTCCAGGTGGCCTTCAACATCGATGGCCAGCCGTTCACCATCCAGATGCCGGTGGCGATGCCCACCCGCGAGTTGATCAACTCCCAACCCAATCGTGCGCTGCTCATCCAGCAGCTGGGTGTCGTCAACCGCCAACTGGCGACGCTGCAAACCGCGTTGCCGCCCGAGTTCGATCGACCGGGCCTTAACTTCTCGATTGCCGCAATGCCGTTCTTTCCGGTCCTTGAAGACGGAGAGGATCCCGGTTTCGACGTCCCGCCCATCACCGGGCTGATCGTGATCCCGGGCAACGTGGCGTTCCTCAACCAGTTTTTCTCGGTCGTGCTGATGGTGACCAACGTGGCGCCGGATGGCACACCACTGGTCCTTCGCAATGTGCGGGGAACGGCGAAACTACCGACCGGCCTGGATCGAGTTGCGGGTGCGTCGTACGAGAATCCAGGGGACGATCCGCTCAGGCTCGCGCGCATCGAAGGCCAGGGTCAGCTCGCCACGGTGCGCGTGGTTCAGGTCGGAGCCGACGGCCAGCTCGGAACGGCCGACGACATCGAGAGCATTCCGCCGCAAAGAAGCGGCGACGGCGAGTTCCT
>JANMUX010000448.1:0-2240 GCA_031392125.1 Acidobacteriota bacterium | reverse complement strand
GGGTTCCTCACGCGGGTTCCTCACGCGGGTTCCTCACGCGGGTTCCTCACGCGGGTTCTACAGCGTGTGTGATAAAGATCACCGCGATGGTTGCCCGTATCCTCTTCTGCTGCCTCACCGTCGTGGCCTTTTCAGACTCAGGAGCGGCGCGCCAGAACGATCCCAATCAGAAGGAGTGGGTGCAGCTCTTCAACGGTCGTGATCTCAGCGACTGGGTCGTCAAGTTTGCCCATCACGACCTTGGAGCGAACCTCAACGAGACGTTCCGGGTAGAGGAGAGACTGCTAAAAGTCCGGTACGACAAGTGGACGACGTTCGGCGGGGAGTTTGGTCACATCTTCTACAAGGAGCCATTCTCGTACTACCTGCTGGCGGCCGAGTATCGCTTCGTGGGCGAGCAGCTGCCAGCCGCCGGCCCGGCGCTCGCGTGGGCAAGACGCAACAACGGCTTGATGCTGCATTCGCCCGATCCGAAGACGATGCTGAAGGATCAGGACTTTCCCATCTCGATCGAAGTGCAGCTGCTTGGCGGCCTGGCTGACGGCAAGCCGCGGACGACGGCGAACCTGTGCACGCCCGGCACGCATGTCGTGCTCAACGGAAAACTCCACACGCCGCACTGCACGAATTCCACGTCAAAGACATACGACGGCGACCAGTGGGTGCGAGTGGAGGTCCTCGTCCACGGCGACGAGCTGATTCGACACATGATTGACGGGCAGACGGTGCTCGAGTACACCAAGCCGCAGATTGGCGGCGGCTCCGCGTCACCCACGGATCCGGCAGTGAAAGTCGACGGCACCCCGTTGACCGGCGGATTCATCTCGCTCCAGGCCGAGACCGGACCGACCGACTTTCGCAAAGTCGAGCTGTTGAACCTGGAGGGATGCACCGACCCGAAGGCGCGCAACTACAAGACGTATTTCGTCAAGTCGAACGCGTCGATGTGTCGCTACTGACCTGGCGGGAATGATGATCATGCCCGGACATCGAGCGCTCGGTCTCGTTCTTCTGTGCGTGACGGTGGCGGCCGCACCGATCGGAGCTGAGGTGAAGGTCGAAAAGGTCACGTGCCTGAACCAGCCGAATTGCTATCGCTTATCGAACACGGTGGTCGAAGTGATTGTCACCACCGATGTGGGCCCCCGCATCGTCCGGTATGCGTTCATCGGTGAAGACAACCTGCTCGGTGAGACGGGCGACGACATGGTCAAGACCGAGCTCGGCATCTGGAAGCCGCTGGGCGGTCACCGTCTGTGGACCGCACCAGAAGCGATGCCGCGCAGTTACTCGCCGGATAACGATCCGGTCGCCTTCACGATCGACGGAAGCACGATCCGGCTCGTCCAGCCGGTGGAGGCGAACACCGGCATTCAAAAAGAGCTGGCGGTGACGCTCGATGACACGGGAACAGCCGTCACGGTGCTGCACCGGCTGACGAATCGAACTGCCTGGGATATCGAGGTGTCGCCGTGGGCGCTGACGATCATGAATGGCGGAGGTGAAGTCATTGTTCCGCACGAACCCTACCGGTCGCACGACGAGTATCTACTGCCGGCGCGGCCGCTCGCGCTGTGGCATTACACGGACTTGTCGGACCCGCGCTGGACGATCGGCAAGAAGTTCATCCGGCTCAGAACGAACGCCCAGCTCAAGGAGCCGCAGAAGATCGGTATCGGAAACACGCAAGGGTGGGCCGCCTACCTGCGAAATCGGACACTGTTCGTGAAGCGTTTCCCCTGGGTTACGGGTGCCACCTATCCTGATTTCGGAAGCAACACGGAAACCTACACCGCGGGCACGTTCATCGAGCTGGAAACACTGGCGCCGCTCTCACGGCTCGGGCCTGGAGGGTCGGCGGAGCACGTCGAACGCTGGTTCCTGTTCAGGAACGTCGACGCCGGGACATCGGAGCAGTCACTCGATGCGGCGCTCGGGCCGCTGGTTGCCCGGACGAGTCTGCGATAAACGATACACTCTGCGTTCAGGAGCGACATATGAAACGCGGATGGGCAACACTCCTCCTCGGCTCGGCAGCCTTCGTCGGTCTGACGATGGCGCCGGTCGGAGGCCAGCAGGCGCAGCCCGTTGCGGCCGGCGCCTACACCGCGGCCCAGGCGCAGGCCGGACGGGCCGCCTACGCGCAGCAATGTGCCGGATGCCATTCGGCCGATTTCCGGGGATCGGGTGATGCGCCGCCTGTTGTCGGGCCGGACTTCATCGCGAAATGGGGACCGAGA
>JANMUX010000421.1:0-2635 GCA_031392125.1 Acidobacteriota bacterium | reverse complement strand
GTCTTGCTTTCGATAAACACGATCGGCGCGTCACACTCGAGAGTGGCTTGCCGCAAGAGTCGACCCGGGTCGCCGAGAATGTGCGGCGCCACCACCCACAGGCCGGGTACCCCCAGGAAATGCTTCTCGATCGACTGGCTGTGCGTGGGGCCGTAGCCGCGCCGTGCGCCCATCGGCGCCCGCACCACCAGCGGCACCCGCACCTGGTCGTTGAACATCCACTGGAACTTCGCGGCGTGATTGGTCAGCTGATCGCCGGCCAGGAACAGGAAATCGCCAAACATGATCTCGGCAACCGGCCGCAGCCCTCGCAGCGCCAATCCCGACGCGACACCGACGATGGCGGCCTCGGAGATCGGCGTGGTGAAGACGCGGTCGGGAAACGCCGTCGATAATCCCCTGGTGACCTTGAACGCGCCGCCGTACGGATCGAGAATGTCCTCGCCGAGAATCATCACGCGCGCATCCTCGGCCATCATCGCGTGAAGACCCTGGTTGATCGATTCAAGAACGGTCGCCATCTAGGTAGCCGCGAGCGCCCTGGTTCGCGCCGCCTTAATGCGCTCGGTAACGTCTTTCTCCACCACGCCGGCAGCGGCTTCGCCCAGGCTGGCGCGTGCCGCCGCCAGGGCATCGCGGCTCCACGCCTCTCGCAGTTCATCCGCTGAGCGCGTGTCGTCGCCCTTGCTGTGCGGGCCCAATCGGTAGGTGTAGCAAATCAGACACTGGGGACCGCCGGCCCGGGCCGCGTCGACCGCCTGCGCAGCATGCCGAGCAATCTCATCGACCGCCGTCGATCGGCACTCCGTGGTCGTGATACCGAACGCTCGCGGACGCGCCGCCACTTCACCGGCAATCTGCAACGCCGACGGCGTGCTCTGCGCGTAGCCGTTGTGCTCGATCACGAACACGACGGGTAGCTGCCACAACGCGGCAATGTTGAAGGCCTCGTAGACAACGCCTTCGCCGAGCGTGCCGTCGCCGAGAAACACGACGGCCACCGCGCCCGACCGCTTCTGTTTCTCCGCCAGCGCCATGCCGGTGGCGACCGGGACGATGCCGCCCTGGATGCCGTTGGAGTAGAAGTTGTCGAGAAAAAGATGCTGGCTGCCACCGCGCCCGCCGCACACGCCTCCCGCCTTGCCGAGAATCTCGAGATACAGGCGCTCGACCTCGCCGCAGTAAGCGAGAAAGTGTCCATGGCCGCGATGATTGCTGAAGATGATGTCGCGAGCGCGATCAATCGCCGAGACCACGCCGACCGCCACCGTCTCCTGCCCCAGACAGGTGTGCGTCGTCCCGGCCAGCACGCCGGTGGAAAACAGGTCGAGCAGCGACTGCTCGAACAGTCGAATGCCGAACAGCAGCGCATAGCGATCCACGGCGCTCGAGGCGCGGTCGCATCGTGCAAGGCGGACCGGGCCACCGGCCGTCACCAGCGTGCTCACGACGAGCTCGACTCCAGATCCTTCACCAGCGCGGCGAGAAACATCGCGGCATACACCCCGTCGCAGAGGGCGTGGTCATAGCTGAGCGTAAAAGTGACCATCGGCTGCGCGGCCGCGGCGCCATCAACCCATTCGACCGCCAGCCGTTCGGCAGATACGCCGAGAATCGCCGCCTGGCCGAAGCTGGGCAACGCCGCGACCCGAGTCGTACCCGGCACCGGCACTTGCGAAATGGTGAAAGCTGCGCCCTCGAGCTCCTCCGCCCTCGAGGTGCCGCGCATCGCCCGCAAGGCTGCCGCCTGTGATGCCTTGGCGATATCGGCAACCGTTAACCCCTCCACGCCGCGCAGCACCGGGGTAAATAATCGGCCGTCGGCTGCGCGTGCCACGAACGCGATGTCGACCGCCGTGTGCCGGTAGATCGAGCCTTCCCACGCGAAACTGGTGAGCCGCGGAAACGATGGCAACGCTCGGCTGACCGCGGCAATCACCAGGTGCAGCAGGCTGACCATGCGCCCGGCGGCCTGGCCCTCCTTGATCACCGCGTGTGCGTTGACCAACCGGCAGTCCATGTCAACGCTGGTGAGAATGAGGTGCGCGGTAGACCGTCGCAAGTTCGCCGAGACCGCGGCATCGAAGGGCGGCATCGGCCCTTCGCGCTCGACGAACTTCCCCAGCCCTGCCGGCAGTGCAGCGGCAACGAACCGCTGAACATCCAATTCCTTGATCGTGCCGTGGACGCCACTCGCTCGCACCGCGTCCAGCGACACGCCATGTTTCGACGCTAGCGCGGCCGCCTTGGTCGTGGCGCCGGATCCGTCGGTTGGTCGCACCGGTGTCGCCAGCGACGCGAGATAGACAGAGGCGGATTCTCGGGTTGGACCGATCGCACCGAGTAGCGCGCCCACTGCAACCTGGGCGCCTGCCGCTGCCGCCTGCACCAGCACGCCCGCGGTTGCGGTGGTCACTTCCGAGGCGGCCTTGGTCGTTTCGAGATCGCACACCGCGTCGCCGGGCGACACGGTCGCGCCATCGGCGACCAACCACCGCGCCAGTAACACGGTGTCGTCATTGACGTTGACCTGCGGCACCACGAGCAGCGTTACGCCTTCCATGTCAGGTGGTTCTTTCTCGCTCGAGCGCGTCGACGATCGCGCTGACCGATGCCAGCTCGGCGATCTCTTCGG
>JANMUX010000386.1:0-3303 GCA_031392125.1 Acidobacteriota bacterium | reverse complement strand
GGCCTCGAGGGCTCGGTAGGCCAGCCGCAGGCAGGGAAAGTCGTCCCAGGCCGGCTCGTGGAACTCGAGCGGGCCGACGCGGGTCAGGTCGAGGAAGGGCACCGGCGCGTCCCAGCGATCCGGATACGCAAATGCGTATTGGATGGGCAGACGCATGTCGGTCATGCCCATCTGCGCGATGATCGAACCGTCCTTCAGTTCCACCATCGAGTGCACGATCGACTGGGGATGCACGACCACCGCGATCTGCGACGCGGCCGCGCCAAACAGCCAGTGCGCCTCGATCACTTCGAGGCCCTTGTTCATCAGCGTGGCCGAGTCGATGGTGATCTTCGGGCCCATCTGCCAGGTCGGGTGCTTCAGCGCGTCGGCCGCCGTGACCGCCGCCAGCGCCTCTCGCGAACGGCCGCGGAACGGGCCGCCCGAGGCCGTCAGCACCAGGCGCCGCCACTCGCCCGGCGCGCGCCCGTGCAGGCACTGGTGAATGGCGTTGTGCTCGCTATCCACCGGCAGCACCGCCACGCCCTTGCGGCGGGCGGCGTCCATGACGATGCCGCCGGCCATGACCAGCACTTCCTTGTTGGCAAGGGCGATGGTCTTGCCCGCCTCAATGGCCGCCAGCACCGCATCAAGCGCGGCCGTGCCAGACGAGGCGCACAGCACGACGTCAACATCGGGGTGCGTCGCCAGCTCGATCAGTCCGTCGTTGCCGACGCCGCACATTTCGGCGGGCGATCCGCCCAGCACGGCGCGCAGCTTGTCCATGGCATCGCCGCTGGCCATGCCGACCGCGCGCGGCCTGAACTCGAGCACCTGCTTCGCCATGGCCTCGACGTTGGTGGCCGCGGCAATCGCCACCACTTCAACGCGGTCCGCGTGGGTTCGCGCCACGTCGAGCGCGCTCGTGCCGATCGAACCGGTCGAGCCGAGAATAGCAATGCGCGTCATGGTTGTTGGGCCGGTTGGGCAGGTGGGGCCGTTGGGGTTGCTGAGATCGCACACCCGACCCGTCCTACGCGCCCGACCAGCCCTCCCTGCTTAACGGTCACAGCGCCCGCAGAAAGAAGTAGAAGACCGGCGCTGCAAACAACAGGGCGTCAATGCGGTCGAGCACGCCGCCGTGGCCGGGTATCAGCGCGCCGCTGTCTTTCAGGTCGGCGGCGCGCTTCAGCATCGATTCGAACAAGTCGCCGATGATGCCGGCGATCACGATGCCGACACCGAGCGCGACCAGCCAGATCGGTGGCGCAATGGGCAGCCAGTAAGAGCCCGCGATCGCCAGGAACGCGGGCGCGACGATGAAGCCGCCAATGGCGCCTTCGCGAGTCTTCTTCGGGCTGCGCAGCGGCGCCAGCGGCGTGCGACCGAAGGTGCGGCCGGCATAAAACTGCGCGGTGTCGCTGACGGCGACTGTCGCAATCAACAGCAGCACCGCTTCCCTGCCGGCCATGGCGTGCACGCCAACCAGCGAACCCAGAGGCAAGCCGATGTAAACAGGCGCCAGGACGGCGGCGGTCGTATCGGCCAGGAGCGGTGTGCCGACCCGGTCCGACATCAGCACGTTGAGGGCTATCAGCAAGAGCGCGGCTGCCAGCACCGACTCGATGTCAACCCATTGAAACGGCACCATCGCGCACGCGAGCAGGGTGGCCAGCAGCGCAGTCCAGAACGGCACCTTCGCACCGATCGCGTCGACGATCTTTTCGTATTCGGTGAAGGCGAGCGCAGCCACCAGCAAGGCCACGCCCAGCAGGGCAATGGAGCTGAGAAACCAGATTAACGCCAGCGCCACGGCGGCCATTGCGACGCCGCTCAGGATGCGAGTCAAACCCTCACTTGACTCCAGCCGCAACAGGCGGCGTAATGCCGCCAAAGCGGCGGTCGCGCTTCTGGTAGGCCAACACGCCTTCGAGCAGATGGCGGCAGCGGAAGTCGGGCCACAACGTATCGGTGACCCAGATCTCGGCGTAGGCGATCTGCCAGAGCAGGAAATTACTGACGCGCATTTCGCCGCTCGTGCGGATCAACAGATCGGGGTCGGGCTGGCCGGCGGTGTAGAGAAAACCCGAGAAGCGGTCTTCGTCGAGGTCCTGAGGCGCCAGCCCCGACGCCATCGCCAGTCTTGCGGCATCGATAATCTCGCTGCGGCCGCCGTAGTTGAGCGCAATGTTGAAGCGCATGCCTGAGTTGGTCGAGGTCTTGCGTTCGGCAGCGTGCAGCTCTTCCAGCACGTCGGGCGCCAGCGCGGCAGTGCGGCCGATCACCTTGAAGCGAATGTTGTTGCGCAGCAGCGTCGACAGCTCGAGGCGCAAGTAGCGCTTCAGCAACATCATCAGCGTGCTGACCTCGGTGACCGGCCTCTTCCAGTTCTCGACCGAGAACGCGTACAGGGTCAGCACGTCGAGGCCGAGCCGGGCCGAGGTCTCGACGACGTCGCGCACCGAGTCGATGCCGGCCCGGTGGCCTTCCACGCGCGGCAGGTGCCGCTGGCCCGCCCAGCGGCCGTTGCCGTCCATGATGATCGCGACGTGCCGCGGCAGGCGGTCCATCTCGATCTGGCGAGCCAGGGCCTCTTCGGCCCCGCCCGGGGAAATCCACTCCAGTAATTGATCGAGGCTCATGGATTCGGTCGGCAATGGTACAACGAAACGGCCGGCCCGGAGTCGCCTCCAGACCGGCCGTAATGCTGCTCAGCCTTGCCGTCGCCCTACTTGGCGGTGGTGGTGGGCCAGGGCGGCGTGCCGCTCTTGGGAATCGCACCGAGGCCCTTGAAGGCGAACTTCTGCAGGCGCTTGCCGGTGTAGGTTTCGGTCGTGTAGATGTTGCCCTTCGAGTCGGTGGCGATGCTGTGCACGCCCAGGAACATACCGGGCTGGCGGCCACCGTAGCCGAAGTTGTAGAGCTCGGTCATGGACGCGCGGTCGAACACGCGAACGTGCTCGTTGACGCCGTCGGCCATGTAGAGGAACTGCTGCTTCGGATCCTTCGAGAAGGCGATGTCCCACACCGAACCGTCGGCGCGGGTTTCCTTCGCGACGCTTACTTCCTTCACGAACTTGCCTTCCCTCGTGAAGATCTGGACGCGGTCGTTGGGACGGTCACAGGCGTAGACCAGACCGTCGACCGACATTTCCGCGCAGTGCAACGGGTTGCGGAACTGCCTGGGCAGCGGTGCTGCCGGGTCGTACGGACCGAGCGCGATGTCGGTTGGCGGCTCGCCGTAGGCGCCCCACATGCGCTTGATCTTGCCGCTGTCGAGGTCCATTACCGCCACGCGGTGGTTCAAGTAGCCGTCCGACACGT
>JANMUX010000347.1:0-12819 GCA_031392125.1 Acidobacteriota bacterium | reverse complement strand
CGTCGCTTAACGAAGGTCGCCGACGGCGACCCTCTTAGCGTTTCTATTGTTCCCATCGGAGGAAGAGGCATGACAGTTGTTCGCCGGATTTTTGTACTAACCAGCCTGGCATTACTGCTAGGCGCCCCCATCGCACAGGCGCAAACCACCGGCTCGATCACCGGGCTCGTGACCGACGACAGCGGCGCGGTGCTGCCGGGCGTGACTATCACACTCAGCGGTGAGCGGTTGATCGGCGGTCCCCAGACGCAGGTGAGCGACACCAGCGGCACCTATCGATTCGATCGCCTCGTGCCGGGCGCCTACAACGTCAAGTTCGAGTTGCAGGGCTTCCGCGCCGTTGAACGTCCCGACGTTCGCATCAGCGCGGCGTTTGTGGCCACCATCAACGGCAAGATGGAAGTCGGCTCACTGAGCGAGACGATTACGGTCACCGGCGAATCGCCGACCGTTGACGTCCGCTCGAACGTGCAGCAGACGGTGATGAACCAGGAGATTCTTGAAGGCATCCCGACCGGCCGCGACCCGTGGTCGCTGGCCAAGCTAATCCCCGGCGTGCAGGTGGCGACGTACGACGTCGGCGGCACGCAGTCGATGCAGCAGAGCAGCATGTCGGCGCACGGCTCGAGCACCAATGACGTCAGCTACAACATCGACGGCGCGACGGTGAACTGGCCCGGCGGCGGCGGCGGCGCGACCATGATTTACTACGACCAGGGCATGTTCGAAGAGGTCAACTACATGACCTCGGCGATTCCTGCTGAAATGCTGGCCGGCGGCGTCTCGATCAACATGGTGACCAAGGACGGCGGCAATCAGTGGAAGGGCAACGCCCGCTTCAATTTTGCCAACGACGACCTGCAAGCCGACAACTTCGCCGCCACCAAGGCGCTGGTGCCGACGTTCCGCGGCAACCCGACCAAGAAGACGTATGACTTCAACCTCACCGGCGGCGGCGCGCTGATCCAGAACCGCATGTGGGTGAACGGCACCGTGCGCAGGTGGATCGTCGACAAGTTCGTCAACGCGACGAATACCGACGGCACGCAGGCACTCGACGACAACGTGTTGAAGAATTACTCCGGCAAGCTGGTCTACCAGCTGACGACCAACCAGAAGCTGGTCGGCAGTTATTTCTGGAACGACAAGATTCGCGGTCATCGCCGCGACTCCAATGACATCATCCCGGACATCGCGTCGGTGGTGCAGACCAACCCAGTGCAGACCTCGCAGGCGAAGTACACCGGCATCAGGGGCAGCCTGGTGTTCGAATCCAACTTCAGCATCATGGACGGCCAGACCAACTACACCTACCAGCCTGACACCGACCGCTCGCTGGTTCGCATCATCGACACCGGCACGACCGAGGTGTTCAATGCGTCGACTCGTGAAGATCACCAGCCGAATTCGCGCCATCAGTTCGACAACATCCTCACGTTTGGCAAGAGCGGCTTCGGCGGCGAGCATCTGATCAAGGCCGGCGCGCAGTGGAGCCGCCTCTATTACGGCTCCGACTACTCGGTGCTGAACGACCACTGGCTGGTCTACAACAACCGGGTGCCCGTGTCCGTGCGCCAGTGGAACTCGCCGGCGTTCTCGGAGAACGAGGCGATCGTCACCGGGTTCTTCCTGCAGGACTCGTGGTCGATGAATCGCCTGACGCTGAACATCGGTGGGCGCTACGACAAGTATGTCGGGACGCTGCCTGAGCAGTCGCGTGCCGCCGGCCGCTTTGCGGCCGCGCAGACGTTTCCCGAAACCGAAGTGATCAACCACAGCATCGCCGTGTGGCGCGCCGGCGCGTCGTACGATTTGACGGGCAGCGGCCGAACTGCGCTCAAAGCGAGCGTCAGCCGCTATGGCTTGCAGGTCGGCATCAACCGGGTGCAGGACGTCAATCCACTGACGGTGGGCTCGCGCGACTGCCCGTGGACGGACGCCAACGGCAATCGTCGTTTTGACGAGGGTGAACTGACGGGCACCTGCCCGGCGTTCAGCGGCGGATCCGTGACTGGCTATTCGACCAACGGCGTCGACTGGCCGTACTCCGATGAGATGACCGCCGGCATGGAGACACAATTGCCGGGCGCGGTGCGCGTGGGCGCCATGTTCTATTACCGCACCAACCGCAAGCAAATCGGCCAGATCAACACCTTGCAACCGGCTTCGGCGTACACCGCGCACACGGTGACCATCCCGAACGGTCCCGGTGGCACGATCGCGAACCCCAAGCCGACCACGGCGACCGTCTACAACATCAGCACGGCCGCCAACCCGCTGGCCGCGAACATCCGCGACAACGTCGACTACCTCGATACCACCTACAAGGGCATCGAGTTCACGGCGACCAAGCGCTTCTCGACGAAGTGGCAGATGCAGGCGGGCTTCACCCTCGGCAAGAACGAAGGTGGCGTCAACCCCGGCACCGACCTGAACGATCCCAACAACACGCTCTATCCGCAGGGGATCATCGGCAACGACTCCGAGCAGGCGTTCCGTCTGTCGGGCAGTTACCTGCTGCCCTTCGACATCAACGTCTCGGGCTCGATGGTGGCCAACAACGGCTACCCGTATGTGTCGACCTTCAACCTGACCCGAGCGGCCGCGGCGGCGCAGGGCATCGCGCTCACCCGTGCCAGCCAGGTCATTCAGCTCAGCCAGCGCGGTGACGAGCGCTACGAGAACGTCGTGATGTTCGACATGCGCCTCGCGAAGACGTTCCGCTTCGGCGGCCGCAGCTTCAGCCCGCAGATCGACTTCTTCAACATCACCAATGCCGACACGGTCGTGAACACCACGGTCGCCGTCGGTCCGAGCTACCTGCTGCCGGCGGGTGGGGATCCGATCCTCTCGCCGCGCATCATCCGCGTGGGCTTCTCGTTAAACTTCTAACCAAGCAAGGTCCTAGGGCCCCAGGGTCTTAGGGTCTTGAAGCAAACCTCAACGGGCGCGGTGCCGAGCGGCATCGCGCCCGTTGTATGTACAGCGACCTGTGCAGAACAGCACAGCCCGCCGGGCGCGCGCGGGGGATGCTAGCGGCGACGGCCATTCAGTGCGCTGTGACCTTATGTCAAACCAGGCTCCGGCCTTCGTCGCGATAGCTCTGGCGATGAGCGCCTTCGCTGGTCTCGGGTGTTCAGGCAACGCGCAAGTGGCCGGGCGCGAGCACCTGGCCCGTGCCGCCGCCTACAGTGCCGATAAAAAGTACCCAGAGGCGGTGATCGAGCTGCGCCGCGCAGTTCAGCTGGAACCCACCAACGGCGAAGCGAGGAGGCGCCTGGCGGCGACCTACACGCAGCTCGCCGAGTGGGCCAATGCGTCGCGAGAGTCCGTACACGCCGCCGACCTGCTGCCCACAGATATCGAGGCACAGTTGCGGGCGGCAGAGCTGTTGATTATTGTTGGGCGCTTTCAGGATGCGCGCGGGAGAGCCGACCGCGCACTCGCGATTGAACCAGGCAACGTGCGTGCGCAACTGCTGAAGGGGCATAGCGCGGCCGGTCTGCGAGAGCTCGACAGCGCGATAGTCGCCGTCGAACAGGCGGTCGGCCTGGACCCGGACCGCGGACTGAGCTACGCCAATCTGGGCCAGTTGCAGTGGGCGAAAGGCGACAAGGACGCCGCCGCCGACGCGTTCGCCAAAGCAGTAGCAATCGACCCCAACTCCGTGCCGGCTCATCTGGCGCGTGCCAACTTCGAGTGGGCATCGAGCGACGCTGCCGCGGCGGAAGCGTCATTGCGACAGGTGCTTCGCCTGGAGCCGAGCCACCTGCCAGCACACCGGGCGATGGCGTTGCTGCTGATGGCGACCGGGCGCGTGCCCGAGGCCGGACCACACCTTGAGCTTGTCGCGCAATCGTCGGGCGAGGGCCGAGCTCGCCTCGTGCTGGCCGACTTTTACGTGCTCTCGGGCAGGACCGACGAGGCGACCGTGCTGCTTGGGCAGTTGGGAGACGCCGTTGACGAGCAGTTGCGGACACCGGCTCGGTTGAGGCTGGCCATGCTGGCCGGTCGCGGCGGCAAGCCCCTCGAAGCCGCGCGCATGATCGATACGTTGGCCCAGGAGGAACCGGCCAACGCCAGGGCCCTGACTGCGCAGGCAGAGCTCCGATACGCTGCTGGCGACACCGAGAACGCGCTGCGCAGCAGCATGGCTGCCGTGACGGCCGACCCACGTCTGGCACGAGCGCATTTCGTGCACGGGCAGGTGCTGCTGGCGTTGGGGCGCGTCGACGATGCGGTCTCGGCGCTGGCCGAGGCGGCTCAACTCGACACGCTCAGCGGTGACCCGCAACTCGCGTTGGCGCGCATCTACCTGGCCCGCAATCAGGCGGCGCCGGCCCTTAGCCTCGCGCAAGAAGCCGCCGAACGCCAGCCCCTGAACCTGCAGGCCCGAGTCGTGCTGGCGAAGGCGCTGATGGCCGGTCACGATCTGGACGGAGCGCAGCGAGTAATCGAGACGCTCGAGCGATCGCGCCAGCCAACGGCGGCCGTTCACACCACGCGCGCGATGCTCGAAGTGGCCCGCAAGCGCCCACCGGCCGCGAGGCGTGCCTTGGAACGAGCGCTGGCCCTCGCTCCGACCGATATCGACGCTCTGTCGATGCTGACAACGCTCGGCATCGGGACGAATCGCTCGCCCGACGCAGTGGCTCGAGTGGCCGCGGCGGCCGCGCAACCCCAGCCCTCGGCCAATCTCCTGTTGCTCGCGGCCCGGACGCAAGCCGCCGCCGGCAACGTCAAAGAGGCCGAGAGGCTGGCGCGGCAGTTGCTGGCTGCGCAGCCCTCGTCGCCGGCATCCTACCAGCTGATGGGAGAGATCTACGCCTCCGCAGGCCGGCTGGCAGAAGCGCAGCAGGAGTTTGAGCAGATCATTCGCCTCGACCCCCAGTCGGTGATGGCGCACACCATGGTGGGCATCCTTCTACAGATGCAGGACCGGTCTGCCGACGCCGAAAAGCCGTATCAGTCAGCGATGCAGGCTGACCCCCGTCGCGCAGGAGTGGCGGCGAACAATCTCGCGTGGCTGATCGCGGAGCGAAGCGGAAACCTCGACCTCGCCCTGCAGTACGCCCAGGTGGCAGTGGCTGCGCTGCCCGACAGCGGTGGCCCACTCGACACCCTCGGTTGGATTTACCACCGGAAAGGCATGTCGGAACGGGCGATTGTCGCGTTACTTGATGCGGTCAACAAAGAGCCCAGGAGCGCACGCTTTCACTATCACCTCGGTCTCGCCTATGCGGGCGGCGGCGATTCCAGGCTCGCCAGACGCGCACTTGAGCAGGCGCTTCTTCTGCAACCAGACTTCAACGGGTCCAGTGACGCAAGGGCGGTATTGGGCCGACTCGCCCCAGGCCAGTAGTCGGGCGTGGCGCGGAGGAAGTTCTTCGTGCGGATAACTAACCGGCGACGCCGATCGGCAATTGCCAGCAAATTGCCAAAAATCTTTGGCCGACACTTTGCTTTCACCTTCCTCTTACATGACACGCCAAGCCTTACGTTCCTTTGCCGTCGTCGTGGTGCTTTTGGTTCCCGCATCGGCGATTGCCGATCCTATCCTGCTGCCAGAACTGGCCAGTTTTGCGGTACTTGGCGCCGAGGCGGTGACCAATACCGGCCCGACCATGCTGACCGGAAATCTTGGAGTGTCGAACAATCCGTCGGTCACAGGCATTACCGGGTTCTTTGGAACCTTGCTCAATGACGGCCCAGGCACGTTCACCGGCGCGGCTCATCAGGGCGACGTGTTTGCCTTGCTGGCTGAAGCGCAACTGGTGGCAGCGATCACCACGCTAAACCTGATGGGACCCGGCGAGTTGCTGCCCTCGGACCTGGCGTCATTGACCTTGAATCCCGGTGTCTACACCGTGCCCGCCGGCACGACCAACCTGAGCGGCATGCTGACCCTCGACGGCTTGGGAGATCCGAACGCGTTGTGGGTGTTTCAAATGCTGAGCACGTTGATCACGTCGCCAGGATCGGCTGTCAACGTCATCAACGCCGGGTCCGGCAGCGGGCTGTATTGGAACGTCCGATCATCTGCCACGCTCGACACCGCGACAACCTTCGCGGGCAACATTCTCGCGAACACCAGCATCACGATGAATGATGGCGTCACCTTGAACTGCGGCCGAGCGCTGGTCCAGACCGGCGCTGTAACGCTGATCAACGACACCATCTCGATTGGTTGCGAGGGCACCGGCTTTGAGGGCAGCGGTGGCTTCAACGGCGGTGGAGGCAGCACGGAGGCGCCGTCACCGGTGCCCGAACCTGGCACTGTTGGCTTGCTGGCTGCGGGTCTAGCCGCGGCAGCGGCGTGGAAGCGACGTCGCGATAGCAGGCCCGTCTCCGAGGCCTCACTCTAGCAGGCGTTCGGCAACGGATTCCGTTCAGCCGCCGAAGGCCTGTCGCCAGGCGCCGAGCGCCTCTTGCGAGCCGACGATGGCGAAGAGCAGCAGGATGGCGACGAGCAGCAGGTTGGTGTACCACGCGTTATGGGGCACGGCCTCGGTCCACTTCACACGGTTGTTCAGGTACAGCAGCGTCGCCGCCAGGAACGGCACGAACAAGCTGCCGACAATCGTGTAGAGCACGATGATGGCAATCGGCTGGCCGGTGAAAGCGAATGGCAACGGCACCAGCGTGATGAACGCCAGGGCCAGCCGGTACGGCGTGCTCGTCACCTTCACCGCTTCAAGCCGGTCCGCCGGCGACATCTTCTTCAGGATGCCGTAGAAATCGGCATAGAGATACGGCACGCTTTGCCATACACCGAGCAGCGATGCGAACACCGCCGCCCAGAAGCCGGCCGAGAACGCGACTCGGCCGAAGCTGCCGAGCAACTCGCCGAGCGCCGCCGCCATGCGCGGCACGGCCTCGTTGTTGCGAAGAGAAGCGCCGGGAGCATACAGCGCGTCGCTGGCAATCAGCATGATCGAGATGCCGAACAGCGCCGTGAAGATGTAGGCGACGGCGATATCACCGCGGACGTAGCCCAAAAAACCGGCCCCGCGCATCTTCTCTTCGCGCATCCAGTAGTTGTAGGACAGCATGGTAATCGACCCGCCGACACCGCCAATTAGCGACAGCACGTAGGTGCCGCTGCCGGGCGGGATGGTGGGTATCAGCAGTCCCCGCGCCGCGGGAACCGGATCGCTCAGGGTCAGCGCGGCACACACGAGGATGCTGAAGGCCATGACGCCAACCAGCAGTTTCATCATCTTCTCGAAATTGCCGTAGCCGCCCAGCCAGACGAACGCGAAACCGATCAGGCTGTGAGCCACCGCACCCCACGATTGCGGAATCGCCCCGCCGGTGAGGTTGGCAATGCCCAAGCCAGTGGCGTTGGTGAGCGCCGCGCTGACGAACACCGTCCAGATCACCAGGTAGACGGCGAAGAACCACTTGACCCAACCGGGCAGATGGTCCGCCCAACCTTCGAGCGCCGTCTTGCCGGTGGCGAGCTGCCACCGCGCGATGCCTTCGCTCAAGACGAACTTGAAAAAAGCGCCGGCCACGATGGCCCATAGCAGCACGTAGCCGTAGCGCGCACCGCCGACCGTGGCCGAGACCACGTCGCCGGAGCCAATGCCGGTGGCGGCGACGACTAATCCGGGCCCGGCGAGTTTCAGGAAGCTGAATGATTGCGGCTTTGACGGGTCAGACACGCCGCCGATTATGTCCTATTCGTCGCGATCGGGCCGAGTGCTTCTCGTCTTCTTGATGCCGGCATGGTGCTTCTTGCCGGCGAGGCGGCGCTCCTTGGCGGCCTTGGTCAGGGCAGTCGGCGTGCGCTTCTTCGGCGGCACCGAGGCGCGCTGGATCAGATCGACCAGCCGTTCGCGAGCGGCTTCACGGTTGCGAGCCTGTGTCCGGTGCACGCGGCTGTCGATCATCAGTACGCCGTCGGTCAGCGCCCGGCGCCCGGCAATAACCTTGAGCCGGGCCTTCAGGTCGTCGGGCAGCGATGAGTTGTCGATGTCGAACCGCAATTCGACCGCCGTGGCGACCTTGTTGACGTTCTGGCCCCCGGGACCGGAGGCGCGGACGAACCGTTCGTCGATGTTGAGGGGAATGCGCAGGGGAGAGGTGAAGAGCGTCGCCATGTCCAATTCTAGCCACAGAGGACGCAGAGGACACAGAGTAACTCTTCAAAATTCAAGTGCGGGCCGAGCCGTCCGGTCTTGCATTTGAAATTATTGACTCTGTGTCCTCAGTGTCCTCTGTGGCCCATCTGTTACGCGAACGGCTTATCGATCGACGGGCTGGGCTGCGAGAAGTACTGCGCGCCGGTCTCGGTCACGTACAGGCAGTCTTCCAGCCTGATGCCGAACTCGCCGTAGATGGCCACCATCGGCTCGTTGCTGAAGCACATGCCCGGCGCGAGTAGCGTCTTGTTGCCGCGCACGAAGTTGGTCCACTCGTGGCCGTCGAGGCCAATGCCGTGGCCGGTGCGGTGGGGCAGGCCCGGCACCTTGTAGTCGGGGCCGAAGCCCGCGTCGGTAATCACCTTGCGCGCGGCCGCGTCCACGGCTTCGCAGGGCACGCCGGGCTTGACCACGGCAAACGCCGCCGCCTGGGCCCGCTTCTCGAGTTCCCAGATTTCGGTCTGCCGGGCGGTCGCCTTGCCGAACACTGTCGTCCGCGTGATGTCCGACTGGTAGCCGTCGATGGCGCACCCGCCGTCCACCTGGATCACGTCACCCTCGACCAGTTTCTGCGGTTCGATGCTGCCGTGGGGAAACGCGGTGAACTTGCCGAAGCTGACCGATGCGCTGCCGGTGGCGCCGAGCGCGCGGTGGGCGGCTGAAATGTTGGCGCGCAGCTCGTCCTGCGTCATGCCGGCGCGGAAGGTCGCGAAGGCGGCACGGAACGCTTCGATGGTGATGTCGCTGGCCTGCTGCATCAGCGCCAACTCAGCCGGCGACTTGATCATGCGGCACCCGGCGGTGATGGGCTCGGCGTCGACGAAGTCCACGCCGGCTGCTTCCTTCTTCACGCCGCTGTAAATGAAGAAGCGCAGCCGCTCTTCCACACCCACGCGCCCGGTGGCGCCGCGGTCCTTGAGGATGTTGGCGATCTGGCGGTAAGGACTCTCGTCTTCCTGCCACACGCGGACTTCCGCGTTACCGGTCACCAGTTCACGCGCCCGCTCCTCCTCGAATCCAGGGCACACCCAACCGAGCTCACCCTTCGCGGGAATGACGCACACGAACGGCCGCTCGCTGTTACCCCAGCGGACACCGGTGTAATAGAACATGCTCGAGCCGCCCTCGAGATAGATGGCGCTGATCTTGTTATCGACCATCAACCTGCGCGCCTTCTCGATGCGGGCGGCGCGTTCGTCAGCGGTGATCGGCTTGATGCCGGCAGTCATCGGCTTCAGCGCCGCAATGGCGGGATGCGGACCGCTGGCGGGAGGCGCCGCGGCTGGTGCCTGTGCCGGTGTCGTCGTGCCGCTGGCGGCGGCACCCAGGCCGAGACCGGCGGCGGCGCTCGATCGTATAAAAAGGCGGCGTGTGCTCGTCATCGGTCCTATTCTCCTCGAAAATCGGCGAGCCTGGTCCACTCGGCAGGCACCTCGATGAACGATCCGTCTAATTGCGACAGCGACGGACAGCCAAGCAGCTTCATGGTGCGAACCACGTCGGCGCGCAAGATGTCGATGGCTCGCGATACGCCGGCGTGACCGCCGGCGCTCAGGCCATAGGCATAAGCCCGGCCGATCAGCACCGCTCGTGCGCCCATGCAAATCGCCTTCACGATGTCACTGCCTCGGCGAATGCCGCCATCGAGCAGGATCTCGGTTTGTCCGTTGACCGCGCGCACCACTTCGGGCAGCACGCGAACGGTGGGCGCCACGCCATCGAGCTGGCGGGCTCCGTGGTTCGACACGACGATGGCCGCGGCGCCGGCGGCGACCGCTCGTCGAGCGTCATCGGCCGTGTGCACGCCCTTGGCGACGATCGGGCCGTCCCAGGCCTCGCGAATCCATTTGAAGTCGTCCCACGACGTCATCGACTGCTCGAGGGCGGCGCCGACATCGGCATACCCCATCGGCTCGTTATTGATGACGATATTTGGAAAACTCATCAGGCCGCCGTCGTTAAAGAAGCGGTAAAGCCAGCCTGGCCGCGCCAGCATCTGTCCGAGATGCGGGACGGTGGACAGGTTTCGTGCGAGCAACTGCTTTACGCCGTTGCGCGAATCGCGCTCGCGCATGCCGGCCACCGGCGTATCGATGGTGACTACCAGTGCCTTGAAGCCTGCAGCCTTGGCCCTGGCGATCGCCCCCAGGGCGACGTCGCGGCCGCCAACCAGATAGAGCTGGTACCACGCAGTGCCGGTGGTCGACTGCTGGACGTCCTCCATCCGGCAGCCCGAGAGGGTCGACAAGGTGTAGATGGTGCCGGCATCACCCGCGGCCTCGGCTGCGACCTCTTCGCCCCGCGGATAAAACATTCGGCTGCTGCCGACCGGGGCCAGGATAAACGGCACCTCGATGGCGGTCCCGAGCACGGTCGTCTTCAGATCGCATTTTGCGGTCGCGACCGCCGAGCGCGGGCGGAACAGCACGTCCTCGTACGCGCGGCAGTTCTCGCGCAGCGTCCATTCCCGTTCGGCGCCGCCATCGATGTAGTCGAAGGCCATGCGGGGCAGGCGGCGCATGGCGAGGCGGCGGAGGTCTTCGATCGTGACGGCGTTCGAGACGGATGCCATGGCCGCCGATTGTATACTGCGCGAGATGAAGACTCTTCTACGCGTGTTGGTGGCAGTGGCCGTGAGCACAAACGCCATGCTCCTGTCTGCCGCGCCATCGTCCGCCGTGCTCAAGGTGCGCGAATGGCGGGCGGCACACGAGCGACAGATCCTGGCCGAACTGATGCAGCTGGTCTCACTCCCGAATGTCGCGGCGAACCAGGCCGACATCCTGAAGAACGCCGACGCGCTGACCACCATGTTCACCAAGCGCGGCTTTGTCGTCAGCCGCATCGTGACGCCGGGTTCGCCAGTGCTGGTGGCGCGCAGGGATGCGCCAAACGCCGTCGGCACCTTGACGTTCTACATGCACTACGACGGCCAGCCCACCGACCCGAGTGCCTGGACCATGGGCGCGCCGTTTGCTCCGAAAGCCTACAAGGGGCAGGCGCCGGTCGATCTCGCGGCCTCGACCGGTCCTGTCGATCCCGACGTGCGCATTTACGCGCGCGCGGTCGCCGACGACAAGGGCCCGATCATCGCGTTACTGGCGGCGATGGATGGCTTGAGCGATGCCAGGATAGCGGTGCCGTGGAGCTTGCGCGTGGTGCTCGATGGCGAGGAGGAAGCAGGCTCGCCGAACTTTACTGCGGCCATGCTGGCCAACGCGGCGGCGGTGCGTAGCGACCTGGCGATCGTTGTCGACAGCCCTCGTCACCCGAGCGGCCTGCCCACCGTCTTCTACGGCTCGCGTGGCATCTCGGGCGCCATCATCACGGTCTATGGCGCGACCGGTGACTTGCATAGTGGGAACTACGGCAACTTCGTCACCGACCCGGCCATGGCGCTCACCAAGCTGGTCGCGTCGATGAAAGACGACCAAGGTAACGTCACCGTGAAGAGCTTCTACGACGACGTCGTGCCCTTGACGGCGGTCGAGCGTCGCGCGATCGACGAGATTCCCAACGTCGATCGGCAGCTGCTGGAACAGTTCGGCGTTGCGCAAGCCGAGCACCCGGACAGCCGGATCGAGCTGCAACACAATCGTCCGACGCTGACGGTGGTCGGGCTCGAGTCGGGAACGGTCGGCGCCAACTCGCGCAACGCGATTGCCGCCCTAGCCACTGCCAGGCTGGAGATCCGCCTGGTGAAGGGCCTCGATGCCGAGCGCCAGTTCGAGCGGGTCGCCGCCCATGTCCGCGCGCAGGGCTACTTCCTGGTGGATGGTCCACCCGACGCGGCGACGCGGCGCAAGTACTCGAAGATCGCGAGGGTAGTTCAGAACGGGATGAGTTTCCCGATCTCAAAGGCAGCGATGGACGACCCGCGCACGATGATGGCCGCAACCGCGATTCGCGCCCTCGATCAGCGACTGGTGCAGATGCCGACCATTGGCGGCAGCCTGCCGTTCTCGACGTTCAACGAATCGCTGGCACTGCCGACAATTGGCCTGGCCGTGGTCAACTTCGATAACAACCAGCACGCGGCGAACGAAAACCTGCGCGTCGGCCACTTGTGGGAGGCCATCGACATCTTCGCGGCACTGGTGACGATGAGCCGCTAGTCGGTAGCTGTCATTCAGTGGCAGCGTATGCCGCGAGCGTGTGCCGGATCACATTCACGGCCTGCCAATACTCATCGAGCGGCAGGTGCTCGTTCGGTGTGTGGTCGAGCGCGCTGTCTCCCGGGCCGTAGGCGACAATCGGGCATCTCCACACCGGCGCGACGACGTTCATGTCGCTGGTGCCGGTCTTCAATACGAAGCCAAGCTGCGCTGATGGGTCTTCGGTCCTGACACCAGCGAGGAAGCTGCGCACCAGCAGGTTGTTGCGGTCGCCGCGCCAGGCGCGCTCCTCGCCCTTAAAGTTGAATTGAAACCGAGGCGTCAGGATTGCTGGCGACGACTGCAAACCTAGAGGTTTATCGCCACGACCTGAAGGTTTCTCGCTACGACCTGAAGGTGCCTCGCCACGGCCACGTGACGGCCAGGCGCGCAGGTCCGCCATCAAGGCATCGGCATCGAAGCCGACCGGCAGGCGCCAGGCGAACTGCGCATCAACGGTGTCGTGCATCTCGTCGTTGGTGGCGGTAATAAAGCGGCGCAGGCTCGGGCTGAGCTGA
>JANMUX010000290.1:0-8582 GCA_031392125.1 Acidobacteriota bacterium | reverse complement strand
GGCGATGCAAGCTGCAGATGATGCGCACGGCGCCGGTGGCCTGGTCCCTTGGCCCAGTTCTGGCCGGCGGCCTGACGCTCGGGCACTACGAATCTTTTGGGCGGTGTCCCGGTCTTCCCGCCCTGAAGGCGCGGCTGGCCCGCGAGTGGCCGGCGCAGACGGCGTTCGGCGTCCACGTGCTCGTGTCGCAACACGACCAGGGGCAGCTGGTGCTCGGCGACTCTCACGAGTACGACGATGCCATTACGCCATTCGACAAGCCCGCGATCGATGAACTCGTGCTCGACTACCTGCGCACTTTCCTGCCAACTCGCGATCTCGAAATCGTCGAGCGCTGGCACGGTGTCTACGTGAAACATCCGACCGAGCCGTACTGCCTGTTTGCGCCGGAGCCGGGCGTCACCGCCGTGGCCGCGCTCGGTGGTCATGGCATGACGCTGTCGTTTGGGCTCGCCGAACAGGTGGTGCGCCAGGCAGTTGACGAAGGCGTCGTGCGATAAGCCCTCCTCGGTCATGCCGGAAGCGTGGTCTCGCCCGACGTCACTGGTAGCGCGGCACGGTGCGGGGAATTGGCTGGTCGATCCCCGGCCGTTCGGCGGCGTCTCCGAGCATCCACACGCTGGCCAGCACCGTGCGCGCGATCACGTGCACTTGCACCGGATCGAGCGCCCGCGCCTCATCCGCGGGCAAGTGGTAGCGATTGTGAATGCCGGTGGTGAAGCCGATGGTCAGGATGCCGCGTTCGAGAAACGGCCCGGCATCGGTACGCGGGTAGAAGAACTCGCTGTCGGGCGTATCGTACTGGCGGTTGTACTTCAACTTGAGGTACGACTCGTTGACGCGGTCGAGCAGGACGCTGGCCTGTCGGCTGAGCGCCTGGGGGCCGATCACGAACACTTCATTCCGCTCGGTCACCAGGTTCGATGCCGCGTCGGCCGAGCCGGGGCGCCGGCTGGCGCCGATCATGTCGACGTTCACGTGTGCCACCACCCGCGCCAGCGGGATGGGCGGGCTGTGGATAAACCAGCGCGTGCCCCACAGGCCTTGCTCTTCGCCGCTGTCCCACACAAACACGATGGTGCGCTTCGGTCGCGGCGCGGCCGCCATTTGCTCGGCGATGTTCAGCAGCGCTGCGCTGCCCGAGGCGTTGTCGTCTGCGGAATTGTAGACGGCATCACCGGCGATCTCGCGCGAGCCGACGGCGCCATCAAGGTGGGCGAAGACCGTGACGGCCTCGTCCTTCAGTTTCGGATCGCTGCCTTCGAGAATGGCGGTCACGTTGTAGGGGCGATACACCGTGGTGGCCGAAACCGGCACATGAACCCTGGCCATTTTCTTGAGCTGAAACGCCGCCGGAAACGCCGCTGGCTCGCCCACCCGCAAGGCGACCGGACCGTTGACCATCTCGCCCTCCAGCAGCGCGGTCGTCACGGGCGGAGTCAGCAGCAACGAAGTGATTGGCAAGGCGGCGTACGCCGACGGAACCGGCGGTTCGAGCTCGCGGCGCACCGTGTTCTGGCCCTTGGCCTCGTCCCAGCGAATAAGCTCGGCTGCCTGCGTGATGAACAGCACGCCGGCGGCGCCACGCGCGGCAGCGGCCGCCAGCGGTGTCTCGGCGTCGATCGCAATCCGCCCCAGTTGCTGTACCTCAACACCCTGGGGCAGCGCCCGCGGACCGTGGGCGAGCACGAGCTTGCCCTTCACATCAACGCCGGCATAGGAATCGATCTTCCGGCCGGGGATTACCCAACCGTGTCCCACATAGACGACCGGCAGTTCGGCGCTGAGGGGCCCGGCCAATGAACGCATGGCGAAATCTCGCCCGAACGCGAACCGTTGGCCCGCGATCTCGAGGGTGGCGGCATTGGTGTCGACGCGCGTTTCGTGCAGCTCGTAGTGCTGGCGAAAGGAGCCACGATCACCGCCCGGCTTCAACCCGGCGCGGGCCAGCCTCGCCGTGATGTAGTCCGCCGCCATGTCGAATCCCGGCGAGGGCGTGTTGCGGCCGCGCAATTCGTCAGAGGCCAGAAACGCCAGGTCCCACGCCACTTGCTCAGCCGAGATGGCGTCAGCAGCGGTGCGGACGGCGGGAGGGATCGCGCCGGGCTGCGCCCCGGCGATCTGGGCCGCGAGCGTCACATAGGCAACGGTGATGATTCGAACGGCTGATAGCATGCCGGGATTATTCCACGCCGGCGGAGTTGTCGTCCGGCTGAGGGTTACTGGGTGCAGCGCGGCGCCGACACGCTGACGCCCTCCATGAGCAGCGCGCGGTAGGCGGCAATCTCTTCCTCGCACCGCGACTTCTTGCTCTTCTCCCAGAACTGGTTCGCCAGCCAGAACGCGACCGCCGACAACGGCAGGCCAGGCTGGCGATAGATCTGGGGCGTGACGTGCTCGATGAACTGACGGTGGGTGGGCGCTGAACCGGGCACCGGGCCGTTGAACAGATCGACGCCCTTGAGTAGCTCGACCTTCGGCGCCCTGCCGTAGACCTGCACCTGAAACTCGAGCCTGAGCGCGGCGCCGGCCTGCTTCTCTTTCTCGCGAGACTCGCTCAGTCGCAAGCCGCGCTGAATGCGCTCGAGCGAGACGCCGAGCTTCGTGACGTCGATCTGGGAGTCGGAAGAGAGCGAAGACGCAGGTTCGACGTCCTGCGCCCAGGCGGGCGCCGACAGGCTCAGGACGAGCGCCAGTAGCGCCAGGACCCGCATACGGACATTATGACGTTGAAAGAGGGCTTGGGGTCTTGAGGGCTTGGGGTCTTGGGCCTCAAGTCCTCAGGACCTCAAGTCCTCAGGACCTCAAGACCTCAGGACCTCAAGACCTCTAAAGCATCCCCAGCTCGAGCTTTGCCGCGTCCGACATCCGGTCCTTGGTCCACGGCGGATCCCAGACCACCTCGACCTTCGCGTCGGTGACGCCCTCGACCTGGCGGGCCTTGTCGCGCACCTCGATGGGCAGCGACTGCGCGGCCGGACAGGCCGGCGCGGTCAACGTCATCTTCACGCCGACCTGGCCGGTGGCGTCGACAATCACGTCGTAAATCAGGCCCATCTCGAAAATGTTGATGGGAATCTCCGGATCGAACACCGTCTTCAGCGCCGCGATCACCTTCGGCGCGATCGTCTCCATCATCGCCGGGTCGGGCGTGATGTCCGCGGTGGGTTCGCTGACGGCATTGGCAGGGCTGTCTTCAGGTAGTCCGCCGGTGGTCATCATGGGTAGCTGCATCATTCTGTGGAAACTGGCGCATCGGTGTCGTGTGCGACCGCCGCCTTCATGGTGTGCCAGGCCAGGCTCGCGCACTTGATGCGCGCCGGAAACTCGCGCACGCCCGCAAGTACCGACAGCTTGCCGAGGTCTGCGGTCGGACCAGCGTGGTCTGACGTAATCATGGCGTGGAACTGGTCGAACAGGGCACGCGCCTGGTCGGCGGTCTTGCCCTTGAGGGCGTCGGTCATCAACGATGCCGAGGCCTTGGAGATGGCACAGCCCGATCCCTGGAACGCAACATCCTTAATGACGCCGCCTTCCATGGCGACATACAGGGTGAGGCGATCGCCGCACAGCGGGTTGTAGCCTTCCTGCCTGGTGGCGCCGTCGATCACCCTGAAGTTGTGCGGGCGCCGATTGTGGTCGAGGATGACCTCCTGGTAGAGGTCGTCGAGCTCGCTCATACGAACAACTCCCGGACCTTGTGCAGGCCGCGGACGAGGGCATCGATGTCCTCGGTCGTGTTGTAGATGCCGAGCGACGCGCGAATCGTGGCCGGAATGCCGAAGCGATCCATCACCGGCTGTGCGCAGTGCTGGCCAGTGCGCACCGCCACGCCCTGCTGGTCGAGAATGGTGCCGGCGTCGTGCGGATGCACGCCTTCGAGCATGAACGACAGCACGCCGGTCTTGTGGCGCGCCTCGCCGATAATCCGCGCGCCGGGAAGATCGCGCACCTGCGCAGTGGCATACTCGAGCACCGCGTCTTCGTGCGCCAGCGCCAGGTTGCGATCGATGCCGGCCAGGTAATCGATGGCGGCGCCCAGGCCGACCACTCCGGCCATGTTCGGCGTACCGGCCTCGAACTTATAGGGCACCTGGTTGTACTGCGTCTTCTCGAACGTCACCGACGCGATCATGTCGCCGCCGCCTTGATACGGCGGCATCTTCTCGAGCAGCTCCGCCCGCCCGTACAGCACGCCGGTGCCGGTCGGGCCGAACATCTTGTGGCTGGAGAGCACGTAGAAGTCGCAGTCGAGTGCCTGCACGTCAATGGCGAGGTGCGGCGCGGCCTGCGCGCCGTCCACCAGCACCACGGCGCCGGCAGCATGGGCCTGCGCGATCATCGACGTGATTGGATTGATCGTGCCCAACGCGTTCGACACGTGGCCGACGGCCAGGATCCTGGTGCGCGACGACAACAGCGCCGCGAACTGATCCATCTCCAGTTCGCCGGCCTCGTTGATCGGCACCACCTTGATCACCGCGCCGGTCTGCTCCGCCAGCAACTGCCACGGCACGATGTTCGAGTGGTGCTCCAGCCACGTCAGCAGGATTTCGTCACCCGCCTTGAGCGTCGATCGGCCGTAGCTCTGTGCCACCAGGTTGATGCCGTCGGTGGTGCCCTTGGTCAGCACGATGGTGTGCGGGTTCGGTGCGTTCAGGAACGTCGCCGCCTTGGCGCGGCTGCCTTCATAGAGGGCGGTCGCCCGCTCACTGAGCAGGTGCGTTGCGCGATGGATGTTGGCGTTGGCGTGGCGGTAGTACTCGTCCATCGCCTTGAGCACCGCCTCGGGCTTCTGGCTGGTGTTGGCGCTGTCGAGATAGACCAGCGGCTTGCCGTGCACCCGCTCGGTGAGAATCGGGAAGTCGGCCCGGACCCTGGCGACGTCGAACGCCTGCCCGCCGGAGCCTTGGCGAAGGTGGGTCGCAACGACGCTGCTGGTGCCCGTTGCCATCAGCGGCCTACCCCGTCTTCGACCAGGCTGCGGTGGGCCAGCACCGCAAAGAAGTTACGCTCGACCTGCTCTCGCAGGGCTGGAATCTTGAGGCCTTCGAGAACCTCGCCGGCAAACGCGTGCAGCAGCATGTCGCGAGCCTCGGCCCGGTTCAGCCCGCGCGCCTGCAGGTAGAACAACGCCTCTTCATCCAACTGCCCGACGGCCGCGCCGTGCGTGCACTTGACGTCGTCCGCGAAGATTTCAAGTTGCGGGTTCGAGTTAATCGTCGCCTCGTCCGACAGCAGCAGCGCGCGGTTGGTCTGCTTCGCGTCGGTTTTCTGCGCGTCGAGCTGCACGATGATGCGGCCGTTGAAGACCGCTTTCGCCCTGCCGGCCAGGATGCCCTTGTAAATCTCGTGGCTGGTGCAGTGCGGCATCGCGTGATCGAGCGACGTGTGCGTGTCCATCAGGCGCTCGCCGTCGGCCAGGTAGACGCCGTTCATGGTGCAGTCGGCGCCCTCGCCCTTGAGGCCGATGCCGATGTCGTGCCGCATGATGCGGCTGCCGGTCGAGAACGCGTGCGATTCGAACACGCCTTTCGATTCGACGTGTGCCTGGATGTTGGCGACGTGAAACGCGCGGTCCGACTCGCGCTGGTCGGTGTAGAGCTGAACGAGCGCACCCTTGCCGACGTGGACTTCTGCCACGGCGTTGTTGAAATATTCGTCGCCGGGCGAGCCGATGAAACTCTGCGCCACGCGCACCTGGCTGTTCTCGCCGGCCACGATCAGCACGCGCGGATGGGCCGCCACCGGCTGGCCTTCGCCGCTGGTCACGATCACGACGTGAACCGGCGTCTCGACGGCCGCACCCGCGGTCACCATGATCGCCACGCCGTCGTCGAGGAACGCGGTATTGAGCGCCGCAAATGGGTGCGTCGCGATGTTGAAGACCTTGGCGAGATGCGTCTCGATACCGTCGGTGGCATCCCGAGCGCCATCACGCAGGCTGGCAATGCGCAGGCCTTTCGGCAATGCGCTCAGGTCCGACAGGCCGGCGGCAAACTGGCCGTTGACGATCGCGAGCCGTACCGCGCCAGGCACGTTCACCGACGCGACCAACGCTGCAGCCTGCGCGAATCCGCCTTGCGCCAGCGGCCAATTCGCCTCGGCGATCGGCTTGACGTTCGTGAACCGCCAGTCTTCGTCGCGAGTCGTCGGATAACCAACCGCGGCAAACTGCTTCGCTGCCGATTCGCGACGCTCTTTGACCCAGGCCGGCGCGGCTTGCACGAGAGCCTCCATCACTTCCTCGCCCCGGCAGGCTCAGTCCAGCCGTAACCCTTTTCTTCGAGCTCGAGCGCCAGTTCACGACCACCCGAGCGGACGATGCGGCCATCGGCCAGCACGTGCACGTGGTCGGGCACGATGTACTCGAGCAGGCGCTGGTAGTGCGTGACGACGATGAACGAACGCTCCGGGCTGCGCATGGCGTTGACGCCGTCCGAGACGACGCGCAGGGCGTCGATGTCGAGGCCGGAATCGGTTTCGTCGAGCACCGCGAGCGTGGGTTCGAGCACCGCCATGTGAAAAATCTCGTTGCGCTTCTTCTCGCCGCCCGAGAAGCCTTCGTTGACCGAACGCATGAGCATGGACTCGTCCACGTGCAGGACCTTGAGCTTCTGCTTCACCAGCGCCATGAAGTCCATGGCATCAAGTTCATCCAGGCCCTGCTGCTTGCGCTTGGCGTTGAGCGCCGCCTTGAGGAAATAGGCATTGTTCACGCCGGGAATTTCCACCGGGTATTGGAAAGCCATGAACACGCCGGCACGGGCGCGTTCGTCGGGGTCCATGTCGAGCAGGTCCTGTCCCTGGTAGCTCACTTCGCCGCCGGTGACTTCGTAGCCGGGGTGCCCCGCCAGGGCGCGGGCCAACGTGCTCTTGCCCGAGCCGTTGGGCCCCATGATGGCGTGCACCTCGCCCGGCTTCACCGTGAGGTTGATGCCGCGGAGAATTTCCTTGTCTTCGACCCGGACCTGCAGATTCTTGACGTCAAGCATGGTTGTAGAACGCTCGGCAGGACTAAAGTCCCGCCCTCCTGGAGATGACATTAACCAACCGAACCTTCTAGCGAGATGCCGAGGAGCTTCTGCGCCTCGACCGCGAACTCCATCGGGAGCTCCCTGAACACTTCCTTGCAGAAACCCGACACGATCATGTTGATCGCGTCTTCTTTCGAGATGCCGCGCGATTCGCAGTAAAAAATCTGGTCTTCGCCGATCTTCGAGGTCGACGCCTCGTGCTCGACCTTGGCGGTGGTGTTCTTGATTTCCAGGTACGGGAACGTGTGCGCGCCGCAACGGTCGCCGATCAGCAGCGAGTCGCACTGCGAGTAGTTGCGCGCGTTGGCTGCGTTCTTGCCAATCTTGACCGCGCCGCGATAGGTGTTCTGGCCCCGGCCAGCCGAGATGCCCTTCGAGACGATGGTGCTGCGCGTGTTCTTGCCGAGGTGAATCATCTTGGTGCCGGTATCGGCCTGCTGGTAGTTGTTGGTGACCGCCACCGAGTAGAACTCGCCGACCGAGTTGTTGCCCTGCAGAATGCAGCTCGGGTACTTCCAGGTCACCGCCGAGCCGGTCTCGACCTGCGTCCAGGTGATCTTCGAGCGATCGCCCTTGCAGATGCCGCGCTTGGTGACGAAGTTGTAGATGCCGCCCTTGCCGTTCTTGTCGCCGGGGTACCAGTTCTGGACGGTCGAGTACTTGATGGTCGCGTCCTTGTGGGCCACCAGCTCGACGACCGCCGCGTGCAACTGGTGCTCGTCGCGCATCGGCGCCGTGCAGCCCTCGAGATAGCTCACCGTCGCGCCCTCGTCGGCAATGATCAGCGTGCGCTCGAACTGTCCCGTGTTCTTGGCGTTGATGCGGAAGTAGGTCGACAGCTCCATCGGGCAGCGCGTGCCCTTGGGAATGTAGACAAAGCTGCCGTCGCTGAAGACCGCCGAGTTGAGCGCCGCGAAGTAGTTGTCGGTATGCGGCACCACCGAGCCGACATACTGCTTCACCAGCTCGGGATGGTCCTTCACCGCCTCGGAAAACGAGCAGAAGATGATGCCGAGCTCCGCCAGCTTGCTGCGGAAGGTCGTTGCGACCGAGACCGAGTCGAACACCGCGTCCACCGCCACGTTCGAGAGCATCTTCTGCTCTTCGATCGGGATGCCCAGCTTGTCGAAGGTCGCGCGGATCTCGGGATCGACTTCGTCCAGGCTGTTCAGCTTCTTCTTCTCAGACGGTGCCGCGTAATAACTCACGCCCTGGTAATCGATTGGCTCGTACTTGACGTTCTGCCAATGCGGCTCTTCCATCTTCAGCCACGCGCGAAACGCCTTGAGACGCCAGTCGAGCATCCACTGCGGCTCGCCTTTTTTCGACGAGATCAGCCGCACCACATCTTCATTCAGCCCGACCGGGATGATGTCCTGCTCGGTATCGGTGACGAACCCGTACTTGTATTCGGTATTCGCCAGTTCTTCGATTTGCTTGGTCGCTGTGCTCATAACAACTCTTGAGGGCTTAGGGTCCTAGGGTCTTGAGGTCTTGAAATCAGGCGGAGAACGACGTGCCGCAACCGCAGGTGCTCGTCGCATG
>JANMUX010000283.1:0-3316 GCA_031392125.1 Acidobacteriota bacterium | reverse complement strand
TTTTGGGTGGGGGGGCTGGGGTGCTGCTGTGCTTTGGTGCACGGGCTCACTTTAGCACCGCACCACCCGACCACCGCAGCACTTCAGCACCCCAGCACTTCAGCAGTTCAGCACCCACCCGGGTCACGCCCGTTTTCGAGTTTTCCGGCCCAAATGTCTATAAATGTCACAAATAGTCATACTTCCTTGGCTCATCCATCACACCTATGTATTGGGTGTATAGTTTGCGCAGATAGGGAGGCTAGGCAGCCGAGCTAGCTTTTGGCTCTGCGCCTCGTCGGCAGGAGTGTTGGAATGAAAAGCGTCGGTTCCATCACCCTGGGCACAGCAATTGTGTGCCTCGGGCTCGTAGTTGCAATCGCGGGACAGCAACCTGCCCCCAAGGCGACCACCTCTGCGCCTGGCGCGACGGTCGGCCGGCCAGGATCCGTACCGCCTGCCGCCAAGCCCGCTGTGTCGCATGACACCGCCAAACCCCGCACCGCGGCGGCCTCACTCAGCACCATTTCTCACGAAGATCAGAACGCGCTGGTGAAGCGCTATTGCGCAGGTTGCCACAGCGACCGCGCCAAGGCCGGCAACCTCTCGCTCGCATCGTTCGACGCCGCGAAAATCGGCCACGACTCGGACGTCGGCGAGCGCATGATTCGCAAGCTGCAGGCCAGCATGATGCCGCCGCCGGGCATGCCTCGGCCCGATCCGGCGACCTACCAGAAACTGATCTCATCGCTCGAAGGGACGATTGACGCCGCCGCGAAGATCAATCCCAATCCCGGTGGCCGTACATTCCAGCGCCTGAATCGGCCTGAGTACCGCCGCGCCATCAAGGAACTGCTCGACCTCGATGTTGACGCCGGCCGCTGGTTGCCGCTCGACACGATGAGTGCCAACTTCGACAACATCGCCGACGAGCAGGCGTTGTCGCCGACCTTGCTCGAGGCCTACTTGAACGGTGCCGCCGACATCAGCCGCATGGCGGTGGGTGATAAGGACGCGCCGTCAATCGATTCCACCTACACCAACCCGAGCTACATGTCCCAGCACCCGTGGGACCACGTCGAGGGTGCGCCCTATGGCACCCGCGGCGGCATGGTCGTGGACCACGTGTTCCCGGCCGACGGCGAGTACGCCTTCGAGATGACGTTCAACTCGGGCGAGAACACCCGTTTCGAGGACATCGACATTTCGATCGACGGCCAGCGTCTCGCACTTGTCGAATACGAACTGATCAACATTGCCGGTGCCGATGGCCGTGGCCAGACGCCGCTGCGCACCGAGCCGTTCCTGGTGCGCGCCGGGCAGCACAAGGTGGCCGCCGCGTTCGTCCGCAAGATCGACGGACCGTATGAAGACCTGATTCGTCCGCACGATTGGTCGTACGCGGGTGGCGGTTCCGGCGGCAGCGGCATCACGACGCTGCCTCACATGCGCGACTTCGTCATTCGCGGGCCCATGAAGACCACGGGCATTTCGACCACGGCCAGCCGCCAGAAGATCTTCACCTGCCGGCCCACCTCCACCAGCGACGAGCGCACCTGCGCCCGCCAGATCGTCACGCGCCTTGGCGGCGCTGCCTATCGTCGCCCGCTGACCCCCGCCGAGGTCGATCGTCTGATGCCCTTCTACGAGAGCGCCGCGGCCAAGGGCGGCTTCGAATTGGGCGTGCGCGGCGCCCTCGAAGCGGTGCTCGCGAGCCCGCATTTCATCTTCCGCCTCGAGCGCGCGCCGACCGATGCGCGCTCCGGCGGCACCTACCGCGTCGCCGACGTCGACCTCGCCTCGCGCTTGTCGTTCTTCATCTGGGGCCTGCCTCCCGACAAGGACCTTCTGGACGCGGCCGCGCGCCGCGAGTTGTCGTCGCCGGGCGGCCTGGAAAAGCACGCGCGACGCATGCTCGCTGACCCGCGCTCCGAAGCGCTCGCCAGCCGCTTCGCGGCGCAGTGGCTCCGGTTGCAAGACGTCGACAAGGTGCATCCGGACCCGAACTTCTATCCGAACTTCGACGAGAACCTCGCCGATGCGATGCGCACCGAGACCAAGTTGTTCTTCGCCAGCCTGGTGACCGAAGATCGCAGCCTGCTCGACCTGCTGACCGCCGACTTCACGTTCCTCAACGAACGGTTGGCGCGGCACTATGGCTACCGCGGCGTGATTGGTAACCAGTTCCGGCGCTTCACCTATCCCGATGCGTCTCGTCGCGGCATCCTGGGCCAGGGCACGATGCTTGTGCAGACCTCGCTCGCCAACCGCACCTCGCCGGTGTTGCGCGGCAAGTGGGTGATGGAAGTGCTGTTGGGCACCCCGCCGCCGGCACCGCCCCCAGACATTCCGGCGCTCGAGGAGGCCGGCGAAGCGAAGGAAGGTCGGCTGCTCACCACGCGCGAGAAGATGGAAATCCATCGCAAGAACCCGACCTGCAACTCGTGCCACCGGTTCATGGATCCGATTGGCCTGGCGCTCGACAACTTCGACGTCACCGCCAAGTGGCGCGTCCGCGAGAACGGCATGCCGCTGGACACGAGCGGCGATTTCTACGACGGCAGCAAGGTGACGTCACTGTCCGAACTGACGACGGCGCTCAGCAAGCGGCCGACACCGTTGGTGCGTAACTTTACCGATAACTTGATGGCCTACGCCCTGGGGCGGCGGGTCGAGTATTACGACCAGCCAACGATCCGCGCGATTGGGCGGGCGGCGGAAGCCAGTAATTACAAGATGTCCGCGTTCATCCTCGGTGTCGTCAAGAGCGACGCCTTCCGGATGAAGCGGGTAGAAGCTGAATCGACGACCACCGAAACCAAGGCAGGGAGATAACGATGTCGTACCTCACAGGTAAGCACATGCCGCGTCGCACGTTCATCCGGGGAGCCATGGGCGCCGCGGTGGCGCTGCCATTCCTAGATGCGATGGTCGCCGCCAAGGGCATTGGCGCGGCACCCGCGGTGGCCGACCGCACTCGCCTGATCTGCATCGAAGAGGTTCATGGCCTCGCCGGCTGCAACAAGTGGGGCGCGACCAAGCACCTGTTCGCCCCCGAGGCGACCGGCAAGGACTTCGCGATGGTGCCCGACAGCGTTCTCACCTCGCTCGAGCCGTATCGTGACTACCTGACGGTGGTCAGCAATACCGACGTCCGCATGGCTGAAGCGTTCACCGCCCCGGAAATCGGCGGCGACCACTTCCGCTCGAGCGCGGTGTTCCTGACCGAGGCGCACCCCAAGCAGACTCAGGGCTCCGACATCTGGGCCGGCACCTCGTTCGACCAACTCTACGCGCAGCGCTTCGGCCAGGCCACGCCGCTGCCGTCGATGCAGTT
>JANMUX010000255.1:0-3693 GCA_031392125.1 Acidobacteriota bacterium | reverse complement strand
CGAATGTGGCAGGCCTCGCACACTTCCGCCAGGTAGGCGCTCTCTGACAGGAATCCGTAGCCTGGATGGAGCGCATCGGCGCCGGTGATCTCGGCGGCGCTGATGATGGCCGGGACGTTCAGGTAGCTGTCACTGCTACGGGCGGGCCCGATGCAGATGTCTTCATCCGCAAACCGCACGTGCAGCGAATTCTCATCGGCCTCGGAATAGACCGCGACGGTCTTGATGCCCAGCTCGCGACACGCGAAAATCACGCGCAGCGCGATCTCTCCACGATTGGCGACAAGGATTTTTTTGAACATGGTCTAGGAAGATGGCCGAATGGCAAACAGGCGCTCGCCGTACTGCACGGCCTGCCCGTTTTCCACGTAAACGCTGGTGATCTCGCCGTCGTACTCGGAGTCGATCTCATTCATCAGCTTCATGGCTTCGATGATGCACAGCACCTGGCCTTTGCGCACGACGTCGCCGACCGAGGCGAACGGCTTGGCGTCGGGTTCCGCCGCACGGTAGAACGTGCCAACGATCGGCGACTTGATAATCGCCAGTTCTCCGCCTTCGGCTTCGGCAGGCGCGGCAGCTAGTGGCGCCGCGGCGGCCGCAGGAGCCGCCACGGGCGCAAAACTCGGCGCCGGGGCAAACAACGAGGGCACCGCCACCATGGGCTGGGTCGTTCCGCTCTTGATGCGGATCTTCACCCCGTCGTGCTCGAGTTCGAATTCGCTCAGCTCATGCGACTTGATGAATTCGATGAGCTGCTTGATCTCGTCCAGTGTCATGTCAGGTCGCTCACATCAGCCGCGGCACGTCGGTCAGCCACTGCGGGCCATCCGTCGTCACCACGACGTCATCTTCTATCCGCACGCCACCCCAGCCCGCAAGATAGGCCCCGGGTTCCAGCGTGAATACCATACCCGCTTCAAGCGGTTCCGCCGCCATTCCCGGACGGAACCGGGTCACTCGCGGTCGTTCGTGCACTTCAAGGCCCAACCCGTGACCGGTCCCGTGGCTGAACGCCTCGCCGAGACCCGCCTGTTCCAACACCTGCCGGGCGGCCGCATCTACTTCGGTGGCGGCCCGGCCAATGCTGACGGCCTCAAAAGCCGCCTGCTGCGCCTTTGCCACTTCGCTCAACACCCGCCGGGCCCTCTCAGACGCCGGTCCGAGCACAAGGGTCCTGGTAAGGTCCACCGCGTAGCCGTCGAGCATGCCGCCGAAGTCTAAAACCACCAGGTCGCCATCCGCCAACTGACGATCGCCACTGCGATAGTGAGGAATGGCTGAGTTCGGTCCGGACGCGACGATGGTATCAAAGGCGGGCTTGTCGAACCCAACCCGCCGGAGTTCCGCCTCGATGACGCCGGCTACTTCTCGCTCGCGCATTCCCGCTAAGGCTTTTGGGATTATACACTTAGCGGCATCCGAAAGTCTCGCCGCCCCATCCCTGAGCCGGCCGAGCTCCCACGGATCCTTCACCGCACGCAGGTTTTCGATCAGTCCATCGGTACCTTCAAGGGTCACGGCGTTACCTTGGCGCAACATCTGCTCCTCGAGCTGCTGATGCTGCCGGACCGACATGTGGCGGGCCTCAATTCCAACGCGGCCGGGCCGGTAGCGTGCCGCGATCTGGGCCATCGACTCCTCGAAGCTGCCGGACGACGACACTAGCGTCAGGCCGAGTTCGGGCAGTTCGTGTCGCCGACCCTCGGCCACGGCGAAGTAGCGGCCGTCAACACAGAGCTGCGCCTCGGTTTCGCCGACGATCAGTGCGGCGGTGGACGCGAAGAGCCCCGTCAGGTAGGCGACGTTGGGAAGTGAGGTGACGATTAGCGCATCGAGCGACGCTGCACGCAGTGTGCGGCGCAACCCGGCGAGACGCGCCTGGTGATGGTCGCTGGGGGCCACCTGCATCAGGTGTGGTCGGGAAATGTGCGGTCGGTCGCGATCGCCTTCAGCCAGTCTTCGAGCTCGGTCACGATCGCCATTTCGCGCCGCGCGGCTTGTTGCACGAGGGCGGCCTTGTCTTCGGCGGCGCGCTGCTCCGCCCGCTCGCGCAAGTCGCGCTCAACGTCGGCAAACGAATCGTCTGGGTGCAGGTCCAGATTGACGGCGTCGATCACGCTCGCGGCGATCACCGGCGGCACGTGGGTCGGCTCGGGCGCTGGCAGGGGCGCAGTTTCGCCCAACTGTTTCAGCAGTGCGTCGAAGTCGAAGAGCGCTTCGATATTGACCGGCGAAGGAGCCGCCGCTAACGGGGCGGGCGCGACGACCTGGGACAGCCGCTCGACGGAGTCTTCGAGGTCGGGATCGAACTGCGCGAGTTGCAGCGCGCGCTGATAGTGCGCCAGCGCCTGCGCCATGTCGCCTCGCTGTTGGTGAATTTCGGCCAGGCCGCGAATGGCCGGCAAGTTGGTGGGTGCCTGTTCGAAGACGGTGGCGAGCTCGATCGCCGCCTCGTCCAGCCGCCCTACTTCCATCAGGGCACGGCCGAGGGTGACGCGTGCCGACAGGTAACCGGGATGACGGGCCAGGCCGGCGCGGCAAATGGCAATGGCTTCGTCGGGGTCACCTGCTCGCCGGCACTCCTCTGCGAGCTGGGCGAAGGCAATCGACGCCGGGTCCGCTTGGACCCGGCGTCGCAGTTCGATGATGCGTGGGCTGGTGGCACTCACCCCGCGATCTTATGCTGACTACAGGGCCTTTACGGCGTGACTGTCACGGCAACAGTTATCGTGCCTTGGCGGCCCTCGCTGTCGGTCACGGTCAGGCGCACCGTGTAGGCGCCAGCAGCTGTGAAGCGATGCGTGGCGGTGGTGCTCGTCCCCACACTGTCAGTAGTGCCGTCACCCCACGTGAATCGGTATTCCGTGATGGGTGTCGAGGCCGGGCGAGATGCCGAGGCGTCGAAGAAGACATTGGTCGCCGTGGTCGGTGCGCTGGGCGACGCGGTTAGCACGGCCGTCGGGTTCGAGATGGCAGCACCCACCGTGATGTTTTGCGTTGCAATCGCGAACGCACCCGCATCGTCAGTCACCTTGAGCGTGATGGTGTAGGTGCCCGGGGTTTCGTACGATTTGGTAGTCGTGACGCCGGTACCCGTCGTGCCTTTGCCAAAGTCCCAGTTGTAGGAAACGATTGTTCGACCCGTCGCCGGCCGGGAAGCACTGGCATTGAAGAAGATCGTCTGATTAGTACCCGGGTTGGCGGGTGAGATCGTCATGCTGGCGGTCGGCGGCGTGCTCGCCGACACCGTCACCGTTCGCGCGGTTGTCGCCTGCGCGCCCCGGCTGTCGGTCAAAGTCAACACCGCGACAAAGTTTCCCGGGTTGCGATAGTCATGGGTCGTCGTAATGCCGGCGCCGGTGGTTCCGTCACCAAAATTCCATGAGTAGCTGCAGGCACTCGAGCACGCCGATCCGTTGTTGGTGCTGGTCGAGGCGTCGAAGGTGGCGGTCGAGAACGCCTGCGGCGACGCGGGGGTCACCGTGAACGCGGGCACCAGCGCGGGATTAGTAGGCAGGATCACTCCCTGCGGAATCAAGCGAATCTGGATTGTGCGCGCCAATTCGTTGATGAAGTCGCCGGAATCCGTCGGCATGACTGCCACCGTGATTGTTGTCGGCAGCGCCTGGCCCGGTAGCGGCGATGCCGGCGGTGCGGTGTAGCGCAACGTGCCGCCCGTAACCGGCGACT
>JANMUX010000520.1:0-11316 GCA_031392125.1 Acidobacteriota bacterium | reverse complement strand
GCCTTGGGCGCGATGATCGACTTCCAGTTCGCTGGAGCCGGGTTGGTGGGATCGATACGGACGACACGGCCGTTAGGCGCGTTGTTGTCGGTAAACACGATCAGCTCGCCACGAACGCTTTCGAGCACGCTGTAGGTGTCGTCGCCAATCGCCGGGATCAGCGGCCTGAACGACGACCCGGGCTTCGACAGGTCCTGCACGAAGACGGCGTTACCCTGCTTGCCGGTCCCGCGGTCAGACACATCCAGCACCGCGAAGCGTTCGTCTTCAGTCGTTTCGAGCGTGTGGAACCGCTGCGGGTTCTTGGGATCGCTGAACACCAGTTCGTCGGCCGACTGCGGTGTGCCAATGCGGTGGTAATAGACCTGGTGGTTCTCGTTGATCGACGACAGCTCCTTGCCCTTCGCCGGTTGCGGATACCGGCTGTAGTAGAAGCCGTTGCCGCGCCAGGCGATGCTCGAGACCTTGACCCATTCGACCTTGTCGCTCAGGACCTTGCGCGTCGTCAGGTCCAGCACGTTGTATTCCTGCCAGTCAGACCCGCTACGCGACACGCCGTAGACGGCGAGCTTCGCGTCCTTTGACGGCGCGAAGCCGGCCAGTCGCACCGTGCCGTCGGCCGACCAGGTATTGGGATCGATCAACACTTCGGGCGTGCCGTTCAATCCCTTCTGGATGTAGAGCACGCTCTGGTTCTGCAGGCCGTTGTTCTTCGAGAAGAAGTAGTACTCGCCCTTGCGTGACGGCGACCCGAACTTCGCGTAGTCAAAGAGGGAATTCAATCGCTTGGTCAGCGCCGCCCGGTACGGAATCTTGTCCAGATAGGCGAACGTAACCTTGTTCTGCGCCTCGACCCAGGCCGCCGTGTCCGCCGAGGTGTCATCTTCAAGCCAGCGATAGGGATCGGGCACCTGGGTGCCGTGATAAGCGTCGACATGGTCGACCGTGCGCGTGACCGGATACTGGAGCCCCTGCGCCGCGACTGCTCCGGACAGGGCCAGCAGCGCCAAACCGACCTGCAGTGTCGTCTTCATGCCGCATTATAGAATCAGTCATCGCTTCCTATACGCCTGTTCCCCGCTTTGCCAGCGGACACAAAATGACCCTCTACGCGTGGGCGCGCCGGCGGGCCTTTCCGGCGCTTGCTGCCGCGGAGCCCCGCTATTTCGACGTCGCCCCGGATGCGCGCGTCCTCGCCCATTGCAACTGGCAACCGGACCGCGCGGCGGCGCCGACACTGCTGATGCTGCACGGGTTGGAAGGGTCCAGTTCGGCCCATTACATGTGCGGCATTGCCGACAAGGCACTGGCCGCGGGTTTCAACGTCATCCGGCTCAACCAGAGAAACTGCGGCGGCACCGAGCACCTGTCGCGCGGGCTGTATCACTCGGGACTGACAGCCGATCCCTTGTTCGTCCTGCGCGAACTGCGCGACGTTGACGGGTTATCGCGATTCGCGGTGGCCGGCTATTCCCTGGGCGGCAACATCACCATGAAGTTGGCCGGCGAACTGGGCGCCACAGATTTCCCAGAGGTCAAGGGGTTCGCCGCCGTGTCGCCGGTGATCGAACTGGAAGCGTGCATGCAGTCGATTGAGCGGCGCCAGAATCGCATTTACGAGTGGAACTTCTGCCGCAACCTGCAAGGCCGCATGCGCCGCAAGAACGTCGCCTACCCTGGCCTGTTCGACCTGTCGGGACTGTGGAAGGTCTGGTCGATCCGCACCTTCGACGACCGCTATACCGCTCCACACCACGGCTACGACGGGGCGTCGGACTATTACCATCGCGCCAGCGCGATGCGGGTGATTGACCAGGTGGCAAGACCGGCGCTGATTCTGAGCGCGGCTGACGACCCCTTTGTGCCGCCCCAGATTTTCGATACCCCGGCGGTCCGGAACAATCCGAACATCACCATCGTCGTAACCTCGCATGGTGGCCATTGCGCCTTCGTCGAACCCGTCTTCTCGGGGTCTGCAACGGGTGCACCAAACGGCTATGATGGCTACTTCGCCGAACGAACCGTTGTCGATTTCCTGAGGGCTCAACTATGACTACTCTGCGCGTCGCGGTTGCTACCGTTGCCATTTTGTTATCGGCGTCCGGCGTCCACGCTCAACAGGCCGCGATCGGCACCTGGGATCTCACCACCGTCTCGCCTGAAGGCGAGTTCAAGTCCGTGATGGAAATTCGCATGGACGGTGACAAGCTGGTTGCGGTCGGCAAGAGCCCACAGGGCGAGCGCAAATACGACAGCGTCGCCGTTGAGGGCAGCAACCTCACCATGGTTATCACGATCGATTACAACGGTTCGCCGATGGTGATTACCTACGCCGGCAAGATTGACGGGCCGAAGATCGAAGGCTCAGCTGATTACGGCGGCCTGGCCACGGGAACGTTCTCGGCAGCCAAGAAATAGGGCTCGCACAGCGGAGGGTGCGGCCTACTCTCCTGTAGGCTGCGTCCGATACGCTTTTCATGGAGGCACCCGTCCCCGGCGAGACGCACGCAGCGCCGGGCGAAACGGCGCAGTCGTGTGCAGATCCGGCCGGCGGCGTCGATCTCGACGGCGTCTGGGAGGTTCCACTCGATTGGCAGCCCGAACTCGACGCCGCCCTCGAATCCATCGATTCCCATTTGCCGATGAAGCGCCGGCGGGCCACCGATCCTCCCGACGCGCCGCCCTTCCCGCGCGCCGAGTTGAGCGGGCTCACGTTGACGCCGGAAATTCTGGAAGCCCTGGCCAGCCGGGTCGCGGCCAAGCTGCGGCCAGCCGAGCCGATTGCCAAAGCGCCGGTTCCGATCGAAGGTCCGGCGATGAAGGCCGGCGCCGTCATCTCGATCCGGTTCCGGTGGCCGCTCTTCTCCTTCACGCGCGGCAGACGGCGCTCTAGGGCGCGAGCGTAGCCCTGTACTGGGGAGCTTTGCGCGCCTTGGTCGCCTGCTCGAGGGCGTAACCAAACCCAATCAACTCGCCCTCGCTGTAAGCAGGTCCCATGAAGGTCACGCCGAGGGGCAGGCCGTGGCTGTGGCCAATCGGCACCGTGAGGCTGGGTGTGCCGGCGACTGCCGACATGCCGTAGCCGGCGCCGACAAAGTGATCGCCCAGAACATGATCGGTGGGCCAGGCCGGCGACAGGCTCGGCGCGATCACCGCATCCAGTCGCTCTTTCGCGAGCACCGCCAACAGACCGTCCTTCCCAGCCAGGCGGCGCGCCCGGTCTCGCGCCTGCTTGTAGGCCGGATCGGTTAGCGGCCCCTTCGCCTGCGCCTGCTCGAAAATCTCCTGCCCGAAGATCGGCATCGCCGTCGCGGCATTCTCCTTGTTCCAGGCGATCAGGGCCTCGAGCGATCCATGAGGCGAGCCACTCTTCTTGAGATACGCGTTGAGCCCGTCCTTGAACTCGTACAACAGGATGCTGAATTCCGCGTCGCTCCAGTCGTTGTAGGTCGGCACCTTGATGTCGACCACCTCGGCCCCGGCGGCCTTCAAGGCGTCGACGGCCTTGCTCATTGAGGCATCGACATCAGGGTGATAACCCATCGCCTGGCGGAGAACGCCAAACCGTTTGCCCTTGACTGCGTCGGCCTTGAGAAATGTCGTGTAGTCGGCGGCGATCTTCCCCTTGGCTGCAGCGCCCGACGGATCGGCGGCGTCAACGGCCGCCATGACGGTCAATAGGAGCGCCACGTCAGAAACTGTGCGCGCCATGGGTCCCGCCGTGTCTTGCGAGACTGAGATCGGGATAATGCCGGTGCGGCTCACCAGGCCAACGGTTGGCTTGAGTCCGGCCAGGCCGCTGACCGCGGCCGGGCAGATGATGCTGCCGTCGGTTTCGGTGCCAACGCCGATCGCCCCCAGGCTCGCCGCGATCGCGGCGCCGGTGCCGGAACTCGATCCGCAAGGGTTACGGTCGAGCACGTAGGGGTTCTTGGTTTGACCGCCTCGCGAGCTCCATCCGGAACTGGACCTGGTCGAGCGAAAATTGGCCCATTCACTGAGATTGGTCTTGCCGAGAATGACCGCGCCCGACGCGCGCAGCCGGGCCACGACAAAGGCATCGTTGGCCGGCCTGTTGTCCGCGAGCGCCAGCAATCCGGCAGAGTTGACCATGCCGGCGGCGTCGATGTTGTCCTTGAGCAATACCGGGATGCCGTGCAGCGGGCCACGCAGTTTGCCGGCCTTGCGTTCAGCATCGAGAGCCGCCGCGTCAGCCATGGCTTGCTGGTTGATCTCGATCACCGCGCCCAGGGTGGGGCCGGCGTCATCCACTTGGGCGATGCGATCGAGGTAAGCCTGTGTCAGCACCACCGATGTCAACTCTCCAGCCACCATGCGGGCGCTCGCATCGGTCGCGCTCAACTCGACGACGTCCAGAGCGGGTTTGCCGGTTGTCGGGCCAGGCGGCACGGGCGCTGACAGAGGGGGCGATGCACAGGCGCTCACAGCGAAAATCAAGCCAAGACCTATCAGTTCACGCATCATTCAGCCATCCCAAGGTTGCGAAGCATCTGTTGTCCGAACGCGGCACCCTTGCCTTCGTCCTCGTGCTTGAAATAGACGAACACGTCGGCACAGGTGGCATCCAGTTGTCGAGCGGTCTCGGTCCATCGAGCGATCTCGGCGTCGCCGTAGCCTTCGTCGCGCAGCCGCAGATAGGCGTAGTTTGCAGTCGCGATCGCGGGAGTTTGGCGCGCCTCGCTGTCGGCGATGCAGAGGGCGATGTTCCGCGCCTTGAGCGCCGCGTAGACGTCGTCGTCGAGCCACGACGCGTTCCTGAACTCGAATGCCGCGGTCGTCTTCGGCGGCAGCAACGAGAGAAACTCGTTCAGCAGGACCAGGTCTTTCTTGAAATTGGGCGGCAGCTGAAACAAGAGGGCCGCCAGGCGAGGCCCAAGCTCCCCTGCCGCCGACAAAAACGCGCGCAACGGGTCGGCGACTTCGGCTGCGCGCAGGCGCTTGTCGTGCGTGATTCTCTTCGGCGCTTTCAGAGTAAACCGGAAATCGTCAGGCACCTGCGCAGCCCAGCCGGTCACGATCTTCGAGGTCGGCATGCGATAGAACGTGTAGTTGATCTCGACGGTCTTGAACTTGCTCGCGTAGTAGGGCAGCATTTTCGCCGCCGAGAGGTCGGACGGATAGAAGCTGCCCTTCCATTCCGGGTAGTTGTAACCGCTGGTGCCGACGAGAATCATGGGAGGAGACGATACTGTATCTCGTGCTCTGCGGATTTGGGGATTGCTAAGATGGTCGGGATGATTCGTTTGGTCGCGTTTGCGCTGATCGGGCTGACGGCCGCCGCCGGCTGCGCCCGGGCGCCGGAAGTGCCCACTTACGAACTGAAGGGCCAGATCCTCGCCGTCAGGACCGAGACCGACGAGATTCTGGTGAAGCACGAGGACATCAAGGGTTTCATGCCCGCGATGACCATGCCTTACAAGGTGAAGGAGCCGGCGCTCTTGAAGGAGCGCGTACCCGGTGACCTGATCACCGCCACGCTGAATGTCGCGCCGGACCTGGCGTGGCTGTCGGCCATCACCAAGACCGGCTCGGCGCCTGTTCCTGATGGGGCGGCGACCAGGATTCCTGCAGCAGCCGGTGTGCACCTGTTGAAAGCGGGCGACATGGTGCCGGAGACCACGCTGCGTGACCAGGACGACAAGCCACTGGCGCTGCCCTCCTGGCGCGGCTTGGCGGTGATCGTCACGTTTATCTACACTCGCTGTCCGTTACCGCAGTTCTGCCCGCTGATGGATCGTCGGTTCGCGGAGATCCAGGCGCTGGCGGCCGCCGACCCGGCGTTGACGGGCAAGGTGCGGCTGCTGTCGGTCAGTTTCGACCCGGCGACCGACCGCGCCGCGGTCCTGCGCGCGCACGCGGCGAAGGCAGGCGCCGACGCGGCGGTGTGGCGATTCGCGACCGCCGAAGAAGCGATCGTCGACCGCATGGCGGCCACCTTCGGCGTGAACGTGATTCGCGAGAAGGACGGCACCATCACCCACAACCTGCGGACGGCGGTAATCGACCCCCTTGGCCGCATTGTCTCCATCCACGACAGCAACGCCTGGACGGCCTCCTCCATCGTCGATGAGCTCAAGCAAGCAGTTCTCACGCGCTGAACGCGCGCTCGTCGCGCGGCTCAACACGCCGGCCAAAGTGCAGCGGTGGCTGAACGCGCTGCCATACAACACGGAGAAGAGCGGAGAGACTCAGCACAGCTTTCGTCCGGTCGTGCGGCTGCGAACCGCGCACTGCATGGAAGCCGCCTTGTTCGCGGCGGTGGTGCTCGAGCAGCACGGCTATCCACCGCTGGTGATGAGCCTTGAATCGCAGGACTGGCTCGACCATGTCATTTTCGTCTACCAGGTGCGCGGGCGGTGGGGATCGGTGGCCCGCTCGCGCGATCCAGGGTTACACGGCCGCAAGCCTGTTTTCAACTCAGCGCGGGCGCTGGCGCGCAGCTACATGGATCCGTATGTCGATCACACGGGGCGCATGAAGGGATTCGGCGTTGCCAACCTCGCGGAGGCAATGGGGACCTACGACTGGCGCTTTACGGAGAACAGCGTGTGGAAGGTCGAGCAGATGCTGATCGATCTACCGCATAAGAAGCTGAAGAGCTCGACGGTGCGTTACCGGCAGCTGCTCAAGAAGTACCGGGCCTATCGCCGGGACAACGACGATCGGAAGCCGGTCTACTATCGCGGCCGCGAAAAGTGGGAACCGATTCCCGCTGAGTTTTTGTAGGGTGCCGTAAGGCGGAGCCCGCTCCGCATGCTCTGCCTAATCCAGGTCGAACCCGCGCAGCGGCTTGGTCGCCGGCGCCTTCTTCGCTTCTTTCAACGCTTCTTCGAAGCGCTTCGACAGCGCATCGCCCTTGTTTTTTTCTGCTTCGAACGACTGTGCGAACAACGCGTCGCGCCGGGCCGCCTGCTCGGCGAGAATCCGGTGCGCATCGTTTAGTTCGGGGCGATCGGGATTCGGCGGGGCCTCGTGATGGATGATACGGCCGAGGTTCAAGTCGACGGTCAGCACCGCCCCGCAGCACGGGCACGGCAACTCGCGTTCGCTCTCTAACTTGGCCATGGCTACAGCTTACAGGGATTCCTGAACGAGATACGATGGAGGCTGATGCCAGCTCCCGAGCCGAAACGCACGCGCACGGTACGCGTGGCCACCTACAACATTCATCGCGGGCGCGGGCTGGATGGGCGGACCCGCCTCGAACGAATCGCCGGGGTCCTGGCTGGCATTGACGCCGACATCATCGCCCTGCAGGAAGTGGTCGGCGCCAGCCCCCTGAAGGCGGGCCAGGCCGCGGAACTGGGCGCTGCGCTCGGCATGGGCTGGGTGATGGCGCCCACCCGCCACCTGCGCACGGCATTGTTTGGCAATGTCGTGCTCACCCGGTTTCCCGTGCGGCACCACGTGCAGTACGACCTTACCTGGAAGACGTGCGAGCATCGCGGTGTCCAGCGGGTCGACGTCGGCCTCGAAGACGACACGCTGCATTTCTACAACGTGCACCTCGGGACGTCACTGCTCGAGCGCCGAAACCAGGCGGCCCGGCTGGCCACACTGGTCCACGACCGCCGCGTCACCGGCCCGAAGATCATCCTCGGCGATTTCAACGAGTGGGCGCGCGGCATTGCGAAAGACGTGCTCGCCGAGCGGCTGCAAAGCATCGATCTCAGCAAGCACCTGAGCCGGCGACGGACCTATCCCGGCATCTTCCCCGTCCTTCACCTGGATCACATTTACTACGAGGGCCAGGTCGAGGTGCTCAAGGTCACGCTGCCGCGCGATCGGATGGCGCTGATGGCATCGGACCACCTGCCGCTCGTCGCTGACCTGAAAATCGGCTTCGACTAGCCACAGATGCACTCAGGTCACCAGAAATGGCGGCGACCGGTTCTTAAACCAGGTCGTCGCCGGCCCGCGCCAGCACGAAGTGCACGAGCCCCAGGTTGCGCGTGCGGAACGCGGCTTCGCAAGTGGCCAGGTAGTACTCCCACATGCGGATGAAGCGATCGTCGAACCCCAGATCGCGGACCTGATCGAGCTGGCTGAAGAACTGCCGGCGCCACGCCAGCAGGGTGCGCGCATAGTCGAGGGCGCGGTCTTCGAGCGCGACCAGACCCAACCTGGTATCTGCCGCACAGACACTGGCGATCTCGCGTACTGACGGCAGCAACCCACCGGGGAAGATGTACTTCTGAATCCAGTCACAGTGGCGGCGGTACGCGTTGAAGCGGTGATCGACCATGGTGATCGACTGGATGCCGGCGACGCCACCGGGCGCCAGCACTTCGTCAATCTTCGAGAAGAACGCGGGCCAATATCGCTCGCCGACCGCTTCGATCATCTCGATCGACACCACCCGGCTGTACTGTCCGCGCACGTCGCGGTAGTCGCAGAACTCGATCGCGACCCGATCGGCGAGACCGGCCGCGGCAACCCGCTGACGCGACAACGCGAGCTGCTGTTCGGACACCGTGATGCCCGTCACACGGCAACCACGGGTCTGCGCGGCATGAATGGCAAACCCGCCCCAGCCCGAGCCGATTTCCAGGACGTGATCGGTAGGTCCAATGCGCAGCGCCTCGCACCAGCGTTCAAACTTCTGGCGCTGTGCGTCTTCGAGCGCTTCGTCGCCGGAGTGAAAGACCGCGCTCGAATACGCCATGGTCTGGTCGAGGAACGTCGCGAACAGCTCGTTGCTCAAGTCGTAATGCGCGCGAATATTGCGGCGGCTGCCGCGCCGGCTGTTGCGGCGGCGGACGTGCAGCCAGTCGTTGGGCAGGTTGAGCGCGCGCGACAGCCAGGAATCGAGCGGCAAGTAGTCCTGGTTGCGCAGCACGAGCTCGACAAACCGGCACAAGTCGTCTGTCCGCCAGTCGCCATCCATGTAGGATTCGCCCGCGCCCAGGTAGCCGCCCAGTGCGAACTTGCGGAAGAACGCATCGCGCGCAATCCACATCGTCGCGTGCAACTCGGCGTCAGGATCGCCGGCCTCGATGACCGAGGCGTCGGGCAGGTGCACCGTGAGCCGGCCCACCCGGAGCGCGGCCAGTGATTCCACCAGCCGCCGGCGCGCGATCGGCGCGATCAGCCGATCGGCAACATTGGTAGCCGCCGGCTCGGCGCGGTTGGCGGTCAATTCGACGCTATTCACTCTGAACTCCCAGTGCGGGCCGCCTCGGGGTCGAGGGGCGGTTTCGGGTAATAGGTGGCGCCCTTCCACCACAGGCGGAGGGCTTGCCAGTGGATCCGCGCAATCACCCCGAAGGTGACGAGCGGATAACGCACCAGCGCGAGAGCAAGACTGCGATCGGTCAGCGGCCGCCGGGCGAGCATCAGACGCGAGACGAAGACCGGAACGCCGAGGCGGTACAGGTCGATGCGGACATCAAGGTGATCAGGCGAGACGGCGAACGCGAAGCGGTACGTGCCGTCGAGCGTCATGAACGGCGAGACGTGAAAGACCTTCTTGGCGGCCATCGGTTCGCCGTCTGGGACCAGCACGTAGGTGTGCGACTCGCCAAACGTGTTGTTCACCTCCACCACCACCGCCGCGAGCGACTCGTGCTCGTCGTAGCAGAAGAAGAACGACACCGGGTTGAAGACATAGCCAAACACCCGGCAGTGCGTCACGAGCTCGATGGCGCCCACCGGGGCCGTCAATCCGTGCTCACGCAACCGCGCTTCTACGCGCTGGCGCAGCGTGCCAGGCCCGCCAGGCAGATGGTCGGCCTCAAAGAACGCCGACGGCCGCCAACGATTGATTCCCAGCACACGCAAGCGGGCCGACAGCTCCGACAACTCGTCGAGCGCCAGGCGATGCATGTATAGCCGATAACGAAAGCCATGCCGTTGCGGCGACAGGCGCTCGTGCATCACGCGGCCGACCAGCAGGGACGATCGCAGATCAGAGATCAAGGCCGAAGGTCCTCGTCACGTCCAGCGCCGACATCACACCGTCTTCGTGAAACCCGTTGCGCAAGTGCGCGCCGCAATAGAAGGTGTGCCGCCCGCCGTTGAGCCGCGCAATCGCGGCCTGCCCCTCGAAGGCCGCGCCGTCGAGCACCGGATGCTCGTAGGTCATGCGCGCAAGTGGCACGCCGCGAACCGGGGTAATGGGGTTGAGCGAGCACAGCAACGCGCGTCCGGGCCGGTGGCCTTGCAGGCGATTCAGGTCGTAGGTCACCGCCACGGCGGAACCTTCGTCGCGGCAATCGGCAAGTTCGCAATTCCACGAGGCGCGGGCGGCCGCGGCCGAGGGGAGCACGCTCTCGTCGCTGTGCAGCCAGGTGTCGTTGGTCGAATAGCGGAAGTTCGACAACGCCGCCTGTTCATCGCGGCTGGGGTCGCCCAAGAGCGCCAACGCTTGATTCGCGTGAGTCGCGATCACAACTTTATCGAATCGATGCGCACTACCCGCCGCCGACGCGACCGTGACGCCGGTATCGTCGCGAACCACCGCGCGCACTGGTGTCGACACGCGCACCCCGGCACCAAGGCGTGAGGCGAGCGCCGTGACGTAGCGGACGCTGCCGCCGACCACTGTCCGCCACACGGGTTGGCCCGCCGCGCGCAGCAAGCCATGGTTGTCAAGAAAACGGAGGAACGACACCGCCGGAAACCTTCGGATGTCCGCACCAGGCGCCGACCAGATCGCGCCGCCCATCGGCAACACGAAATGGCGGACCAGGCCGGAGCCAAACGCACCACGATTCAGAAACTCGCCGAGCGTCAGCCGCTCGGCACTGCCGTCCTGCAGTGCCCGACGACCCGCGCGAAAGAAGCGAAGCACGTCGGCGAGCATCCGCCAGTGCGACGGGCTGGCAAGCCGCGACGGCTGCGCGAACAGCCCGCGCAGGCCCACGCTGGAAAATTCGACCCGGCAGCGGCGGCAGCGCACGCTGAAAGACATGTCGCTTGCGCGGCTGGGAATGCCCAGCTGACTCAACAGGCGGATGAATTGCGGATAGGTGGCCGGGTTGAACACCATGAACCCGGTGTCGACTGGCCAGGTTTGTCCTGCCAGCTCAATCTCGTGGGTATGCGCATGCCCGCCCAAGCGCCCGTCTTTCTCGAAAAGCGTGACGTCATGCGCCTGGGACAGCACGAACGCCGCCGACAATCCCGACACTCCCCCGCCGATCACCGCAATTCGCACTGCCTCTTAACGCGTCGGGCTCTTGGTCGAGGGCCGCCAGCCGGTGCGCGAGGGCGCGCTGATACTCGACGGCGAGGGCAATGAGGTTGGGCGAGTGACCAGCGGCGGGTTCTCGCCCACGCTCCAGCGGCCGATCG
>JANMUX010000424.1:0-6779 GCA_031392125.1 Acidobacteriota bacterium | reverse complement strand
GTGCGCGTCTTGATCTCGCCCTTGAGATCATTCATGCGCTTGGTCATCGCCTTGCGCTCGTCGTCCTTGAGCTTGGGCTTGCGAACCTTGAGCAGCAGCTCTTTCTTCAGCTTGTCGTGCTCGCGCTGCTGCTTCGAGACGCGCTCGACGATGTCCTTCACTTCTTCGACGAGGCGGCGCTTGACCGGCTCGGTGAATTCGATCTTGCGGATGTAGCGCGAGGTCTCGACCTGGCCGCGCATCAGCTTCCAGCGCTGGCGGCGATACTTCTTCTTGTCGGCCTTCGCAATCGCCTCGAGCTTCTCGTCGTGTTTCTCGACGGCCAGGCGCGCCTTGCGCACCGCGTCAACCTGCTTCAGGAACTGCTGCGCGCGTTCCTCGATGCGGTCGTCGGTGATTTCTTCATCGTTGAAGATCACCAGCTCGCGAATCGTCCGCTCGCCGGCCTTGAGCGCGTCGCCCATGCGGATGACCGCCTTGGTGATGGCGGGCATGCGCGAGATCGACTTGATTACCGAGAGCTTGCCGCGCTCGATGCGGCGGGCGATCTCCACTTCGCCTTCGCGCGTGAGCAGCGGCACGGTGCCCATCTCGCGCAGGTACATGCGGACCGGATCGTTGGTCTTGTCGAGCGAGCCTGGCGTCAGGTCCAGTTCGGGACCTTCGCCTTCGGGGCCTTCGTGCCGCTCGATGCCTTCGCGCTCGAGCTTATAGCCCTTCTCCGAGTCAACCAGCTCGATGCCGGCGCTCGCGAACACGGCCAGCAGTTCCTCGAGGTCTTCGGGGTTGGCGGTCAGATCCGCCGGCAGCAAATCATTGACTTCGTCGTACAGGAGATAACCTTTCTCCTTGCCGATGACAATGAGCTGACGGACTTCATCGAATTTCTCTTCGAGCGCCAAGGCCATATCGCGTGCGACCCCCAAAACCAATGTGTAGGGACAAACCTGCTGGGTCTGTCCTCCAGAGAGCGGAGCCCTCTATTGTAGCTCTTTTGGCGGCTTCATCGCCTCCAGTGCGCGAACGAGCTGCGTTTTCTGCGCCAGTAAAGCCGTTGATGCCGGACCGCTATCTCCCATATTCTGCAAGCGGTTGAGCTCCCTTTGCACGTCGGCCAGCTCACGCTCGAGCCGGACATACTTAAGGGCCACTACGCACAGATCCGGTAGAACCGCGGGAGGGAAGGGCTCTGCGGCTACCGAGGCCAGCAGTTCCGCCTCTTGAGTACTTAGACGCTCCATCAGCGCACTAGGCACATCTTCCGGCCTGACATCCAGTTCCAGCGCCGTGCGCAGCAGGTTGGATGTGCTAAGTCCTTTCAAGTCTTCGGGTTCGAGCTGACGCAAGGTGGGCATCGTGCCGACCGGGTCGTGCACCAAGCTCCAGATCAGTCCCTTTTCTGCCTTTCGGATGTTGCCCTGAAGGCTCGGCACCCGCTCGACCGGCAGTTCGGTCTTGCGATTGGCTGCTGCTTTCCTGATTTCGGCGCGCACCACGTCCTCGGTCACCCTGGCCTTGTGCGCCAGGCGGTCGGCAAACTGGTCGCGCACCGCCGGGTCGGGAATGCGTGCCGCGACCCCGAGCATTCGTTTCAGGAAATCTCGACGGTTATCGTCGCGCGTCAGGTCGATACCGGCCGCCGCGCGGTCGAGCAGGAACTCCAGGTACGGACGTGAGTGCTTGAGCTGCTCGCGAAAGCCTTCCGCACCGTTCTTCTGGATGAACGTGTCGGGGTCGCCGCCACCGGGCAGCGTCATCACGTTCACGACGAATCCCTCAGCGACCAGCAACTCCGAACTGCGCTCGGCGGCGGTTTGACCGGCGCTGTCGGGGTCGTAGCAGAGCACGGTCTTCGAGGTGAAGCGATGGAGGATCTGCGACTGCTGGGGTGTCAGCGCGGTGCCGCAGGTGGCCACCACCGGGAATCCGCCCGCTTGATACACCTGCGCGAAGTCGAAGTATCCCTCGACGATAATCGCGTAGCGCACCTTGCGCAGGTCGCCCTTTGTCAGGTTGAGGCCGTAGAGCGTGCGGCTCTTCGTATAGATCGGCGTCTCGGGGGAGTTCAGGTATTTCGGCTGCTGGTCTTTTTCGAGAGCTCGTCCTCCGAACGCGACCACAGTGCCCGTGTCGCGCGCGATCGGAATCATCAACCGGCTCCTGAACCGGTCGGCCTCGCTGCCGTCATCGCGCCGGCTGACCAGTCCGCTGGTGACGAGTTGCAGTGGCGAGAAGCCTTGCTTGAGCAGGCGTTGCCGCAGGGCATCGCGGCCTGGTGGCGCAAAGCCGATCTGCAACTTCTCGATGGTCTCCTGCTTGAGCCCGCGCTCCTTGAGCAGGTAGTCACGAATGCGTGCGCCGGCCGCCGAGTCGAGCTGCTCGCGAAAGTGGGTGACGGCGAGCTCGTGAATCTTCACCAGCGCTTCGCGCTCCGCGGCGGTCTCGCGCTGCTCGCCACTGGCTTCCATCTCGGGGATCGGAACGCCGAAGCGTTGCGCGAGGGAACGCACGGCCTCCTGGAAGCCGATCTTGTCCTGCAGCTCGATGAACTTGAAGACGTCGCCGCCGACGCCACAGCCGAAGCAGTGGAAGAACCCGCGATCACGATTGACGTTGAACGAGGGCGATTTCTCGCCGTGGAAGGGGCACAGGCCCTTGTAGGTCGCGCCCGCCTTGCGCAGCGACACCGAGTCCGAGATGACGGCAACAATGTCGGCCGCCGCACGCACTTCGTCGATGAACGTCTGGGGAAAGAGGGCCACGGTGAGCTCGACTGACAGCTGTCAGCTTACCGCGTTCGGCCGCGGCGTGCGGCGTTACCTGGTTACCGGGACCGATGACAGGATACGCTGGACCACGTCGAAATCCACCGGCTTGACCAGGTGGTGATCGAACCCGGCCTCTACCGCCCGCTTTCGGTCGCCCTCCTGGCCATATCCGGTCATGGCGATGAGAATCACGTCGCTCAGCACGGCGAGCTTGCGCATGCGCGCGGCAACTTCGTAGCCGTTCAACCCCGGTAGCCCGATGTCCAGAATCACGAAGTCGGGTCGCTGAACAACAGCCGCGTCAATCGCCGTCGGCCCGTCGTGCGCGGTCCGCACCTTGTAGCCGGACTCGCCGAGTAGCGACGCCAGGCTCAACGCGGTATCCACGTTGTCGTCGACGACCAGAACCTGGCGGCGGTCTGAGTCCAGCGGCAGCAGTCCGCCAGCGTCACCCGTCGCCGGCGGCTCGGCAATCACCACATCCGGCAAATGGACGATGAACTCGCTGCCTTCGCCGACGATGCTGTGTGCGGTCACTGTCCCGCCGTGCAGTTCGACCAGCCTCCGCACGAGACTCAAGCCGACCCCCAAGCCACCCTGTGAACGGTCCAAAGAGCGCGCGCCCTGGGTGAAGAGGTCGAAGATGCCGGGTAGCAGTTCAGGGGCGATTCCCATGCCCGTGTCCCGCACCGCCAGCACCACGCCGCTGCCCTCGCGTCGGACGCTCAACCAGATGCGACCACCTTTGTCGGTGTATTTGGCGGCATTGACCAGGAGATTCACCACGACCTGGGCGATCCTGGCGGCGTCAACGCTCACCCACACGGGGTCAGGTGGCAGCGAGACGGTGAGCAGGTGCCGTCGTGCCGCGATGATGCCGTCGGCGGTCTCCACCGCCCGGTCGACGATGCCACTGACGACGGTTTGCTCGTGCCGCAAGAGGATGCGGCCGGTGGTAATCCGCGAGACTTCCAGCAAGTCGTCGACCAGGTGCTTCAGTTGCGCTACCTGCCGCTCGATGATCTGGCGCGCCTGCCGCTGCAGCGGGTCTTCATGTTTCTGCAGGCTCAACAAGTGCGCGGCATTGGCCAACGGCGCCAGCGGGCTGCGGAGTTCGTGGCTCAGCATGGCCAGGAACTCATCCTTGCGGTGGTGCAGGTCGACGAGCGCCGCCTCCTGCTGTTGTCTATGGAGGCCAGCGTTAGTCCGTTCGGTGGCATCGCTGAAGACCACCGCCACTTTGTCACTCGCGGCCCCTCCAATGCGAAAGGCGTAGAAGTCGAACCAGCGGTTCATTGCTTTCGCTTCGCTCAGAAAGCGAACGGGTTCACCTGTGGTGGCAACCTTGCCGTAGGTGTCGAACCAATACTCGTCAAGGTCCGGCACCACTTCGCGGATTCGCTTTCCGACAATGCCGTGCAAGCCAGCCTGTTTCTCGAACGCCGGATTCGCCTCCAAATAGCGGAAGTCAATCGGCTGCCGCTCGGCGTCGAAAATTACTTCGATGACGCAGTAGCCTTCGTCCATCGAATTGAACAAGGTGCGGTAGCGCTCTTCCGATTCGCGCAGGACTTCGGTTGCTCGCAAGCCCTCGAGACGGGTCCAGATACGGACCGTCAGTTCGCGGATCAGCGCAATCTCGTCGTCGGGCCAGTCGTAGGGCTCGGCATGATAGAGGCACAGCGCGAAGCGCCATTGCCCGTCCTCAACCAGCGGCGCCAGCACGAACGACGCAATTTCGAGCGCCGCGAACTTCTCGCGGATGGTGTAAGGATCCGTGGAGGTGTCGCGAACCACGACGACCTCGCCTGCCCGAGCCGCGCTGGCCAGTTCGTCGCCAAGGAATTCGCCAAGACGATAACTGCCGACCAGGCTCAGCCCACCAGGGCGATGCCACTCATGACTGATCACCGCCGTGCCACCCGATTCATCGACGTCGGCGAAGGCGCACTTCGATAACCGGAGGTAGGCCGCCAACTTGGCGCCGACGGTCTGCATCATCTCGGAGATCTGGGTCCACTGCGCGAGGTCCTGGCTGACCGAACCCAGGAACTCGAGATGGAGCGCTCGCCGGCGCGCTTCGGTGACATCGCGCGAGACCACCAACAATTGCACGGGCTGAAGGTTGGCATTGAGAATCGGCGAGATCGTGACGTCCCACCATTTGGGTTCCGCGCGCAATGTCCGGAAGAAGCCGACGAACGTTCCTACCCCGCCAGCTGCTGCCGTGGCGACGGCCGCCGCCGCGGCCTGCCGGTCGTCACCCTGCCAGAAATCGATCCAGGACTTTTGCAGATAAGGCTGGACGTCTGTGATGCCCAGCAGGTCCAGGCCGCACCGAAATGAGAGCAGGTTCCCTGCGAGGTCGAGCACCTTGATGCAGTCGGAGCTGCTATCAACCACGCTGCGATTGAATGCTTCACTCTCGAGCAAGGCGTCCTCCGCGCCTTGCGCCGAGACGGCCTGGCAGGCCGCTGAGGCGAACCGTCCCAGGCTTTCCAGCTGGCGCAGATCCTCGGCGTCGAACCGACGCGCTCTGCGATCCCCTTCGTGGGCGATCGCCCAGATCGTGCCGGCCGCCCTGCCTGCCACGGAGAATGGGACCATCAGGCATTCGTCGATCGGAGCCGTCGCTGCCAGCAGGTAGGGATACCGCCGTTCGGGGTTCGCAAACAGAAGCGGCGAGTTGGCGTCGAGCACGTTGCCGCACGGCCCAAAATTTCGCGGCGTGCCGCCACCGATGCGGGCTTGCCATGCCCCGGAGATGGCCGGCCACTCGAAGGCTTGCTGATCAGCGCTGAGCACACTGATGCCCGCCGAGCCGGCTTGTAACACCTCGAGAATCGTGTCGGTAAGTTTCTGGAGAATGGTGCGGGGTGAGTCTGCCAACGCCTGCACGAGCGCGGACAGCGCGCGATTCTCGCTCGCGAAATCGGCCGGTCGAGAGGGTCGTTGATGCAGCTGGTCGGTTCGCAGGACCGACTCCAGGGGCACCAGGCCGGTCATATCGTCGCGCAGTCAGAGAGCATCAACATGGCCAGACAACACTACACCCTGCAGGTACGAGCACAGTTGAGCTGTTGGAGAATTTCGCTTAGTCCTTCAAGTCGACCATTGTTGCTCCGCCGCCACCCTGGTTGTCCGGGGCGGGATAATGTTTCTCGACCAACGGGTGGGTCTTCAGAAACGCCTGCAGGCCCTTACGCAAGGCACCGGTACCGTGACCGTGGACGATGCGGACTTGCTGAACGTCGGTCACCATCGTGTCGTCGAGAAAACGCGAGACGCGGTCGATTGCCTCATCGACAGTCAGGCCAATCACTTTCAGCTCGCTCAGCATTCCCTCACGGGGCTTAAGGTCGACGTGAACCCTGACCCTGCCCTTGTCGGCAACCCCGCCCGCTGGGCCTGCGCCAATGACACGCACGTCCTTTGTCTTCGCGCGCATGCGCTTGCCGCGCACGTCAACCTCGACCTGGTTGCCATCAATCGCCACGATGGTGCCTTCGAGACCCATGCCGAGCGAGACTTTGGCGCCGACGGAGGGCTCTGACCCCCCGACGGCTGCTTCGCGATTCGTCGAGGGGTCAGACCCCGGTGAATGTGGGTGCCGCAGATCTTCGACAATTCGGTCGATCTGCGCGCGCGCCTCGGCCTTTGCCGCACCGGATTCTCCGGTATTAATCACCGCACGCAACGACGCTTTTTCCGCCAGCGCCTCGGATTTTTCCTTGAGCTGATCGATCACCGCATCGACGTCGCGGCGGGCCTGGCGAAGCCGGTCGTCGAGCCGTTCGTTCAGGCGCTTCTTGAACACCTCTTCCCGCTCGGCCAGCGACCGCTCGCGCTGCGCCAGCGCCGCGTTGGTTTCGTTGACGGTGCGGCGGTCGCGTTCGAGCTTGGTCCGGTCGGCTTCGAGCGCGCGGGCCTGCGCGTCGAGTCGCGACAGGTGCGCCTGCAGGCGCTTCTGATCGTCGCTCAAGTAACCGCGCGCCGCGGCAATCACGGCTT
>JANMUX010000403.1:0-5193 GCA_031392125.1 Acidobacteriota bacterium | reverse complement strand
GATGCGCATCGGGAATGATCTGAACCCATTTCACATAGCGATCTTCGGTGAGGCCGGGATCGACGATTTCTTCCGGGATGAAGTCGGCGCCTTCGGCCGGGATCTTGAAGCCCTTGGCCATGCGAACGATCAGGTCGGGCTGACCGTAGGTCCACTCGGTGTCGGCCTTGAAGGTGCGTGCCGGCGGCGCGTCAGACGCCCGGCCCTCGGCGGCACCGCTATCCACCCATGCCGCAATCAACTCGACCTCTTTGTCGCTCAGGGAGGGGTCTTCCAGGTACTCGCCAATGCTGCGATCGATATGCCACGGTGGCATCTCGCGGCTGGTGACTTTTTGCTTGATCGATCGCGCCCATGGGCGCGCGTCGCGATAGTTCAGCAGCGCCATTGGCGCGTGAGTGCCGGGCCGATGGCAGGCCTGGCAGGACCGCTGAAGGATCGGTAGAACATCCTTATTGAACGTGGGCGCTGCTGGCGCCTGCGCGTGGGTAACGGGTTGCGCCGACAGCACGAGGCTGGCGGCAAGGGCCAGGGTGGCGACGCCGGTGAGCTTAACTGCGGTGACCATCTGGCCTCCTCATTGCGCTTTCCGAATTCTGGGCATACTTTAGCACCGGTATGAGACCCAGAGCCCTCGCGTTTGCGCTCGTGTTCGCGGCCGTGGCGGCGGGCCATGCCCAGCAGAACCAACCGATTTACCCGGCCTACGACGGGTTCCTGAAGAATCCCGACGGCAGCTACACGCTGGCGTTTGCCTACTTCAGCCACAATGCGGATGTCGTGACCATCCCTCCCGGGCCGTCAAACGGGTTCGCGCCGGCTCCCGGGGATCGCATGCAGCCCACCTCGTTCAAGCCCGGCCACTGGCGTTTCCAATGCGTGATGGTCGTCGGGCCCGAGTTCGACGGCAAGATGAAATGGACCCTGGCTTACGGCGGTAAAACCACCGGAACCAGCGAACGCATGTTGCAGTCCAATTGGAACCTCGTGGAGGGTGCGCCCGCGCTGTCGAAGCTCGACTACGCGAAAGCCCCGCGCGGGGTGTGCTTGAACCGTCCGCCAACCGTGCGAGTGCTCGGCGTCACGGCACGCCCGAACAATCCCGCGGTGCTGACCGTCGCGCTCAACGAAGAGTTGAACCTGTTTGGCAGCGCGCACGACGAGGGACTGCCGCGGGGCAAGGGCCTGATGGTCGAGTGGAGGATGCTCAAGGGTCCGGGTCTGGTGACCTTCACCGTTCCCGGAGCGGCGAGAACCAAGGCGACGTTCGCAGCGCCTGGGCTCTACGAACTGGAGCTCACCGCATCGGATTCTGAGTTCACGGAGCGGACACGGGTCAACGTCAACGTCGGTTCTTGATGCGGGCTCGCCATGAGGGACTTCGCACCGGCCGTCTCGGCGATCGCGCTGGCCGTCGTGTGCGTCGGCTGCGCCTCGAACCGCACCGTCACGGCGGGATTCTGGTTCGAACCGGTCTCCTACCAGTCAACAGCAATCGGCACGATGACAGCGGACGATATTGCCACGATCGATGCCGCCGCACGGACTGAACTCCGCGCCGCGTTCGAAGGCCTGAACATCGTTCTCTCGGATCGTCGAGACGCGCGCTACCGGGTGGCAGTGACACAGGAGGTCCGCGATGGCCGGCTGAAGCGCGAGATGGCAGTGGCCGGCGCCTCGCGAGCGGTACCCGGATTCGGCGGGTCGGGCGTGGTCAGCCTGGCTTTTCTCGCGGCCGCGGCCGAAGTCTACGCCCCCGAAGGCGCGACCCGGGCGGAGATCATCGACGCCCTTGGGCGCGGCATTGGCCGTGTCGCCGTCCACGAATTCACGCACCAGTTCCTGCCGGATGTGCCCATTCACGACAGCCGCGACCCGGCCACTTTCGAGTACGGCGCGGCGAACCGGCCGGAGCAGTATTTCGGCACGCTGCGCTGGGGCTTCGCCGGTCCGCTGCTACACGCGAAGTTCTAATCCCATGCCACATTACCGTGGTAATATGCGTTCATGGCTTTCGCGCATTCGAAGCTCACTGCCCAGGGGCAGATCTCTGTCCCGGCCGAAGTGCGGCGTCGGCTCGGTGTCGGCCCAGGGTCCGTCCTCGAATGGGACGAGGACGGTGATCAGGTCATCGTCCGGCGCAAGGGCCGGTACTCCTCCAAGGACATCCACGAGGCGCTGTTTCCCGCGGGCCCACCAAAGCGACGATCGCTGGCTGAACTGAAGCAAGGCATCTCAAAGCGCATGCTGGCACGCCATGCGCGCGATTGACACGAACGTCCTGGTTCGCCTGATCACCCGCGACGATCCGCGTCAAGCGGCCGCGGCTGACGCCTTCGTCGCCGCCGGAGCCTGGGTGTCGGTCCTCGCCCTGGCCGAGGCGACCTGGGTCCTGACGTCGGTTTACGGCATGCCGCCGGCCGCACTCGCCACGTCGGTCCGGATGTTACTGGACCACGAGCAGCTCACCCTTCAGGACCCGGACGTGGTCGAACTGGCCCTCGACCTGTTCACCGCCAAACCGAACGTCGGCTTCTCCGACGCGCTGTTGCTCGAGCTGGCACGAAAGGCCGGACACCTTCCCCTGGGCACCTTTGACCACGATCTCAGCCGCCTGCGAGGCACCGAGAAGCTGTAGGCTTCTTGCCTGTCCCTGATGCGTCCCCGGTTCTCCCTGCTCAACATCCTCGTCGCCCTTGTCGGCATTGCCTTGCTGGTGTTCACCGTCCAGCGCGTCGGCTGGAGCACGGTCGTGTCGGGCATCACCAGCGTCGGCTGGTGGTTCGTGCTGGTCGTTCTGCTCGGCGCCACGCGCATGGCGTGCCGGTCGCGCGCGTGGATGGTGTGCGCCGAGGACCGGCAGTTGCGGTTCCGCGACGCGTTCGGGGCCATGCTGGCCGCCGATGCGCTGGGCAACCTGACCCCCCTCGGACTGCTCGCGAGCGAACCGACCAAGATCATGTTGACGCGGTCGCGCATCTCCACCGTGACCAGCGTGGCCTCGGTCACGATCGAGAACGCGTGCTACACCGCCTCGGTGCTGGTCGTGCTGTTAACCGGCACGTGGCTCTTCTTACGACGCGCCGGGGTGCCGCCCGCGCTGGAACAGATCGCATCGATTCTCGTCGTGGTGATTGTGCTGGCCGGGTTCGCCGCGCTCTGGCTCGCCCGGTCACAGCCAGCCGTGCTGTCGCGCTTTGCGCCGTTGATCACCCGTCTTGCCGGACGGACGGCGGTGCCGGTCGACGCAATCAAGGAAGTCGAAGCGCGCATCTACGGTGTGCTGCGATGGCCGCTCAGCCGGCTGGCGCACGTCGGGTTGTGGGAGCTGGTGTTCCACGTCGCCGCAGTGGCTGAGGTCTGGCTGGTGCTGCGGGTGCTGCCCGGGGCCGCCAACGCGACACTGGGAGACGCGTTTCTTCTCGAAAGCACAGGACGCTTCGTCACCATCGCCTTCAAGTTCATCCCGTACCGACTGGGGATTGACGAGGCCGGCTCGGGGGCAGTGGCCCAGGTCATTGGAATTGGTCCTGCGGCTGGCGTCACGCTCGCGCTGGTGCGCCGTCTTCGCATTCTGGTGCTGAACGCCTTCGGCCTCATCCGTCTCGCCAGACACCGGGTCTAGTAAACTACCGTCGGTAGTTTTTTCCTGGAGTCTCCAATGAAGCGGTTGAACTTTCTCCTGGCGCTGGCTCTGACAGCTGGCATCTTCACCACCGGCGTCCTTTATTTTCCACCTGCGGTCTCGGCACAGGCCGGCGCTCAAGTCGACGCCAGCCTGTACAGCGGCATGCGCTGGCGCAGCGTCGGACCGGCTCGCGGGGGACGCTCGCTCACAGTGGGCGGCAGCGAGGCTCGGCCAATGGAATACTGGTTCGGCGCCACCGGCGGCGGCGCCTGGAAGACGACTGACGGCGGCAGCAACTGGACGCCGATGACCGACGGCAAGATCAACACCTCGTCGATCGGATCGCTCGCGGTCTGCCAGGCCAATCCAGACGTCGTCTACATCGGCGGCGGCGAGACCCAGTTCCGCGGCAACATTATCCAGGGCGACGGCGTTTACAAGACCGCCGATGGCGGCGGTAAGTGGGAGCACATCACTGACCTTCGCGAGTCGCAGGCCATTGCGCGTCTCCGCGTTCACCCTACCAATTGTGATGTCGTGTACGCCGCCGTCCTCGGGCAGGTCTACAACGAGCACCCACAGCGCGGCATTTTCAAGTCGGCCGATGGCGGCAAGACCTGGCGCCGCACGTTGTTCCGCGACGAGAAGACCGGCGGCGTCGTTCTGTCGATCGACCCGAAGAACCCCAACGTGATCTTCGCTTCGCTGTGGGAGGCCAACCGTACTCCCTGGAGCATGTCGAGCGGGGGACCGGGCAGCGGCCTGTTCAAGTCCACCGATGCCGGCGACACGTGGACTGAAATTACCAAGAACCCCGGCCTGCCCGCCGGCTTGTGGGGCAAAGTGGGCGTCTCAGTGTCGCCGGTTGACGGCAATCGCGTCTACACCCTGGTCGAGAACGAAGCGGCCGGCGGGCTCTACGCGTCAGACGATGCAGGGGCGACCTGGAAGCTGATCAACGACAATCGCAACATCCGGCAGCGCGCCTTTTACTACACGCGCATCGTCGCCGACCCCAAAGAGAAGGACACGCTCTACATCCTGAACGTGCAGTTCTATCGCTCGACCGACGGCGGCAAGACCATCAGCAACATCCGCGTGCCGCACGGCGACAACCACGACTTGTGGATTTCAACCACCGACAACAAGCGGATGGTTCAGGCCAACGACGGCAGCGCCAACGTTTCGGTAAACGCCGGCCAAACCTGGACCGACCAGGACCTGCCGACGGGCCAGTTCTACAACGTATTCACCACCAAGCACACACCGTTTCACATCTGCGGGGCGCAGCAGGACAACAGCACTGCGTGTGTCGGCAGCCAGGCCAATCCCGGTGGCGGCGAAGGAAGCCTGCCGCCGATTTTCTACGCAGTTGGTGGGGGAGAGAGCGGCTATATCGCGCCAGACCCCAACGACCTGAACGTGTTCTTCGCCGGCAGCTACGGCGGCTTCCTCAGCCGGCTGGATCGCGAAACCGGGCAGCAGCGCGCGGTGAACATCTATCCGAACAACCCCATGGGCTGGTCGTCGATCGACATCAAGGAACGCTTCCAGTGGACGTTCCC
>JANMUX010000374.1:0-9856 GCA_031392125.1 Acidobacteriota bacterium | reverse complement strand
AACGATTTCGTAGACGAGGTGATGCAGACCCGCCGGCCCGGTGGAGCCGATGTACATCGCCGGGCGCTTGCGAACCGCTTCGAGGCCCTCGAGGACCTTGATGCTTTCCGCGCCGTAGTCTGCGTTCCCGTTGCTGGCGTTTCCGTTCGCGCCGCCGAGGCCGGCCTGGTTTTCTGGTTGATCCGTTTGGGACATTTAGTTTTTCTTCGTAGAGGCGGGACTTCTGTCCCGCCTGCAAGGCGCATCTATAAACGCGCCTTCTACGTTCAAACGCGCATCGGCATGATCACGTAGGTGTAGTCGTATCCGTCGGCGCCAACCGGCTTCATCACGGCCTGGCTCACTTCGTCCTTCAGTTCGAGCGCCACCACGTCGGTTTCGACGACGGCGAGGAAATCGAGAACATACTGCGCGTTGAAGCAGATGGTGAGCGACGGCCCGCTGTATTCGATGGCAATCGGCTCGCGCGCTTCACCAAACTCAGGGCTGCTCGACGTCACCTCGACCTTGCCCTTGTCGAGAATCATCTTCACCGCGCGTGAGCGTTCGTTCGACAGGATTGCGACGCGCTTCACCGCTTGCGTCAGCCGGTCACGCTCGAACTCCACATGCTTGTCATTGCCTTTAGGAATGACTTTTTCGTACGCGGGAAACTGCCCGTCAATCATCCGGGAAATCAGCAGTCGCTGACCGATCTCGAAAAACAAGTGGTTCTCGCCGCGCTCGTACTTCACGTCGACGTCGCCGTCGGCCAGCAGGCGTCCCAGTTCAGCCAGCGTCTTGCGCGGCAGGATGGCCTTGATGTCGTCGCCCTTGGCACCTTCGTGGTTCACGTTGACCAGGGCGAGCCGGTGGCCGTCGGTGGCGACAAAGGTCATGCTGTCGGCGCGCAGCACGAACTGAGCACCATTCAGGTAGTAGCGCGTGTCTTCGCCGGTGATGGCAAACTGCGTTTTTGCAACCATCTGGGCCAGCGACTTTCCCTTGATGGTGGCCTTCGCGCCGCCGCCGGCTTCGGGCAAACTCGGAAAGTCTTCGCGCGGCAGGGTCGGCATTTTCGAACTGAACTGCCCACCGGAAACCTTGACGGTGGTACCACCCTTGTCGGTTTCGATGTTCACGTCGCCATCGGGCAACGAGCGAACGACTTCGTAAAATTTCTTCGCTGGCAGCGTCACCGAGCCGGGTTTGTTCACCGCCGCTTCACAGCGGCTGCGTAAGGCAACTTCGAGATCAGTGGCAAGCAACGTCACTTCGTTGCCCGTGGCTTCGAGCAGCACGTTCGCCAGAATTGGAATCGTGTTCTTGCGCTCGACGATCTGCTGGAAAAATTGCAGTTCCCGCACAAGATCGGCTTTCCTGGCGACCAGTTCCATAGCGCGGCTTACCTCTGATAATTAATGAAAAGGCGAAGACAACAAAGTATACAGGAAATAGGTGCTGTTCACTAAATTTCCAGACGGCGTAAACCCTTTTAAATCAAATATTTAAACTGTGCATTTTTCTGTGGGTAACATGCGGGTTGCCGGACGCGCCGGTAGGGGTCTTTCGCCCAATCCGCAGCCCTCCGCAAACCATGCACAGACGGGGTTGTGGAAAAACGCGGGCGGCTACTTGAATTGATCAAGCAGGTTCTTCACCTGCTGATCAAATTCCGTGCTTTTCTTCCGCATTTCTTCGATTTTCTTGATCGAGTGAATCACCGTCGAGTGATGCTTGCCGCCGAAGCTGCGGCCAATCTCCGGTAACGACGCGTGTGTCAGCGCCTTGCAGAGATACATGGCAACCTGCCGCGGCATCGCCACTGACTTCGAGTTGTTGCGCGAGCGAATTTCCGCCGGTTTCATCTGGTAATAGTCGGCGACAAACTTCTGAATCTGCTCGATCGTGACGGCCTTCTCGTCGTGATCGATGACGTTGCGCAGCACGTCCTGCGCCAATTCAATGGTGAGCGGTTTGCTAGTCAGCGACGCATAGGCAATCAATCGAATCAGCGAACCCTCGAGTTCGCGGATGTTCGACTTGATGCGATTGGCCATGTACATCGCGACGTGGTCGGGCAGTTGCAGCGCCTCGCCCTCGGCCTTCTTCTTGAGAATGGCAACCTTGGTCTCGAGGTCCGGCGACTGGATGTCGGCAATCAGCCCCCACTCAAAGCGCGATCGCAACCGTTCCTCGAGGGCGGGAATTTCATGGGGAGGACGATCGCTGCTGATCACAATTTGCTTCTGTGCGTCGTGCAGCGCGTTGAAGGTGTGAAAAAACTCGTTCTGCGTGCCTTCCTTGCCCGAAACAAACTGAATGTCGTCAACCAACAGCACATCGACGCTGCGGTAGCGCGAGCGGAAATCGAGAATGCGATCGAACCTCACGGCGTTGATCATCTCGTTCATGAAGCGCTCGGACGAGATGTACGTGAGCACCAGGCCAGGATGATGCTGGACGACGTAGTGGCCAATCGCGTGCATCAGGTGGGTCTTGCCCAGGCCCACGCCGCCGTGAATGAACAGCGGGTTGTACGAACGGGAGGGCGTCTCGGCCACCGCTCGGCAGGCCGCGTGCGCAAACTGGTTCGAGGGGCCGACAATAAAGGTGTCAAAGGTGTAACGCGGGATCAGGCTGCCGGCCCGCAGAGGTTCCGTGTCGTTGCTCGTCACCTGCACGCTGGGGGCTTGGCGCTCGTCCTCGTCCGACCTTGCCGTGCTGCCCGCGCTCCGGTTGCCCTGTGTCGCCCGGGGGGCGGCTCCAGGCTGTGCCCCAACCGACCCGCCTGGCGCCTCGGGCACGAACACCAATTTGGCCTCCGGGCGGCCCACCTCGCGCATGGCCTCGGCCAGCACGACCGAGTAGTGCTTGGGAAGCCACTCGACAAACAGCGAGTTAGGAACGCGTATCGAGAGGGTCTGCCCGGCGTCTTCCAACAGGGAGGTGGGCTTGAACCAGGTCGAGAAGCTATGCCGCCCGACCTGATCTTCGATACGGCTCAGGACCTGGTCCCATATGGTCGCGCTGGGCATGACTACAAACTATTGATGAGGAAGGACTTATTGTTACGGATTCCTGGGCTTTTCCACAAGCTTTTCCACAGGTGTGGAAATCTCCAGAGGAGGCGGTCCAGAGAAGGCTCACTCTAGCATGGGGAACGGCCTTTACAGGGAATGACTTGGCGGACAATAATCGTAGGTTCGACCGAGGAGAAATATGGCGAGATCCAAGAAGGGCAAGCGTACGTTTCAACCGAATAACAGGCGCCGAGCGAAAACGCACGGCTTCCTGGTTCGTATGGCAACCAAGGACGGCCGGCAGGTTTTGAAGCGCCGCCGCGCCAAGGGCCGCAAGCGGCTCACGGTTTCAGACGAGAAGTAGAGGTAGGTCGTAGACCTGCCTGGGCCAATCCCATGCCCGCTTTCCGAAAGTCGGAACACGTTCGGAAGCGGGCCGACTTCGAACTCATTTATAAAACAGGTTTCAAGCGGTCTGGCCGCCTCATGACGATGTTCACGAGGGACAGGGAGGCTGGACCGGCGCGTCTCGGCATTGCCGCGACTAGGAAAATGGGCGCGGCGGTCGAGCGCAACCGGGCCAAAAGGCTGGCCCGCGAGCTGTTCCGCCATCACAAGCCGGAAGGCGCGGTCGACGTCGTGGTTGTTCCCCGTCGCGAAATGCTCGCGGCACCTTATGCTCGCGTCGAGACCGAGTACCTCACGCTGCTCTCGAGGAAATCCAGGTGAGCCGGCCGGCGCGCATCGCGCTTGCCCTGATCCGCGTATACAAGATTGTGCTCTCGCCGCTCTTTGCCGGTAGCTGCCGCTACATGCCAGGCTGCGCCGACTACATGACCGAGTCGATCATCCGCCACGGTTTCGTCCGCGGTGGTTGGCTGGGCACCAGGCGGCTGTGCCGCTGCCATCCGTTCGGCGGCCATGGCTACGATCCGGTCCCGCACTCCTAAATCATCATTCACCACATCACGAGATCACGAAATTCAGATGGAACGTAGAGTCCTCATCGCCATAACCCTGTCATTCCTGGTGCTGTTCCTGTTTCAGCGCTTCGTGATGCCCCCCGCGCCAACACCCGCTGCGTCAAGCGTCGCGACCGGCGGCAACAACTCGGCCCCCGCACCGGGAAGCATGGCGGCGCTGACACAGTCGAGCAACCAGACTCCGCCCGCTGCGGCTCCGCAGCCGTCGGTGATTGCGGGGGTGCCAGCGGCTGCCGGCAACGCCACTCCCTCTGGACCAACCGTGACCGTCGGCGAAACCGCTGACCGCGAAGTCGTCGTCGAGACCACAACTGTGCGCGCCACGTTCACCAATCGCGGCGGCCGCCTTCTGCACTGGGTGTTGAAGGAGTATCGCAACGAAGACGGGGCACCCCTCGACTTGGTGCCGCAGAGCACCGGCGCCGATGCGGTCAAGCCCTTCACCCTGGTCGTGGACGACCCCAGCCTCACCGAGCGAATCAACAGCGGCATCTATCGCGTGAGCGTGCCTGGTAACGTCGACGCCACCGCAACGGGGCAAACCGTCACGTTCGAGATGTCGGCGTCCGACGGGTTGACCGTGACAAAAACGTTTGCCGTTGAACCACGCGGCTATCTCGTCACGTTCAGCACGGTCGTACAACTGGGCCAGGCGCGGCTCAACCCGGTCATCCACTGGGGCCCAGGCCTCGGCGACGAGATCGCTTTCCGGCCGCCGTCTTCGTTCTTCTCGCCCAATAGCGTGGTGCCCGCGCAGCCGATGATCTACATGGACGGCGATGTTGAGCGGGTGTCGCCAACCGCCGCCGGATCACAGGAAGGGCCGTTCCGTTACGCCGGCACCTCGGACCATTACTTTGCATCGTTGCTGCTGAACAGCGAATCGCCGGTGCCGTTCCGCATCGACTATGCCCCGGTCAACGTGCCGATTCCCAACGAGCCGGCGCGCTTTGCCACTTACATGACCTACTCGGTGCGCTTCCAGGCGCCGCACGACAACGCGCGATTCTTCTTCGGTCCGAAGGCGTTTGACGACCTCAGGGCCGCCGATACCGAGCTGGTGCGCACCATTCACTTCGGCATGTTCTCGTGGCTGGCAGTACCGCTGTTGAATGCGCTCAAGTGGGTGCACGGCTTCGTCGGCAATTGGGGCTGGGCCATCGTCGTGCTGACCATCCTGATCAACCTTGCGATGTTCCCGCTCCGCCACAAGAGCGTGGTGTCGATGAAGAAGATGCAGGAACTGCAGCCGCAGATGAAGGCGATCCAGGATCGCTACGCGAAATACAAGATCACCGACCCCGAACGGCAGAAGATGAACACCGAGGTCATGGAGCTCTACAAGACCAAGGGTGTGAACCCGGCCAGCGGCTGCGTACCCATGCTGCTGACCATGCCGTTCCTGTTCGCCTTCTACGCCATGTTGTCGGTGGCCATTGAAATTCGCGGCGCCAACTTCTTTGCCTGGATCACGAACCTTTCGGGGCCTGATCCGCTGTTCATCACTCCGGTCCTGATGGGCGTCGCGCAGTTCTGGCAGACCAAGATGACGCCAACCACTGCCGACCCGGCGCAGCAGAAAATCATGATGTTCATGCCCATCATGTTCACGTTCATGTCGCTGTCGTTCCCGAGCGGCCTGGTGATTTACTGGCTGGTGAGCACGGTCTGGACCATCGGCCAGCAGTACGCCACGAACTATTTAATTGGCGCGCCGGCGAAGCGCATTGCAAAATAGCTGGCCTCAGGAGTAGAGACACATTATGGCGACAGCCGACATCACCGAATTCGTCCAAAGGGTCGTCGATGCGATGGACCTTGATCTCGAGGCCTCGGCCGAAGAGATGCCAGACGGCGTGCGCATCAACCTGAACGGCGAAGACGGCAACGTCCTGACCCGCAAACAGGGCGAGGCACTTGCCGCCCTGCAGCACATCGTTGCCGCCATTTACCGGCACGAGGCATCGGAAGGCCGCCGGCTGGTGGTCGACTGCATGGGTTACCGCAAGGGCAAGGACGATGAGCTGAAACAGATGGCCTTGTTCCTGGCCGGCAAGGCAAAGGACAGCGGCCTGGCGCAGGAAATTGGCCCCCTCAACCCCTACGAACGCCGCATTGTCCATCTCGCCGTGGCCGAAGTCGAGAAGGTGACGTCGGAAAGCATCGGCGATGCGTTCGAAAAAACGGTGATCATCTCCGTTAAGTAGCGCGATCGGGATCCAGGGTCCCGGAATGTTCTCCACCTCTGACACCATTGTTGCGATTGCTACCCCCGCGGGACGCGGGGGTATCGGTGTGATTCGCGTTAGCGGTCCTGACGCCTCGCGCGTCGCCGGCCAGCTCGCCGGCCGAGACAAGCCCTTCTCAGCTCGTCACGCCACGTTCGCCACGATCGATGTGTTGTCCGGCTTCAGCCGAACCGCCGACCAGGTTGTCATCACTTTCTTTCCCTGTCCTCACTCCTACACGGGCGAAGACGTCGTCGAAATTTCCGCGCACGGCAGCCCGGTTGTGCTGTCCGCGATCCTCCGCCGCGCGATCGACGACGGCGCGCGGTTGGCCGAACCGGGCGAGTTCACCCTCCGCGCTTTCCTCAACGGCAAGGTTGATCTGATCCAGGCCGAGGCTGTCGCCGACCTGATCGACGCGGTTACTCCGATGCAAGCCCGCGCAGCGTTCGATCAGTTGGAGGGCACACTCACCGAGGAAATCGGCGGCATCGAGCGCGAGCTGTTTGATGTGATTGCGAAGCTCGAAGCCTCGCTCGATTTTCCGGACGAGGGGTATCACTTCGTCGGACCAGCGGAAGCGCGCGCATCGCTGGCGGGCGTGACTGTGCGAATTGAACAGTTGCTGATGCAGTCTGCCCGGGGCCGGATGGTCCGCGAGGGCGCGCAGGTGGCCATCGTCGGCGCCCCCAACGTCGGTAAGTCGAGTTTGTTTAACGCGTTGCTCAACGCCAGGCGAGCTATCGTTACGGCGATTCCCGGCACGACCCGTGACATGTTAACGGAGCGGGCCGACATAGGCGGCTTGTCGCTGGCGCTGATCGACACCGCGGGTGTTCGAGAGACGACCGACGTGGTGGAGCAGGAGGGTGTCGCTCGCACGCGCGAGGCGCTGAGGGTCGCCGATCTTGTGCTCGTGGTGCTCGACGGCTCGCGCGACATGACCGACGAAGACCGCGGCATACTCGCCGAGACGGTGTCGCAGCCACGGGTGGTGGTGTTGAACAAGTCGGATCTCGCCGCGGTAACCCCTGCTGCCGAAACCGGTATCGCAATTTCCGCTCGCACGGGCGCCGGTCTTGACCATCTAATCGCCGCGATTGCGGAAAAATTAAGCGGCGCGGGCGACCCTGGTCCGCCTGAACGCCGCGACCGACCTGCGGTCACCAACGTCCGGCATAGTGTCCTGCTGGAACGGGCCCGCGCGGCGTTGCTTCGCGCGTCCACGGCCCTCGCGGGCGAGGTGTCCGAGGAGTTTCCGCTGCTCGATCTCCAGGAGGCGGCCCACGCCCTGCAAGAAATTACGGGCCGGAGGACGAGCGACGACTTACTGCGTCACATCTTCGAGCGTTTCTGCATCGGTAAGTAGCCACGCAGCCGCGTGGCACTGGCACGTAGCACGTACAGGCGGTGGACTGCCCGGTCGTGCCAAAATAGAACCAACTCATCTTGGTCTAAAAAGTAATCGATCAGACATTAATGATAAGCGGATTAGATGTAATCGTGATCGGCTCCGGGCACGCTGGCGTCGAGGCTGCGTATGCGGCGGCGAGCTTGGGGCGGAGCGTGGGCTTGTGTACTCTCAGTCGAGAAACCGTTGCGCACATGCCTTGCAACCCAGCCGTAGGAGGGACTGCAAAAGGCCACCTCGTTCGCGAGATCGATGCGCTGGGCGGATTGATGGGTCGCGCAATAGACGCAACGGGTATTCAATTCAAGCTTCTTAACCGCAGTCGCGGGCCGGCCGTTTGGTCGCCGCGCGCGCAGGCTGACAAGCGGCGTTACTCGGCCTGGGTTCGTGCCGCACTCGAATCGCACCCAAATATTCACTGGATCATCGGCCGTGCGGGTCGAATCGTTCTCGACTCCGGCCGCGTGGCTGGCTTGGCGCTTGAGGACGGAACCGTTTATAGGTGTTCTACGCTCGTCATAACCACCGGTACCTTTCTGAATGGACTAGTTCACGTAGGACTTGAACAACGTCCAGCTGGTCGAGCCGATGAGCCGCCGTCTCGGGACTTGGCGACCTCCATCAAAGGACTGGGAGTTCGGTGGGGCCGACTGAAGACCGGGACGCCGCCTCGCCTCGCGCGCAAGTCCATCGATTTTGTACAAGGCGTGAAAACGGGGGTGTTCCACGTGGAACATGGCGATTCCGACCCCGTCCCATTTTCCTTTACCGCCTCGGAAGCGCCGACAAACACAGCCGTCTGTCACCTACTCCACACCACCGATCGGGTCCACGACTTGGTTCGCAAGAACATCAACGCGTCGCCGCTTTACAACGGGCAGATTGCCGGTATCGGTCCCCGTTACTGTCCGTCGCTCGAGGACAAGGTGATGCGCTTTCCAGATCGCGAGCGCCACCAGATCTATCTCGAACCCGAGGGCCGCGACGTCGACGAAATCTACGTCAACGGCTTTTCGATGAGCTTGCCCATCGAGACTCAGCAAGAGCTGATTCGCGCTCTCCCAGGCCTGGAATCGGCGGAGATGCTGAGGCCCGGCTATGCAGTTGAATACGACTTCGTGCAACCCACCGAGCTCCGCTCGTCGCTCGAGACGCATCGCGTTGCCGGACTCTTTTTTGCCGGACAGATCAACGGCACCTCTGGCTACGAAGAGGCCGCAGGGCAGGGCCTGCTTGCCGGCATCAACGCCGCGCAATTCGTGGTCGATCAAGCTCCGCTGCGGCTTGGCCGAGACGAGGCATACCTCGGGATTATGGTTGACGATCTGGTAACCAAGGGCTGCCTCGAGCCGTACCGGATGTTTACCTCGCGGGCCGAATATCGCCTATTGCTGCGCACCGACAACGCCGACTTGCGGCTCACCAAGAAGGGCCGCGACCTTGGATTGGTGGACGATGCGAGGTGGGAACGTTTCTGCGGCCGCCAGTCGCGATACAACCGCAATGTCGAAAGCCTGCAGCGAAGCTGGGCGAGGGTGGAGGGCGGGGCGCGCATCCCCGCCAGTCAAGCCCTCAGGCGTCCGGAAATGACCCTGGAAAGCCTGATGGCCACTGGCGAGGTCGCGATCGAAACTACAACCCAGGACCATTTGCTGGATGTGTCATCGGTGGAGACGACCCTGAAGTACGAGGGCTACCTGCGACGCCAAGACCAAGCGGTCGCCAGAGCTCAGCACGCTGAGCGGCGCCGCATTCCAGAGGCCTTCCCATTTGAACGCGTCCCCGGGCTGTCACGGGAAATGGTCCAGCGCTTCACGGAAACCCGACCCGAAACCCTCGGCCAGGCGCAGCGGATCCCCGGTGTTACTCCTGCTGCGGTTGCCGTCGTCGGCGCATATTTGCACCGATTCTGACGCGGCCTCGCGCATGGGCCCCAGGCTCCCCTTCGAGGCGGATCCGTGGCGCCCCTCGGTGGTCCATACTCTCAGTGTGGCGAATCGGGAGTTCCGTGAACGGCTGAAGAGGCGGGCGAAAGCGGCCGACGTTTTCCTCGACCCCCCCCTGGTTGATGGCCTCGAGACCTACTATCAGCTCCTGACCAAGTGGAACGCCACTATCAACTTGACGGCGTTCCGTCAGACGCCCGCCGGTGAAGATGAAGCGATCGATCGGCTGCTGATTGAGCCCGTTGCCGCCGCCCGCTACGTGCCAGAGAACGCGCGCACGTTGCTC
>JANMUX010000100.1:0-4259 GCA_031392125.1 Acidobacteriota bacterium | reverse complement strand
CAGGATGCTTTTACCAAAGTGGTCGAGCACCCCGGTGTGGCTCCCGAGGGCGAAGCGGTGGTGCCTTGGTTCTACCGTGTGCTTCGCAACGCAGTCATCGATCGAGTTCGACGCGGAGGCACGGCGGCCAAGGCGCTCGAGCAGTTCGGCCGAGAGATGGAACGTCATGAGGCCCCGCGGCCTGACGTCGAGGCGGAGATTTGCGCTTGTATCGTGCGACTAGCCGGCACGCTCAAGCCGGAGTACGCCGAGGCGATCCAGCAAATTGAAGTAGAGGGCGTCTCGGTGAAGGCGTTTGCGGAGACCCATAAGCTTTCAGCCAGCAATGCCGGGGTCCGGGTGTTTCGGGCGCGGGACGCGCTAAAGAAACGTGTAGCCGAATCTTGCGGGACCTGTGCCGAGCACGGCTGTATGAATTGTACGTGCGGGCAAAGCCCTTGAAGGCGCCTTTCGTGTAATGCCAGAGCGACCTTGCGTTATCCATATCAGGAGGCAGTGACATGGAGAGAGACGTTGTGTGCGATATGCAGGTCGATCCGGCCAAGGCGGCGGGAACCAGCGAGTATCAAGGTAAGACCTATTACTTCTGTTCGAAAAGCTGCAAGGCCAAGTTCGACGCCCATCCCGCCCAATTCGCAAAGTAAGGCCGATGAGCGCTGGGCGGCAGCCCGGCGCCCTCGCAGCCCTGTGATGGATCGTCCTGCCGTCGCGTTAACCAGCTGGAGGCCGCAATGGCGACGCATCAGTATCACACTCCCGTCTCGAACGAAGTCACAGACCCGGTTTGCGGGATGACCATTTCGCCCGCCGACGCGGTCGGGACGGTCGAGCACGCCGGTCATCCGTATCACTTTTGCAGTGAGTCATGCCTCGAGCGCTTTCGCGCCAACCCTGCCGAATTTCTCGGCGGGGCCGAGCCTCACGTCAACGTCCAGGCAGATGCTGAGGCTGAATACACGTGCCCGATGCATCCGGAGATTCGTCAGAAGGGGCCGGGGGCGTGCCCGATTTGCGGCATGGCCTTAGAGCCGGTCACGATCTCTCTTGAGGAGCAGCCAAACGTAGAACTCGAGGACATGACCCGGCGGTTCAAGTGGTCCCTGGTTCTCACCGCCCCCTTGCTGGCGTTCATGGTCGCTGAGCTTGTGCCCAGTCAACCCTTGCACCGACTGCCTGCCGGCTTCGTGAACTGGACAGAACTAGCGTTCGCGACCCCTGTCGTCATTTGGGCCGGCTGGCCGTTCTTTGCGCGCGGCTGGGCGTCGGTTCTCAACCGGCACCTGAATATGTTCACGCTGATTGCGATGGGCGTCGGCGCCGCCTATCTTTATAGCGTCGTCGCCACGCTAGTCCCAGGCATCTTCCCTGACTCGTTTCGCATGGGTTCCGATGTCGCCGTTTACTTCGAGCCCGCTGCAGTGATCGTCGTTCTTGTCTTGCTCGGCCAGGTACTCGAGTTGCGCGCCAGGAGCCGTACCGGCGCGGCCATTCGTAACCTGCTTGGCCTCGCGCCCAAAACAGCGCGGAAGATCTCGGCCGACGGCGTTGAACAAGACATCCCGATCGAGCACGTTCAGGTGGGCGACCGGCTTCGGGTCCGTCCCGGCGAACGCATCCCGGTGGATGGTGTCGTGATTGAAGGTGCGACGACGATTGACGAATCGATGGTGACCGGCGAGCCGATCCCCGTCGAGAAGACCATCGATGCGAAAGTGACTGGAGGAACTGTCAACGGCACCGGCAGCGTGCTGATGGCTGCGCAGCGTGTGGGCAAGGACACGCTGCTGGCGCAGATCGTGCGGATGGTGGGAGATGCACAGCGCTCGCGCGCTCCGATTCAACGCCTCGCTGATACGGTCTCCGGCTGGTTCGTGCCGATCGTTATTGTCGTCGCCATCGTCACGTTCGTGGTGTGGGCTTACTATGGCCCCGAACCGGCCTTGGCGCACGCGCTGGTGAACGCCGTTGCGGTCCTCATCATTGCCTGCCCGTGCGCGCTCGGCCTGGCGACGCCAATGTCGATCATGGTCGGCACGGGTCGAGGGGCCGAGATCGGCGTCCTGCTCCGCAATGCCGAGGCGCTGGAGATCCTGGAAAAGGTCACCACGATCGTCGTCGACAAGACCGGCACGCTCACCGAGGGCAAGCCCAGGCTCACGACCGTAGAACCCGCCGCAGGTTTCGACGAAGTGACGCTGCTCCGGCTGACCGCCAGCCTGGAAAAGGTCAGCGAGCATCCTCTGGCCGCCGCGATCGTGGCCGGTGCGAGCGATCGGGGGGTGGCGTTGTCGCCGGTCGCTGACTTTCAGTCGGTGACGGGCAAGGGCGTCACCGGCGTGGTCGATGGACGGCCGGTCGCGATTGGCAATCTTCGACACATGGAAGCGCTCGGGATTGCCTCACCGCCGTTGCTCGAGCGAGCCGAAGCACTCCGGCGAGAAGGCCAGACCGTGATGTTGATTGCCATTGACGGCAAGGCAGCTGGACTGATCGGCGTGGCCGATCCCATCAAGGAGACGGCTCGTGAAGCCTTGCGAGATCTGCAGGCGCAAGGGATCACGGTCGTGATGCTGACCGGAGACAACCGCACGACGGCCGATGCCGTGGCCAAGACCCTCGGCATCACCCAGGTGGAGGCCGACGTGCTGCCCGACCAGAAAGCCGTGGTCGTGAAGCGCCTGCAGGCGGCGGGCGCGATCATCGCGATGGCCGGTGACGGTATCAATGATGCGCCGGCCCTCGCACAGGCCGACGTCGGCATTGCGATGGGGACCGGAACCGACGTCGCGATGGAAAGCGCGGGCGTCACGCTGGTCAAGGGCGATCTGCGCGGCATCGTGCGGGCGACACGGCTCAGTGCCGCAACCATGAAGAACATCCGCCAGAACCTGTTCTTCGCGTTCATCTACAACCTGCTTGGCGTGCCCGTCGCAGCGGGCATCCTGTATCCATGGTTCGGGATCCTGCTTAGCCCCATGCTCGCTAGCGCGGCAATGACGTTCAGTTCCGTCTCGGTGATCGCGAACGCCCTGCGCCTGAGGCGCGCCAACCTCTAGTGCCCTCCGACGTGCGCTACATGAACGATGCCTCGATGCCGAGCGCCGCATTGGTCCGAGCAATCGACTCGTTTGCGGTTGTCTCGATTCCAGTCAACGCGCGAATAGCGTCGACCGTTTCCGGGATCACGATGGCCTGATTGTCGACCATATATGCATAGAACAGCTCGTCACCCTGAACCCGTAACATGTCGGCCCAGAGCGCCACTTCGTAAAGGTTAGCGTGCGGACGGCCGCGATCGGCCATGAGTTCCTTCACCGAGTTGAGAGCCACCAAGCCGTCGCTGATGCGGATCAGCGCGATTCGGGATGACGAACGAAACGCCTCGAGTACCTCATCCTTGCTGGCGCTGCGCGTCATCTGCACCGACCAGTAATGGAGATGTCCGATCGTCTCCGGCACCTTGACCGCCATCGTCACCACGTCGAGATCCGGATCGACATTCTGAGCATCCGGACCTTGATGGCTTGGGATCTCTGGCTCTGGCACCAACGTGTTCATGATCCCGCCCTCGTGGCTTTCCCATGGATCGGTCGCGCGTCGCAATAAGGTCCCCCTGGCGCGCTGCAGCAACCCTGCGCGTTTGAGCGCGGTCAGCGTTCGCACGATCGACGTCGTGTTGCACGACACCACGCGCGTCGCGTCGCGATTGAGCGCGCTGACGTAGTTGGACTCGGCGACAAAGGAATGGCCGGTCGTGTCGTGTTTCTCGCCACCTTGGACAACGAACTTTAATCCGCGACGGCGGTAGCCATCGATGTTCTTTGCCGCGACGTGCTTCGGCGTGCAGTCTACGACTACATCGGACTGATCCAACAGGTCGTCCAAGGTGCCAGCAACCTTCAATCCGACCGTACGCATCCCGTTGGCGTGTTCGTCCGTTGCCCCGAACAGACGAAAGCCATGCCGGGTCGCCATGCGCGCCCGCCAGTCCGTCACGACGTCCGCCACCCCGGCCAGCAGCATATCTTCTTGGCGCACGACGGCGTCTGCCACCCGTTTGCCGATCACTCCGTAGCCGTTCACGGCCACCCTGATTTTCTTCGCGTCAGACACGCTTAGCCTCGATTCCTGCCAGTTTGGTGCGCTTCAGCATCAGTGGCGGCGAAAGCGCGTTACGCCACAAGTTCGACGGCAAGCGCAGTTGCTTCGCCACCGCCGATACAGAGCGACGCGACCCCGCGCTTTAGCCCGCGCCGCTC
>JANMUX010000363.1:0-6228 GCA_031392125.1 Acidobacteriota bacterium | reverse complement strand
GGGCACCACGTTCAAGCGATAGAACAGGTCCTCGCGAAAGGTGTGGCGGTCGATCTCTTCCTCGAGATTCTTGTTGGTGGCGGCAATCACCCGCACGTCGACCTTGATGATGCGGTTGCTGCCCAGGCGCTCGAGTTCCTGCTCCTGCAGCACGCGCAACACCTTGGCCTGCGTCTTCAGGCTCATGTCGCCGACTTCGTCGAGGAAGATCGTTCCCTTGTCGGCCTGCTCGAACTTGCCGATCTGCCGGTCGGTGGCGCCGGTGAACGAACCCTTCTCGTGGCCGAACAGTTCGGACTCGATCAGTTCATCGGGAATTGCGGCGCAGTTGACCTGCACGAACGCACCGTCGCGGCGCAGGCTGTCGCGGTGAATCGCGCGGGCTACCAGTTCCTTGCCAACCCCGCTCTCGCCCCAGATCAGCACCGTGGCACACGTCGGCGCCGCCTTCTGGATGGCACTGCGGACGGTGGCCAGCGACGGTGAATCGCCGACGATCTGGTACTTTTTCTCGGCGTCGCGGCGATAGCTCTTGTTCTCGGTCTTCAGCCGCCGCGTATCAACCGCGTTGCGAACCGTCACCATGACGCGCTCGCGCTCGAGCGGCTTCTCGATGAAGTCGAACGCGCCCAGGCGCGTCGCTTCCACGGCGGTGGTGATGTCGGCGTGGCCGGAGATCACGACGATTGGGGTGACTTCGACCAGGTGCCGCAGCTTGTGCAGCACCTCGAGGCCGTCCATTCCGGGCATCTTGATGTCGAGGAATACCAGGTCCGGCGCCTCGCGCTCGATTAGCTTGATGCCTTCGTCACCAGTCGCCGCCTGCATCACTTCGTAGCCCTCGTACTCGAGGACCATCTTGAGCGAGTCGCGAATGGCCAACTCGTCATCGATCACGAGAATGCGGGGCTTCACCGCTGCTCCGTGCGGACGGTCCGGATGGCGCGCGTGTCGGCCTCGGGGTCGTACAAGAACACGGCGAGAATATCGCCCAGGCCGGCGGCGCCCACCACGCGGCGGAACCCGGCGATCGAGTTCACCGGCTGGCGGTTGACCTCGAGGATGATCGCGCCACGCGCGATGCCGGCGTCATAGGCCACCGACAACGGTTCCACCCGCTGCACCAGCAACCCGGTCATGCCGGAAGGGATGTCGAAGCGGTGAGCGTTGCTGTCGTCGATCTCGATCAAGCTGAGGCCCAGCTCGCCCGGACCCGTGCGCTGCGTCGAGCGCACCACGGGCGATGCCGCCGGGTCGGGCGTCCGCTGCGGGCGTCCTGCCAGCTTCAGCGACACTTCCCGCGAGCGACCATCGCGCACGTACTCGAGCCGCGCGCTCGTCCCGGGCTGTCGCGAGGCCACTTCGCGAATCAATTGATCGTGGGTGCCTACCGCCTTGCCGTCGAGCGAGACAATCACGTCGTACGGCCGCAACCCGCCGCGGGCCGCCGGGGAGCCCGCCGCCACGTCCTGCACCAGCGCGCCGTCATCGCGCGAGAGCTTGAGCGACGCGCGCAGGTCGGGATCGACGTCACGTCCGGTCACGCCGATGAAGCCGCGCTCCACCCGGCCCAGGGTCTTTAACTGCGGCAGGACGGCCCGTGCCTGGTTGATGGGCACCGCGAAGCCGATGTTGTTGGCCTGGCGGCTGATCGCCGAGTTGATACCAATCACCTGGCCGCGGCCATTGATCAGCGGTCCGCCGCTATTGCCAAAGCTGATGGCGGCATCGGTCTGGATGTAGTTGTCGAGGCTGGCATCGAACAGCTTGCGGCCGATGAAGCTGACGACCCCGACGGTGACAGTGTGTTCGTACGCCAGCGGGTTACCAATGGCGCAGACCCACTCACCCACCCTCAACGCGTTGGAATCGCCCAGCGTGGCGTGCGGAAACGGCGTGGGGCCCGACACCTTGATAAGGGCGATGTCGGTGTCGGGGTCAGAGCCGACCACCTCCGCCCGCAGGCTGCGGCCGTCGGCCAGCTTCACGGTCAGCCGCTCGGCCCCCTCGATGACGTGATGGTTGGTCAGGATGTGGCCGGCCGCGTCGATCAGAAAGCCGGTGCCGGTGCCGCGCCGCGGCACGTCGCTGCTCCCCCTTCGGCCAAGGTCAAACGGATCGCCATCGCGCTGCGCGCCCTCTTGCATGAGACGGCGGGCGCGGCGGCTGCGGGCCGTCGCGTCGATGTTCACGACTGCGGGATTCATCTTCGCCGCGATGTCGGCGAAGTTGATCGCGGTAGCCAGCCCAGCACCAGCCGCCGGCGGTGCGCGTTCGATCGCGGGCACCGGCGCACTTTCGTCGGCCGAGACGCGTGGCCGTTCGGTGGCGGCGGGCAGCCGCGGCGTCGAGACGACGATGCCCAGCAGGATGCCGATGATGCCGGTGAGCGTGGCAGTGGTCCACGCGAACTGCCGCGTCATGATGGACTCATTATAAGGGCCAAGAACCCGGCTTCATCCACCGTGGCAATGCCGAGCGCGGCAGCCTTCTCGAGCTTGCTCGCTCCCGGTTCGGTGCCGACGATCAGGGCGGTCGTCTTCTTGCTCACTGAACCCGTCACCTTCCCGCCAAGCGCCTGGAGCCTGGCCGCGGCCTCTTCCCGCGACATGCCGGACAACTCGCCGGTGATCACGTAGGTCTTGCCGGCCAGCGGCTGCGGCCCCGCGGGCGCGGCCTTTCGTTCACCCGTCATCTTGAGCCCGGCGGCGTCCAGGCGCGCGATCAGCTCGCGGTTGCGCGGTTCGTCGAACCACGTCCGCACCGCCTCGGCCAACACCGGACCAATCTCTCGCACCTGTTGCAGCTCGTCGAGCGACGCACCCTGGATATCGGCGATCGAGCCGAAATGATCCGCTAACACCTGCGCGCCCCGTTCGCCGACGTGGCGAATGCCCAGTCCGTAAAGCAGGCGCCACACGTCGTTGGTCTTCGACTTCTCGATTTCCCTGACCACCTTGTCGGCGGACTTCTTACCCATGCGCTCGAGCCCGACCAGGCCCTCGACCGTCAGTTGATAGACGTCGGCCAGGATCTTGACCAGTCCCGATTCCACCAACTGGCCAACCAACGACTCGCCCATGCCCTCAATATTCATGGCGCCGCGCGAGGCAAAGTGTTCAAGCCCCCGCCGCAACTTCGACGGACACGAACTGTTATCGCACCGCCAGACCGCTTCGTCTTCGGGCTTGTGGAGCGGGCTGTTGCAGACCGGACAATGAGTGGGCATCACCCATGGCGCAGGGCGATCGGTCGCCTCGGGATTGGCGGGCCCGACGACGCGCGGGATCACATCTCCGGCCTTTTCGATAATCACCAGCTCGCCGGGCCGAATGTCCTTGCGGATGATGTCGTCGGGGTTGTGTAAGGTCGCCATGGAAATGGTGGACCCGGCGACCACCGTCGGCTCGAGCATCGCAAACGGCGTCGCCGCGCCGGTGCGCCCGATGTTGACCTCGATGCGATGCAGCATCGCAATCTTCCGCTCGGCCGGAAACTTGAAGGCGGTCGCCCACCGCGGGAACTTCGACGTGAAACCCAGGCGTTCGCGCTGCGCGAGGTCATTCAACTTGATGACGACGCCGTCGGTCTCGAAGTCGAGCGACGCGCGCCGATCGCGCCACGCCTCGCAGAACGCAACCACGGCATCGATGCCGTCACACTGCTGCCAGTGGGGCTCAACCGGCGCCCCCCAGGCCTTGAGCTCGGCGAGCATTTCGGCATGCGAAGCCTGCGGCGCGCCTTCGGGGAACACGACTTGATAGCTCCACGCCTGCAGTCCCCGCCTGGCGACCAATGCCGGATCGAGGTTGCGCATGGTGCCGGCCGCCGTGTTTCGCGGGTTTGCGTAAAGGGGTTCGCCGGCGGCCGCCTGCTCGCGGTTGATGCGCTCGAATGCCTTCTTCGGCAAGTAGACCTCGCCGCGAATCTCGACGCGGCCCGGCGGGCCATTCGTCAGCGACAGCGGGATGGCGCGCACGGTCCGCACGTTGGCCGTGACGTCCTCGCCGCGGGTGCCATCGCCACGCGTGGCGCCACGCACCAACTGACCCTGCTCGTAGGTCAGCGCGATGCTCAAGCCGTCGATCTTCAGCTCGGCGACGTACGAGGGCGTCGACTCGAGCGCCAGCCCCTTGCGAACGCGCTCGTCGAAGGCTCGCAAGTCGGCTTCGTTGTAGGCATTGTCGAGGCTAAGCATCGGCTGGCTGTGCTCGACGGTGACAAAGCCCTCGGCCGCCCGTCCGCCAACCCGTTGCGTCGGCGAATCGGGGGTCAGCAGGTCGGGGTGCGCCGCCTCGATGGCCTTGAGCTCGTTCATCAAGGCGTCGAACTCCGTATCGGAGATCGCCGGCAAGGCCTGCATGTAATAGAGCTCTTCGTGCCGCCGGATTTGCTGGCGCAGCTCCTCGATTCTCTTGGCAGCAGTCACGGGAAGGCCACAGGGGGTGGCGGCGGCGCCTACCGGTCGCGCAGCAGCACGTAGTCGGCCAGGCCCATCAGCGCCTCGCGCTCGCGGCTGGGCGAGAACTGCCGCAACTGCCGCTTGGCAGTTTCGCCAAATTCCACGGCGCGCTCGTAGGCGTAGTCGAGAGAGCGATGCTCGGCCAGCAGCGCCTTGATGCGCGCCCAGTTCTCGGCACTGACGTCGCGCTCGCGCACGGCGTTGCGAATCAGGTCGCTCGCCTCGGCGCCGCCGTGTTCCAGCAGGTGAATGATTGGAAGCGTGATCTTGCCTTCACGAAGGTCACCGCCGACCGGCTTGCCAATCACTTCAGCGGCGCCGGTAAAGTCGAGCAAATCGTCCACCAGCTGGAACATGGTGCCCAGGCTGAAACCGTACTCGCGGAGGGCCTGTTCCTTTTCGGCGCTCACCTCGCCGAGGATGCCGCCAATTTGAGCGCACCCACCAAACAGGTAGGCGGTCTTGCGGTGGATGATGTCGAAGTGTTCTTCTTCGCTGAGATCGACGACGCCGTTCTTGGTGAGTTGGTAGAGCTCGCCCTCAATCATCCGGAGGGTGACGTCGCACAACAAGCGCACCACGTCGAGCGTGTCCTGCGTGAGCGCCATGGCCATGGACTTGATGTAGAGAAAGTCGCCGGCCAGCACCGTGACGTCGTTGCCCCACTGCGAGTGCACCGCCTTGCGCCCGCGCCGCACGTCCGCATCGTCAATGATGTCGTCGTGCACGAGCGTGGCGGTGTGGATAAATTCCACCACCGCGGCGTTGGTGATGGCGCGGGGCCCGATGTAGCCGCACAGGCGCGACGACATCAGCAGCACGGCCGGCCGCACGCGCTTGCCACCGCTCTTCTGCAGGTAGTTGCCGATCTCCGGGATGACGTGGATCTGCGACTGCACCTGCTCGGCAAACTCGCGTTCGACGGCTAGCAGGTCGTCACGTACGGGCTCGAACAGCTGAATCAGATCCGCTTGGGTCCGGGGTGCGGCGTTGGACACGTGACATCAATCTCACCATAGGCAGACGACGGTGTCAACGAAGGCGGCCGCCTCTTAATGGTTGCAGCGGCGAGCTTTGCAGGGATCCTACGGCCGGAAGAGTGCGTCAAAGTTGCGATCGGTTTCGGCGACGAGGTCGGCGACCGTCACGCCGCGGGCGGCGGCCACATGGTCAACGACCTTCGCCACGTAAGCCGGTTCGTTGCGCTTGCCACGGTGCGGCACCGGCGCCAGGTAGGGGCTGTCGGTCTCAACCAGTAACCGGTTGACCGGGACCTGAGGCAGGGCGACGCGCAGCGATTCAGCCTTCGGAAAGCTAATCACGCCGGGGATCGACAGGTAGAAACCGGTGGCCAGGGCGCGCGCCGCGGCAGCGCCATCGCCGGTGAAGCAGTGGAAGACGCCGCGCAGTGCGGGGCCACCCTCTTCCGCGAGAATTCGCAGCGTGTCGTCCTCGGCCTCGCGGGTGTGAATCACCACAGGCAGGTCGCGGCCCCGTGCCAGCTGCAGCTGGGCGCGAAACACCGCCTGCTGCACGTCTCGAGGCGAGAAATCGTAGTGGTAATCCAGGCCAATCTCACCGACAGCACGCGCCAGCGGCACGGCGGCAAGCCGCGAGGTGACCACGTGATCGTCACCGTGATCGCCAACCCGTTGGCATAGTCGTTATCGGTTAGGCCGCAACGTGCAATACCCGAACAACACACCGGTGGATCCCACGACACGCCAAACGGAGGTTGATCCGGGAACGCCCGGGCTGTCAAGAAT
>JANMUX010000274.1:0-5201 GCA_031392125.1 Acidobacteriota bacterium | reverse complement strand
TAAGTGTGGCCGGCGTGGCCATTCCAGTAACCGACTCCGGTGAACGACACGGTATCCACGCCATTGCTCTTCTGTTTCCCCGGTGAGTATCCCGGCTGGTCCGAGAAGCGAACGTCCGTGACGTTAGCAGCGAAGTAGCGGTCGCGTTGCCCAGCCTCGTCGGTGAGTTTCAGCGTCAGCCAGCCGCGATCAACGTAATCTGCCGTCTCTCGAACATCGAGCGTGAACCAGGTCCGGTCGCCGCCGTTGCTGATGCCGCCGGTGCCGTGCATGCGGCCAGGCACCGGTGGAGTGATGGTGACGGTGAACGACGCGCTTGACGCGTTGCCGGCCAGGTCGGTGGCCGAGCACGACACGGTGTTCACGCCGAGCGGGAAGGTGCTGCCGGACGCGGGTGTGCATGTGACGGCGGGCGAGGCGGTCACCAGGTCGGTGGCCGAAACCGCAAAGGCCACCGCCCGGCCAGTGGGCGCACTGGCCTCGTCCGTGATGTTGGCCGGCACCGCCAGCGTCGGCGCGGTCGTGTCCTGCACGGTGATGCTGAACGATACGGTCGCGAGGTTACCGGCGAGATCGGCGGCCGAACAGGTGACGCCAGTCGAGCCAAGCGCAAAGGTGCTGCCACTCGCCGGCGCGCAGGTCACGTTGATAACCGCGTCCAGGTTGTCGGTGGCCGAGGGAACGACGTAACCGACGGGCGCCCCAACCGGTCCAGTCGCTTCCGCCACCAGGTCGGCCGGCGTCGTGGAAAAGACCGGCGCGTCAACGTCTGGCGGGAACGTGAAGAAGGCGACCGCGGGGTCGTGGTCCGACAGCCGTTCTGGCGTAGTGGCATTGCCGCGCAGCACTTCGGGGAAGTCGGCGTTCACGCGCGGGTGCACCAGGTCGACGAACTGCGGCACCAGGTTCGCTGTCACGACCACGTGGTCGAGCGTTTGCGCGTTGCCACCGAACACATAAGAGTAGCGCTCAGCAGCGGGAATGAAGTCGGCGACATCGACCAGGTCCGGCGACACCAGGTCGGCCGATGCGGTCGCCGCTTGATCTGCGGCCACCGGCACGCCCCGAATGGTGCCCATGCTGTCGCCGTAGCCATCGTTGAAGCTGAACGCGTTGTAGTCGCCCAGGGAAACGATGGCTTCAGCCGGGTCGTTCAGTTGCCGTCCTTGGATGTAGTTGGCGAGGAACTCGGCCTGCGCCTGGCGCTTGGCTCGCACACGCCGGCCGCTGTTGTTGTCCAACTCCACGTCGATGAGCGAGCGAAGGTGGTTGGCAATCACCGTGATCGGCTGCGGCAACACCGCCACGCCGCCATCAATGGTCGCGCGCAGCACCAGCGGCGGGCGATCGTTCATCAGATCGACGCTGCCATCCCCGGGGTCCACGAACGTGGCGTCGCCGCCAACCTGTTCCACCGAAATGCCGCTGACGCGGTTCCCCACGGTCTTGACCAGGAAGGCCACGTCGATGCCGCCTTGATCGAAGCCCTCGACCAGATAGGCAGCGTAGGCCGGCGGTTGCGTGCCGGCGGCAGCAGCGTCAGCATCAATCCGCAGCGACAAGTCGTTCAGCACCGCAAGATTCTCAACCTCTTGCATGCCAATGATGTCGGGCGTATTCAGGACGTTGCGAATGGCAAGTGAAGCCTTCGCAAGGCGGCCCTGGTAAGCCAGCGGCGTCAGCGCGACGTCGCCGCCGGGATCGTTTACCGAGTCGAAGAATCGCTCCATGTTGAACGACGCAATCGCGTACTCGTTGGCGGCGGCGGCGCGCGCCGGGACCACGGTCATGCCACCCACGGGTGCCAGCGGCGCCTCGGGAAGGATGGCGTAGGTGCGTAACCCGAAGTCGAGCGGGCCGGTGACGTCGGCCATTAAGGCGCCGGTCGATACGTCGGCGGGCGGCATGCCCTCGAGTGCATCAGAATCCACGCGCAGGCGTTCGGGATTGCCGTCGAACACCGGGATGTTGCAGGGCGGCACCGTGCACGGAATCACCGGATAACCGGCTTCAACTCCGGGCTCGCGATAGGGACGAGCCTGCCCGGTCAGCACCGCGTAAAACGCCCCGTCGCTCGTGGAGGTCGCGTTCGCCTCACTCTTGTTGCCGCCGGTGCCTGACACCGCCGTCAGCGACGCCGCCGTCACGCGCATACCTTCGAGACGTTCGAGCTGGTCCAGTTCGCCGGCATCCGACACGTCGCTGGCGGTCAGCAGGTACGGTGCCGGAACCGCCGACGAGCCGCGGTCGGTGACTGCCGTCACGACGTTCAGTTCAGTCAACGGCGCGCTGCCAGGGTCTGCCGACGAGATGAATTCGGCCACCGCTCCCCGGACGTCGACCAGCCGTCCCACCTGGGCCGCCGCCGGGCCGCCGCCGCCGACGAAAACAAACAGCCCTTCAGAGCTGTTGGGATCGGCGTCTTCAAATCCCGGTTCGGTCTGGATGAAGAAGCCATTGAACTTGCGGGCTGTCACGACTCCCCGCACCCTCACCGGCGTGCCCTGGGGGAGGGGCGAGATGCGGCCAGGACCCTGGACCTCGTGCGGCAAGTACAGGACCGGCGGCTGGATCACCGTGATCGCGATCGCGGTGGTGGCCGATCGTGATTGCGCATCGCTGACCGTCAGCGACAGCGATCTCGCGCCGGGCACAGTGGCGGACGACACCGTAACCACCGCCGTGAAGACGTTGTCGTCAGCCGCGGCATCTGGCGCGACGCCGTTGTCGGCAAAGGCTTCGCTTGCCGGGCCACCCACCGGGCTCAAGTCGCCCACGACTTGCACGCCAGTGCTCGCGGGCGCCGTCGCGGGCGTGACCGTCGCGAACAGGGTCAGCAACTCGCCCTGTTCCACCGTCGCCGGCAACGCCGCGCCGCTCACTGCGGGGTTGTCGCCCGAGAGGCACGCGCTCGATGCGTTCTGGGGATTGCCGGGAGAGATCGCCTGGAAGTCGGCCGCGTTGTTGTTGGTGTCAACATGCGCGAAGGCGCCGCTGCGCCGACGCTCGACGCCGCGATTCGCGTTGCTGGTCAGCGCCGGCAGGCGGGTGCCTTCACCGAAAGCAGCGTTAGCGCCATGCCCGACCTGATCGACGATCGTCAGGTCCGCCCGCAACAGCGCCACACCGCCATCGTCCGCAAAGCCGGTGCCGTAGGTGAGATTGCCAGGGACCGTACCGCTGTAACTCGCGCTGACGTTGTTATTCACCGCGAGGAAAAAGCACCCCGGATTGATGACGGTTCCGGCGGGAATAGTGGCGCGCGTTGCGACCGAGGGTGGCACGGTGTTGTTCGAGGCCCGCAGAATCCAGCCGCCGACGTTGACCGGTGCTGCGCTGGCGTTAAAAAGCTCGATGAATTCGTCGTTGCCGCCAAGCGTGCCGCGAAAACGGAACTCGCTAATGACGATGGCGGCGCCGCTTTGCGCGACGACCGGCGATTGCATCTGCGAGCAGTACAGCGCGGCCGCCAAAAGGGCCGTCTTCAGCCAGGCACGTGGTCTCATACCAACCTCATCTCGGACGAAACGACAGGGGAACTACGGTTCGGGTAGAGAATAAGCGATGCCAACGGCCGAGCCGGAGCTTTTGTTGGCATTTTTTGCGATCCCTGCCGGCGGACTTCCCGAGCGGGGTGCCGATTCGGAACAGTCTGATCTCAGCTTTGTCTGCGTAACCACCAGTGCAAATCGCGGAAGGCGAGGGCACGATGAGAAACCCGGGCCTTTTCGTGATCGGCAAGTTCTGCGGTGGTTCGGCCGAACGGCGGATACCAGAAAATCGGGTCGTATCCGAATCCGTTCGTCCCGCGTGCCGACGGCGCGACGGCGCCTTCGACTGAGGTTTCGGTTTCGAAGAGCAATCGGTTCCCCTCGGCCACCGCGAGCGCGGTGACGAATCGGGCCGACGACTGCGCGCCGCCCAGTCGCCGATAGATTTCGACAAACCGCTGGTCGTAGGTCGCCGACCTTCCCAGGAACCGGGCAGAGTGGACGCCGGGCTCCCCACTAAGGGCCTCGACCTCGAACCCTGAATCCTCGGCGATCGCGGTCAACCCCGTCGCTGCCGCGTAGGTCAATGCCTTGATGCGGGCGTTCTGCCAGAAGGTGGCGCCGGTTTCTTCGGGTTCCGGTACCGGGTTCACGTCCGCGAGCGTGACGAGTTCGTACCGCCCGGGATCAAACAGCGGTCGAATTTCCTTCAGCTTGTTCGGGTTGGTGGTGGCAATCAGCAGCCGCGAGGTCATCGGCCGAGGATGGAGCCGACAATCTCCCGTTGCTTGGCAACGAGGTCGTTGATGCCCTTGTCAGCCAGAGCCAGCAGGCCGGTGAGGGCCTCGGTGCCAAAGGGCTCTGCTTCCGCGGTGCCCTGGATCTCGATGAAGCGCCCGTCGCTGGTCTTGACGATGTTCATGTCGACGTCGGCCTTGGAATCTTCCTCGTAAGCCAGGTCGAGCAGCGGCATGCCACCAACAATGCCGACGCTGGTGGCCGCGACGTAGTCGCTGAGCGGAATCGAACGCAGCTGGTCGCGGTCCTTGAGCTTGCCGAGTGCGAGCACCAAGGCCACGAACGCCCCGGTAATCGACGCGCACCGCGTGCCGCCATCGGCCTGAATCACGTCGCAGTCGAGCCAGATGGTTCGCTCGCCGAGCTGCTCGAGCTTGATCACCGAGCGCAGTGAACGCCCGATCAGCCGCTGAATCTCCATCGTCCGGCCGCCGACCTTGCCGGCCGCGGCCTCGCGGCCCGAACGCGTGGAGGTGGCGCGCGGCAGCATGCCGTATTCCGCCGTGACCCAGCCCTTGCCGGCGCCGCGCAGGAAGGGCGGCACTTTGTCTTCGATGCTCGCGGTGCAGATCACGCGCGTGAAGCCCACTTCGATCAGCACCGAGCCCTCTGCGTGAATCGAGAAGTGCGGGGTGATGGTGGTGGGGCGAAGCTCGCCGGGCGCGCGGTCGTTTAAGCGGGTCATTGGGGACTCGGGGTTCCTGGTGTGGACAAGGGCGACAGAATCAACGCTTCATTCTTCCGCAGTGGGCGCCGCAAGTCCACATGACCGGCGAGCGTGTCGGCTTCCTGTCCACCGATCAGAATTTGCACTTCCTGCAGGTTGGGCAGGTTGGTGACCAGTGCATTGACGATCGTGTAGACCGTCATCAATTCCTGGTGCGAGCCGCCAGGATGCGACGTCTTGATGGC
>JANMUX010000267.1:0-25832 GCA_031392125.1 Acidobacteriota bacterium | reverse complement strand
ATCCTGCTCTTCACGTTTTCGCTGACGCTGCTGACCGGCGTGGTGTTTGGCCTACTGCCGGCGCTGCGCGCCAGCAACCCCGATCAGTGGGCCACGCTCAAGGACACTGTCGGCGGCATTGCCGGCACCGGCGGATCGCTGTTTCTCAGGAAGGGTCTAGTCGCCGCCCAGGTGGCGCTCAGCTTCCTGCTGCTGTTTGGCGCCGGTCTCTTCGTCCGCAGCCTGCAGAACCTGCAGACCACCGATACCGGCATCGCCCTCGACAACCTGGTCACGTTCCGCCTGAACCCCGCGCTCAGCGGCTACGAGAATCAGCAAGGCGTGAACTTTTATCGCGACCTGCTGGACCGCTTGAACTCATCGCCTGGCGTCAAGTCAGCGGGCACGGCGGCGGTGTCCATTCTCGCAGGCGATGAATGGGACAGCACCATGTCAGTGGAAGGCCACAAGGCAACCGACGGCGAGGACATGCAGGCGTTCATGAATTCCCTGTCGCCGGGTTACTTCAAGACCATGTCGATTCCGTTCCTGGAGGGGCGCGACTTCACGCGCGCCGACGCGAAGGAAGAGGCCACCGTCGCGATCGTGAACCAGAAGTTCGCAAAGCATTTCTTCGGCGACAAGAGCGCAGTAGGCCGTCACGTGGGTTTTGGCGACGGTCCGGAGTCGAAACTGTCGATCGAGATCATCGGCGTGGTCGCCGACTCCCTTTACGAAGGCCCGCGTGAAGGCGTGCGCCGCCAGGTGTTCATCCCCAACTGGGGCCGCGGCGGCGTGACGTTCTACCTCCGCACAACCGATGCCTCGGCGGCGGCGTTCAACCTGGTGCGCAGCGAAGTGAAGCGCCTCGATGCCGGCATGCCGGTGTTCGACATGAAAACGCTGCAGGGCCAATTGGACGAGACCTTGCTGAGCGATCGCCTGATCGCGATGTTGTCGGCCGGCTTCGGCCTGCTCGCGACGCTGCTGGCATCGATCGGCCTCTACGGCGTGATGGCTTTCATCGTGGCGCGGCGGAAGAAAGAGCTGGGCCTGCGGCTGGCGCTCGGCGCCGAGCCTGCGTCAGTGATTTGGCTGGTGATGAAGGAAGTGTTGTTGCTGCTGACGATCGGGCTCGTGGTCGGCATTCCATCGGCCATCGCGCTTGGCCAATACGTGTCGTCGCAGCTCTACGGCATTGAGCCGAATGACCCGTGGATCGCCATCTCGACAATGGCGCTGCTGACGGCGATCTCGGCGGCGGCAGGGATGATCCCGGCGCACCGCGCGAGTCGGATCGATCCGATCCTGGCACTCAGGTACGAATAGGCCTAGAACCTGAAGTCGAAGCCGGCGTTGACGTTCCATAAATAGATTTCATACGACGTGCGGCGCTCGGGTGCGCCCGAAAACCTGGTGCGGGGTTCATTGTTCAGGTTCCGCAGATCGACGAAACCACGCAGCCGCGGGCTGAGCGGCACGCTTACCTTGACGTCGAGCGTGGTGTAGCTGTCGGCGTAGTTGTCGAAGTTCGGACCCGACGCAAGCGCGCCGAGGTTCGGGCTTGTGTACGACACCGCGACCTGGCCGGTGATGCCGTATTTCTCATAGATTAACGCCGCGTTGCCCACCCGGTCCGATTGCTTGAAGAACGGCAGCTCGTCGGTGCGTCCGAAAACGGTGACCGACGAGTCGCCAAACGTGTAGTTGAGATTCACGCCGAAGCCGTCGAAGGGCGACGGCAGTGACGAAAAGAAGTTCTGGTAAGTCAGCTCGACGCCGGCCACGTGGCCGCGGTCCGCGTTTTCCGGCTGGGTCACGGTCAAGCGTTCGTAGCGTCGCCCGTTGACGGTTACGTTCTCGTCCACCGTGGTGCGGGTGAAGATCGGGTTCTGGATGCGCTTGTAGAACGGCGCGACCGAGATGATGCCGGCGGGCAGGTAGTATTCCACCGACAGATCGACGTTCATCGATTCGTACGGATTGAGTGCCGGGTTGCCCGACGAGAGACTTCCCGTGTAGGTGCCGTTCTCGTTGAGGATCTCATCGAACGCGCGCGTCGGCGCCAGGTTCGCGTAGCTGGGCCGGCCCAGGGTATTGGTCCAGGCGCCGCGCACGGTCAGTCCCTTTGCGGGATAGAAATTGACGTGCACGCCCGGCAGCACGTCGGTGTAATCGGTATCGCCGGACCGGCGATTGAAGTTGCGGGTGAAGGCGCCCGCGGCGTACAGCAACTCGTTGGCCGAATAGGTGGCGCGCGTGGTCTCCACGCGCACCCCGGCCATGAGGTTCCAGCGCGTAAAGTCGACGCCGGTCATCAGGTAGCCGGCATAAACGTTTTCGCTCGCGTCGAAGTCCTGTTCAAGCGAGTTTTGCAGGCTGGTTGAGTCGTCTCGTACGAAACGGTTGGGGTTGTCCCGGAAGAACTGTTGTAAGGCCGGGAGGTTGAGGGTCGGCCCAAATCGGTAGCGTTCCGCGAAGTCAAAGAAGCTGTCGGGCTCGGGTCCACCAAGGCCGAAATCGGCGAGGGTGAATCCGGAGCCGGTGTAGTTCTGATTTTGCCGGTCCTGGGTCTTGTCGCGGCTGACGACCTTCGCGCCGGCCTTCCAGTATGTGGGGCGGCGGCCCAGCATCACGTCACGTTTCAGGTTCAACTCGGCCGTCAGCACGTCTTCGCGCTCGAGGTCGTTGCGAAAGCGCACCCGGCGAAATGGATAGGCGGCGGTTGAGTAGAAGTTGTCGGTCGGCGTAATCACCGGCAACGTCGGGTCCGAGACGTCGTAGGTGTTGGGAAATGCGTTGGCAGCCGACCGGAACTCCCAATCCACGCGGTTGGGTGTCCGGCGTTGCCCTCTGCTGGCGCCAAGCTTCCAGTCGAGCGTGGAGCGTCGCACGGCGTGCTCGCCTTCCAGCTGGAGGGCGTTGATCAGATGTTCCTGCTTGTAGTCGCGGAACTGCCGCGTGGCCTGCCCCTGGCTGAAGCTGCCGCCGGTCGCCGTCTGGTTGGTCAGCGTGCCGCGCGTGAAATCAAACGACGACTGCTGCCGTCCCTCGAGATCCTCGAACAGGTTGTGATTGAAGCGAAGTGCCAGTTCATGGCCGCGTGACGGCCGGAACTCCAGCGCGGCGTTGACGCCCTGCCGTTGACGCGCGACGTCATAGAGATATCGCGTGTGATTCTGCGGCACGAAGATTCCGTTGAATGCAGTCCACACGTCGGCGGAGCCGTTGACCAGTTGCGAATCGTAGCGACGATACGAATAGCTGGCGCCAGCGACGACGCCCCATCGCTGCGCCTCGCCGAAGACCTTGCCGAAGCTGACGTTGCCGCCGTACGGCACCCGGCCGCTCAACTCGTTGTATCCGGTGCGGAGCGAGCCGGAGAAAAAACCCTCCGGGCGGTCGAACGCGTTCCGCGTGGCGATGTCGATGGTCGCGCCAATGGCGTTGGCGTCCATGTCTGGCCTTACTGCCTTGATCACTTCGAGGCGTGCGATGAGATCGGCCGGGACCGAGTCCATCGAAACCCCGCGCGTGCCGAACTCGGCGGGGGTGCCGACAATCTGGCCATTGATGGTGACGTTATTGAGGCTCGCGTCGACGCCGCGCACGATAACGAACCGGCCTTCGCCCTGGTCGATTTCCATCGACACACCGGGGACTCGCCGTAAGGCTTCCGCCGCGTTATCGTCAGGAAAACGGCCCACCGCATCGGCCGAGACGGAGTCGAGAATGTTTCTGGCGCCCCGCTTCTGCTGTCGCGCCAGTGCCATGCCGGCCATCACGGTCACGTTCTCGGCGACGGCGTCCAGTTGGAGCCGGAAATCGACCGCCTGTTCGCTACCCGGCGCGATCGAGATGTCGCCCTGCTGCTGCGCCTGGAATCCGGCCAGGCTGGCGGTGACGAGGTACGGCCCTCCGGGCGCAAGGCCCGGCACCCGGTATCGACCGTCCTCTCTGGTCACGACTTCGTGTTTTGTGCCCGTGGCCTGGTGGGCGATGATCAGGGTCGCGCCCGGCAGCACGCCGCCCTGTTGATCGGTGATGGTGCCGGCGACAGATCCGGTCGGCGTCTGCGCGAGGCATGGCGTGGCGTCAGCGAAAAAAGAGGCCAGCATGACGGCGAGGCAGAAAGCAGCCTGTTTCATAGCTGGCGAATCTATCTACGCGGCGCAACGCTGGCGTGGTGCCGATGTGACGTCTCTGCAATATTCGTGAATCCGGCACCTGCCGGGAGTCGACGCGGGCGCGGGCTGTGGCTACTTTTTGGCTTCTTCCGCCACGCGGGCGTCGAGCCCCTTCATGGCGTTGGCGGCATACACGCGGCAGGCCTGCGGATCGATGAACGGATCGACGGCCGGCTTCGCCGCCCGCTTCTTCAGCTTGCCGGCGAGGTCCGTGAACATCGGGTGCGTCGTGATCATGATGTCGCACGGCAGTTCACCGACCGTGGTGATGCTCTTGCGGAACTGCTCGACGCGGCTCGGCGTTGTGGCATCCCCGGTATAGCGGAAGCCCGGCGCGGCAACCGACGACAGGCTGTCGGCATAGACCATGTTCAGGCAACCATCGTTGGAGCTCGCAACCTTGGCGGCGGGGTCACAGGCCTGCCACGTCCACGTCGTGCTGCCTGGTGTGTGGCCGGCAGTGTTGTGCATCTGCACTGACAGCGGCCCGACCCGAACGATCTCTTTGTCTTTCACGACGCGGACGTTCTTCACCGCGGGAAACGCGTTATCGGCAAGGCCAAACCCGAATTGCGGATCGTCAGGCACAGCGTTGCCGCTGGCGAAAGCCTGTGCGCCCGACGCGCTCGACACGACCGTAGCGCCGCTCGCGCGTTGCAACGCCGCAATGCCTGCGGCGTGATCGTAGTGCGCGTGCGAGTTCAGGATCAGCTTGACGTCTTCGAGCTTGAATCCCAGCTTGCGGATGTTCGCTTCGATCAGGGCCGCCGACTGCGTGAGCCCGCCGTCGAGCAGAATGTGGCCCTGGTCCGACGTGATCAACATGGCCGACAAGCCGGCCGTGCCGACATAGTAGGTGTTGCCGAACAACTTGATCGGCTCGAGCGGCGTGTTCCACTCGTCGCAATTTGAACATTTGATGGGCGGGTCGGGCCGCAGTGTCGCCTGGCCAACCGCCATGAACCCTGCGATCGCCAACGCGATCAATCCTTGCAGAAGCATCTACAACTCACCCACTTTAAAGGCCCGCTTGCCGACGGACTGGCCGTCGAGGAAAATTTCCACGCTGTAATCGCCCGCTGGAAAACCGCCGGAGTTCTGCAGGTGAAACTCGGTACTGGCCGGGCCATCGTACGACACCTGCTTGGTCGGTTCGTCGATCACCTGCGTGCCGAACATCCACTTCACGCCGACCGTGCCTGACCCGGCGGTCACCGTCTGCACCGACACGTAGATCGTCTCCGAGGGCTTGAACAACGAGGTGATGCTCGAGACGCTGCGGTCGGGATTGAGAGAGCGGCCGACCTGGATGTTCGCCAGACTGAGTGCTGGATTGGAACACCCGGCAGAGAGGAGCACCAAGGCTAGACCGATTAGAAGGGAAGCAAAGCGAGTCACCATCCCATCTTAGCCTGCAAGAAACACTCCGGCTGGAGTGGGGTGAATGCCGAGCTAAGAAAAATTAGGAAAAGAGCCCGACCGGGCGATGGCGCGGAGCCGGCCGGGCTCTCCGACTCCAGCTTGGTGGAACCAGAGTCAGAGTTGAAAAGTCGACCGGGTGACCGTATCAGAGGCGCCGGCCCGAAAGTTCAAGAGCTCGATAAGGGCTGGTTAAGAGGTCGTAAAAAGCGCAGCGATCTCCCCGGCGGTGAGGCAGAGTTGCTACCATCTCCAGATGGTGTGGACAGCCTCCCGACGTTCGGTGGCGTTGATCGTCTTGATCGGGGTGCTGCTCCCCTCGCTGGCGATCATGCAGTACCGCTGGTTGGGCGAGTTGAGCGGCCTGGAGGGCTTGCGGGCAAGCCAGAACCTGCGGGCCGCGACCGTCCGCTTGTCTACCGAATTCGACGCTCGGCTGGCCCACGTCTACGCCAGCCTGTCGGCTCTCGACGCTGACTCTCCCGGGGTCCTTGATGCAGTGCGTGGCGCCGTGCCGGCCGGTTTCATCAAGGCGCTTTACCTGGTGGAGCGCGCGAACGGGGGCTTGACGGTGCGAACCATCGACGGTGACGGCGTCCCAGCATGGCTGTCGAACCTCACCGCCACCGGTAGCGCCGCACCGGCCATGCTCAATCGCACCCTCCTCGACGAGATTCCCGCCATCGTCATTCATCCGCCAGGACCCGCCGGCAATCGGTGGTTCGTAGCCGTGCTCGACATGGACAACATTGCCAACGAGTTGATCCCGACAATGCTGGCGGGCTGTTTTGAAGGCGGCATTCCCTCGGCTCTGGACGTGCTGATCATTCGCGACGACCTTCCGGGCCAGGCGGTGTATCGCTCGAGCCCGGCGCTGTCGGCCACTGACTTTGACCCGTTGGTGGCTCCAATTCCATTGTTCGCCATTCACGGCCGCGATCTCGACGTCGCCACGGCGGAGCGGCTGATGCCCGATGCCGCCGCCCACCGTTGGCGCGTGTACCTGCAGCACCAAAGCGGCGCGCTCGAAGCCACGCTCGGCGCCGTGCGCATTCGCAATCTCGCGATTGGCATTGGCGTGCTGCTGCTATTGGCCGTCAGCGTCGGCCTGCTGGTCGCATCCATGCACAGCATGCAACGCGCCGCACGCGAGCAGCTCGAACTGGTTGCGCGCATGTCACACGAACTGCGCACGCCGCTTGCCACCATCACCTGCGCGGGCGAGAACCTGGCCGACGATGTGGTGAGTACCCCGGCGGAGGCGCGTCATTACGGCGAGTTGATCAAGACCGAAGGCCGCCGGCTGACCAAGACCATCGGCGACATCCTGCTGTGTTGCCGCTTGCAGGCCAAGCCGGACGCCGCCCTCAATCCGCAGCCGACCGATGTGGCCGTGGTAATTGACAGCGCACTGGCCGAAAGCCGCGCGGTGGCGCCCGACGGCCAGTGCATCGACATCAGCATTGAAGCCGGCCTGCCTGGAGTGATGGCCGACCGCGAGGCCCTGAAGATGGCCCTCAAGAACCTGGTGCTGAACGCGGTGAAGTACGGGCGAGGCGGTCCGGTGAGGGTGGCGGCAAAGGCGACCCGCTCGGCGACCGGCGGCGAGGAGGTGTCGATCACGGTTGAGGATGAGGGACCCGGCATTCCTGACGAAGAGCGCCACCAGATTTTCGAGCCTTTCTTCCGGGGCCGGCTCGCGCGCGAAATGGGCGTCGAAGGCAGCGGCATCGGACTGAGCATCGTCCGCCAGGTCGCGCGATCGCATGGCGGCCGGGTGCGCGTGGGTGCTGGTGAGCGCCAGGGTGCGCGGTTCGTGTTGCAGCTGCCGGCGCTGAAGCCGGGCGCGCCGGTGTTGGTGGAGCCGGCGGCGTAATGACAGGCGGATCGCGGGCAGGTGCCGAGGCCGAGCGACGCATCCTGCTGGTGGACGATGAGCCCGGGCTGCGGCGTACCCTGTCGGATCGTTTGCGAAAGGAGGGTTACGGAGTCGATACCGCGGCCAACGGCGTGATCGCTTCCGACATGGCCCGCAAGGTCGACTACGACCTGATCATTCTCGACCTCAACCTGCCGTCGAAGAACGGCCTGGAGGTGTGCCAGGACCTTCGGCGCGAGGGCAGCAACGTCGCGGTGCTCATGCTGACCGCGCGCGACGCCATCGCCGACAAGATCGCAGGCCTGAAACTGGGCGCCGACGATTACATGACCAAGCCCTTTCAGTCGGCGGAGCTGATGGCGCGCATCGAAGCGTTGTTACGCCGGACCAAGGCATCCGATCCGGGGCCCGAAGAGTATGTCTTTGGCGACGTGTGCGTGCGCCCCCGCGCTGGTCAGGTACTGCGCGGCGGACGCCCGGTCCGCCTGTCGGCTCAAGAGTTCAAGCTGCTGTGCCACTTCGTGCGGCATCCTGACGTGGTGTTCTCGCGCGACCAACTGCTCGACGCCGTGTGGGGTTATCAGGCCACCCCGGAGACCCGCACCGTCGACGTGCATGTGAGCTGGTTACGACAGAAGCTCGAACAGGACCCCCACAGTCCTGCCTTCATCGTCACGGCGTACGGGCTGGGCTACCGGTTCGAGAGCGACACGCTCGGCGACCGGCGCAGTTAGTCCGGTTGCACCGGCCGTCCGGGCATTTTCGCGACACCGTGTGAAGGTTTCTTCCGAAAACCATTCGCTGCGCGTATTCCCAGCATCGGACCGAATACGCTCCCCCCGAGCGTCCGAAAAGAATGGCGTGTGTCTTCGTGTTCCCTGGGCAGAGTTCTATCGGCGGCGGCATGCTCAACCGCGCGCTCGCCGTCCATGACGCAGCGCGGGACGTCTTGGACCGCGCCGTACGGGTGCTGCCCCCCGGTGCGCTTGACCGTTGCTTGAACGACGAGTCACCAGTCACGAACTGCGATATCCAGCTGTCGGTGTTCGTGGTGACACAAATGTACCTGGCCGCGTTACAGGCTGAGGGCATTGCGGGGATTGCCTCGCTCGGCTTGAGCCTCGGCGAGTACAGCCACCTCGTTCATTGCGGCGCGCTCGACTTCGAAGACGCATTGGCCCTGGTAAACGCGCGCGGCCATTGCTACGACCAGGCTCCTCAGGGCTCCATGATCACCGTGCTCGCGGTAGACCGCGATACGGTTTCACGGGTCGTCGAGTCCGCCCGTTCACGCGGTCCCGTTGTGATCAGCAACTACAACACGCCGACCCAGCACGTGATCGCGGGCGCCGACCAGGCGGTGACTTGGGCCGCAGCGACCCTCGAAGACGAGCACGCCGCCTACACGGCGGTGATCGAACGCCGCGTGCCGATGCACTCTCCGATGATGGCGCCGGTGGCGCGGGCATTTCGGCCGGCGCTGGCGCGCGCGCGCTGGCAAGACACTTCGCTCGACTACCTCCCCAACGCCACCGCGCTGCCAATCGCGAAGCCGGCGCCCGCCGACCTGATCGAGTCGCTGACCCGTCACGTCAGCGAGCCGGTGCTGTGGCAGTCGTCCATGGACGTCGCGGCGGCGCGCCATGCCAATGCCACGTTTGTCGAAGTGGGTCCGGGCGGCGTGCTGGACAACATGGTTGGCCGGTCATGGAAGGGATTGCGCCACGCTCGCATCGACGCGCTCGAGTCGGGCGACCCACGGCGCTATTTTGCCCAAACCGTGGAGGCGTTGCGTGCTTGACGCGACCGAGTTGCAGCGATTGACGCGCGTGCTGAAGCGGGCGCCGCTGGTCGACGAACGTTCGGGCCAGGCCGTGTCGCACTGCCAGGACGCGCTCGAGCGCCTGCTGCCTCACCGCCCACCCATGCTTCTGGTCGATGCGGTCGATTTTGTTGATCTCGAAACCGCCAGCGTCCGTGGCCGCCGCTATCTCGACCCGGCCGACCCCGGATTTTCGGGCCACTTCCCCGGCGAGCCCGTGTATCCCGGCGTGCTGGTGGTCGAAGCGATCGGGCAACTCGCGCTCACGCTGCTGCACTTTGCGAATCGGCGGACGACCGGGGTCCCGCACGACCTAGTGCCCAGCCGCGTCAGGGCCACTCACATTCATCACGCGGCCTTCATCTCGCCCTTTCAGCCCGGCGACACCATGACGCTGCATGCGCAGGTCGCCCACGACGCTTTCACACTGATCGCCATCGGTCAGGCATGGAACAACGGCACCCTGGCGGCCTTTGCCGTCTCCGAGGTCTACGTCGATGAGTAAACGAGTGGTGGTCACCGGCATGAGCGTCAACACGGCGATCGGCGATTCGCTGGGCGAGTTCCGTGACGCGCTGATGGCGGGGCGGTCGGCGATCTCGCACTGGAAGGCGTTCCCGACAGACAGGGTCTATAGCAAGGTCGGCGGCGACTTGTCCGCCTACGACGTCGAGGCAAAGGTCGCCGGCCTGCAGGCATCGATTCCGGCCGACGTACACAAGCGCCTGCGCAAGCTGGTGTCACGCGTGCCGTGGACGACCAAACTATCGATGCTGCTGGCGGTGGACGGTTGGCGCGACGCCGGCCTGTTCAACGCCGACTACGACCCGTTCCGGCAGGCCGTCGTCGTGTCGGGGCATAACCTGAATGCCCTGTACCAGTTCAACAGCCGCCTGCAGTTCGAGGAAGAACCCGACTTCATCGATGGCATGACCTCGCTCTATTCGCTCGACACCGATCATGCCGGGTGTGTCTCGGAAGTGCTGCAGACGCGCGGCCCGATCTACACGATGGGTGCCGCCTGTGCCAGCGGCAACGTTTCTCTGCGATCGGCGGTTGACGAGATTCGGCACCACGGCGCGCAGGTGGCGATGGTCGTCGGCGCGGTGCTGGAGTTCGCGCCCGTGGACGTGCATGCCATGGCGTTGATGGGCGCCATCGCGTTCCAGAGCTTCAACGACGAACCAGAGCGCGCCAGCCGGCCGTACGACGCCCATCGGGAGGGATTCGTGCCGGCGCATGGCGGCGCCACGCTGGTGCTGGAGGAACTGGAAGCAGCGAAGCGCCGTGGCGCACGCATCTATGCCGAGGTTCTCGGTTGCAGTGCCAACTCGGACGGCAACCACCTGCCGATGCCGTCTGAAGATGGCCAGGCGCGCGTCATGAGCGCGGTGCTTGCCGAGGCCGGCCTGGTTCCGGCCGATGTCGATTACGTGAACGCGCATGCGACCTCCACGCCGCTTGGCGATCTCACTGAACTGCGGTCGATTAAGAAAGTGTTTGGCGGTCACGCGCGCAAGCTCCGCATCAACGCGCCTAAGTCCATGCTCGGCCACTGCTGCTGGTCGGCGCCAACGGTCGAGACCGTAGCCGGCCTGTTGCAGATGAATGCCGGCCGGCTGCATCGCTCGATCAATATCGACACCCTCGACTCCGAGGTTGACCTTGACGTCTGCCGCGACGGCCCGGTTGAGCAGTCCATGAGCGTCATGCTCAAGAACTCTTTCGGCTTCGGCGGCATTAACTGCGTGAGCTTATGGCGCAACTACCAGTAGTCATGCGAACCGGGAGGATGGCGCGATGAGCGACAGGCGGGTACTGTTCCTGACCGGCGGCTCGCGGGGCATTGGCGCCGGCATTGTCGCCGCGGCGGCGCGCCAGGGCTTCGACGTGGCGTTCACCTATCGCGAGCGGCGCGATGCGGCCGAGGCCGTGATGGCGCAGGTCCGCGCCGAGTCTCCCGAAGCGCGGTGCATCGCCCACCAGTTGGACGTTCGCGACCCGTCGGCGGTAGAGCGGGTCGGCGATGCGGTGGTCGACGAGTTGGGTAACGTCCACGTGGTCGTGGCCAACGCCGCCATCACGCATGCCGGACTGGCATTCTCGACCACCGACGAGGCCTGGCGCGATGTCATCGACACCAACCTCACCGGTTCCTTCTACGTCGCCCGCCAGTTCCTACCAACCTTCCTGGCTGGCGGGTTCGGCCGCTTCATTTTCATGTCGTCGATTGCGTCGCGCGGCATGTCAGGGGACGCGGCGTACAGCGCGAGCAAGGCCGGCCTACTGGGCTTATCTGGGGCGCTCGCCAAGGAATATGGCCGCAAGGGCATTACCAGCAACGCGTTGCTGCTGAGCCTGTTCGAAACCGACATGACGCTGCGGGAGTTGTCGCAGGAGAATCGCGATTTCTTTGCCCGCCACTGCCCGGTCGGACGCATTGGCCAGGTCTCCGAGGTGGCGGCGGCAGTGTTGTTCCTCGCGGGAGAGAGCTCCTCGTTCGTGAACGGCCAGGAGATCGGGGTCAATGGCGGCCTCGATTGGCTGCACTGACCATGGCGATCGGGATCGAGAAACTCGGACTCTATCCGTGCGCCCTGTCGCTCGATATCGGTGAGTTGTGCGCGGCGCGTGGTCTCGACGCCACGAACTTCTCGGGCCGGCTGTTCTGTGACGAGCGCTCGGTAGTCGGACCGTTCGAGGACATCGTCACGCTGGCAGTGAATGCGGCGCGGCCCATGCTGACCGCCGCCGACCGCGAGGCCGTGCGGTTGCTGATTGTCGCCACCGAGTCGGCGCCGGACCAGGAGAAGCCGGCCAGTTCGTGGGTGCATCACTACCTCGGGCTCCGGCCCGATTGCCGCAACTTCGAGATCAAGCATGCCTGCTACGGCGCGACCGCCGCGCTTCAGATGGCCGTCGCGTGGCTGGCGTCGGGTGTCGATCCCGGGGCCAAGGCGCTTGTGATTAATGCTGATCACGCGCTGATCGGCATCGACGGTCCCCAAGAGCCGGTGCTTGGCGCTGCAGGCCTGGCGGTGCTGCTGTCTGAGACGCCGCAGGTCGTGGCGTACGACCTGGGATGGAGCGGCGTTTACGCACACGAAGTGGCCGACATCTTCCGCCCCGCGCCAGGCGTCGAAACCGGTGATGCCCACGAGAGCTTGCTGTCGTACCTGGACGCCGTCGAGCTGACCTACGACGCGTACTCCGCCCGGGTGGGACGGCCCATCGACTTCGATGCGTTTTTCGCGGCCTATGTCTACCACGTCCCGTTCGGCGGTCTGGCGCAGCGCGCACACCTGCGGCTGGCGCGACGCGAACTGCAGCTCTCCAAGGCCGGCGCTGAGCGGCATTGGGAACAGAAGTCGAAGGCGTCGCTGACTTACAACCGGCGCATGGGGGGCATCTACGGCGCCGCGACCTTTGCGGCACTCGCCGGCCTGATCGAGCACTCGCCCGGGCTCACCGCCGGCGACCGCATCGGCATCTACGCCTATGGCTCGGGATCGTGCGCGGAGTTCTACAGCGCGACCCTGCTCGAGGGCGCCGCCGAAGCGGTGGCGGCCGCCGGCATTGGCGCTCAACTCGATGGCCGACGCGCACTGACCGTGGCGGAATATGAAGCCTGCGAGCGCACTTTGCTCGCCGCCACCTGCGCGAAAGATTACACGCCGCCAGCCGATCTCATTGACGGTCTCTACCAGTCGCATTACGCCGATCAAGGCAAGCTGGTCTTCCGAGGGACGCGCGACTACTTCCGGGAGTACGCATGGAGCTAGCTCTCGCCACCGTCCGTTTGCCGGCTCAGCTCGATGCCGACACGGTCGCCGCGTTGTCGCGAGATCTGAGCGACGCGGTGCGCTCGTCAGCGCGAATTGTGGTCGTAACCGGCGCGACCGACGACACCTTCTGCCTGGGTCTCGCACTGGGATCGCCGCTCGAAGGCGAGCCTGCCACCCATGCGTTTGCGGCGCTCTTGGCCGCGATGCACGAATGCGAGAAGCCCCTGCTTGCCGTCGTTGACGGCCGCGCCATTGGCGGCGGCATGGGAATCGCCTCGGCATGCGATTGGATGGTCGCCACCGAACGCGCGTCGTTCGCGCTGCCTGAACTGCTGTGGGGGCTGTTGCCCGCCATCATCTGGCCGGTCATTGCCGACCGCATGGCCCCGCACACTGCGCGGCAGTGGACGCTGTCGGGGCATGCGCGCACCGCCCGCGAGGCGGCGGCCGCGGGCCTGGTAGACGAGGTGGTCGAGTCGGATCGTCTTGATCAGGCGACCAGCCGCGCCGCCCGAATGCTGGCTCGCCTGGATCCGACCGCACTGTGCCGCTTCCGCGCGTGGCTGCGCGCGTCCCGCCGGCATGACTTGCCGGAGGCGCTTCGAATGGGCGCGCAGATTACTGCCGAAATGATTGGACAGCCGGGCGTTCGTAATCGCTGGCAGGCCTTTGCCGATGGAGGTGCTCCGTGGTCCGCCTGACGGTGAGCGATGGTGTGGCACACCTGGAGCTGGCGGACCCGGCATCCGGTAACGCACTCGGCGAGCAGACCGTGCATCAGTTGCACGCCGCCTTTGGCGAAGTCGAGCGCAATCACTCGGTTCGCGCGGTCTTGCTGACCGGCGAAGGCGACACGTTCTCATCGGGCGCCCCGCTCGAGTTACTGAAGCGTCTCGCTGCCGGTGAGCTGCGTCCCACCGACATCGTGCTGCCGAAAATTTTGCTCGACTGCCCGGTGCCGGTGATCGCCGCCATGGCCGGGCATGCCACCGGCGGCGGCTTCGCGCTCGGCCTGGCGGCCGACATCGTGGTGCTCGCGGAAGAAAGCCGCTACGGCTTTACGTTCATGAACCTCGGCTTCACTCCAGGCATGGGGACGACCTGCCTGTGCGAGCACGTGCTGTCGCCGGCGATCGCGCACGAACTGCTGTTCACTGGCGAACTTCGTCGTGGCTCAGCGTTCTCGCGCACCGGCGTCAACCACGTCGTGCCGCGCGCAGACGTGGAAGCCGTGGGCCGTGACGTGGCTCAGCGCATCGCCGAGAAGCCACGGGTGGCAATCGAGGCCCTGAAGCGCGCGCTGTCACTGCCAAGACGAAGGGCGTTCGAAACGTCAATTACCACCGAATCGTTCATGCATGCCCTGACGCTTGGCGCCGCAGCGGCGTCGCGCCGTCTCGAGGACGAATATGTGGAATGACTTTGCCGGCCGGGCCGTCCTGGTTACCGGCGGCACTCGCGGCATTGGCCTGGCCACCGGGCTGGCGTTCGGCCGGCGGGGCGCGCATGTCACCCTGACGCACAAGTGGGGATCGGCCGACGAGGCCGCGATCCAGGAGGCTTTCGCCCGCCAGGGAGCACCGCCGCCGGACATCGTGCAGGCCGATGCCGGCCACGACGAAGATGTGCAGGCGGTGCTGAACCGCGTTCGCGAGCGTCACGAGCGGTTGGATGTCCTGGTCTCGAACGCCGCGTTTGGTGCAGTCGTGCGTTCGCTCGACGACTATTCCCGCAAGGGCCTGCATGCGGGAGTCGACTATTCCGCCTGGCCGCTGGTCGCTCACACCCTCGGCGCCCGCGCCGTGTTCGGCCACGCGCCGCGCTACGTGGTCGGCATTTCGTCTGAGGGGGTCGACGCCATGCACGCTGGTTACGACCTGGTCGCCGCCTCGAAAGCGGTGCTCGAAACACTCTGTCGCTACCTGCATTACCGCCTGCGCACTGAGGGCACTTCGGTCAACGTCGTGAGAACGAGGTTTGTCGACACGGTCTCGCTGTCCGACACCTTCGGCGACGAGTTCGCGGAGTTTGTCCGTCGCTACGAGCCTGATGTGCTGACACCGGCCGGTGACGTCGCGAACGCCGTGCTCGGCATCTGTTCGGGCCTGATGGACGGGCTCGGCGGGCAGGTCGTCACCGTTGACCGTGGCGCGGGCATCTACGACAACTTCAGCCGCCTCTTTACCGAACGTCACGCGCACCCAATCCGCGCGAAGGAGACCAAATGACTCGCAACGAGATACAAGCCGTCGTCACCAAGCACCTGGCCGCCGCGGTCGACGGCCTCGAACCACAAGCCATCGACCCGCATCGCTCGATGAAGGACTACGGCGCCAACAGCCTCGACATTGTCGAAGTGGTGTCGGGGGCGATGCGCGAGGTGAAGGTGAAAGTGCCGCGTACAGAGCTCAACAAGCTCACCAGTATTGATGGCCTGGTGGAACTGCTCCACACGATCAAGACCAACAGTGGAGCCGCGGTGTGATTCAGCCGCTAGGCCGTTACGACGGCAAGGTCGTGCTGATCACCGGCGGCACGAAAGGCCTGGGGCTGGCCACCGCGCGCGTGTTTGCGGCGCACGGGGCACAGCTGGTGTTGACCCACGCGTGGGGCAGTGCCGACGAAGGCGCGATCACCGCCGAGCTGATCGCCGCCGGCGCGCCGGCGCCGCTAATTGTGCAGGCCGACGTGACTCGCTCGGAAGACACGGCGATGCTCGCCGAGACCGTGCGCGAGCGGCTGGGTTCGGTCGACGCCTTCATCAGCAACGCGTCGGTGGCGTTGGTGGTCAACTCGCTGGACGACTACAGCGAGCGGGGCTTCATGAAAAGCATGCGCGGTAGCGCGTGGCCGACCTTCGAGTACGTGACCGCGCTCCATCGCGCCTGTGGCACGTATCCCAAGTACGTCGTCGTGATGTCGTCTGACGGACCGGATCGATACACGCCGGCCTATGACTTCGTGGCGGCCGGTAAGGCGGTCACCGAAACGCTGGCGCGCTATCTCGCCTATCGCCTGCGCGACGAGGGTGTGCGCGTCAACGTGCTGCGCTCGCGCGCGATTCGCACGGAATCTTTCGAGGGCACGTTCGGCAACGAGTTTTATGGGTTCCTGCGCGAGTTCGTGCCCGACGAGTGGTTCATGACGCCGCCGGAAGTAGGGCGCGCGGCTTTTGCGCTCTGTTCGGGCCTGTTCGACGGTGTGAGCGGCCAGACCATCATGGTCGATCGCGGCAACACGTTCTTCGACGGCATCTCGTATCTCTACGAGCGGCGGGAAGAGTTGGGACTCTGATGTGGGCCGCGTTCTTCGCCGCCGGCATTGCGGCCGTCTACGCCGGCTTTGCACTGGGCGTGTCGGGTGAGGCGGCTGTCGCTATGGCGACGGTGGGGGCCGGCCTGGCGCTACTGCTGCTCGAACGCCTCGCACCACAGCAGCCCGAGTGGCTGGTTTCGGACGGACGCCTGTGGCAGGACCTCGGCCATTTCGTCGCCGGGTTTGGACTTGGCACGTTCCTCGGCACGTGGAGTGCCCAGGCGTTATTCCCGGCGCCGGTGTGGGCGATCTGGCCCGGTCACTGGCCGTTGCCGGTGCAAGTGGTCCTCGGACTGATCGTCGGTGAGTTCTTCAGCTACTGGCAACACCGCGCGGTACACGAGATCCCGGCGCTCTGGCCGCTGCACGCGCTCCATCACAGCACCGGCCGCATGACGTTCTTTAAGACGACCCGCATTCACATGCTGGACATCGGCACCTTCACGTTCCTCTCGATCGCGCCGCTACTCGCGGCGGGCGCGCCGATTAGCGTGTTGTTGTGGGTGACGGCGTTGGGCAACTTCGCGGCCCAGACCCAGCATGCCAACGTTCGCTTCCCGACGCCGGCGTGGCTGAATGCGGTGGTCGGCACGCCCTCGGTGCACTGGTTGCACCATTCCATCGATCTGCGCGAAGGCAACAGCAACTTTGGCATGAACCTGATGCTGTTCGACCACTTGTTCGGCACGTATCTGCCGCCGGGCGCCGACCGCCGCGTCACGCTCGGAGTTGCCAACGATCCGGTGCCAGGCGGATTTCTCCGGCAACTGGCCATCCCGTGGACGATTCTGCGCGGCCTGATAAGACGAAGGTAAGCCATGACATACGACGCCACGCAGTTCAGCCTCGCCGATTTCTATTTCTCGGACACCGATGATCCGCTCAAGACGTCGCCAGACTACATGGCCTGGCGCAAGGAGACGGCGTGGGCCACTTCGCTGTACGAACCGATCCTCGGCGAGGCGGCGGGGGCGACGGGCACGATTCATACCGCGAGCGGCCCTCTGCACGTCATCAACATGACCTCGTTCGGCTACCTCGGGTTGGTGCGGCATCCGCGCGTTATCGCTGCCGCGAAGGCCGCGCTCGACCACTACGGTACTGGCGCCTGCGGCTCTCCAATTCTGTCTGGCAAGAGCCTGCGTCATCGCGAGCTGGAGCAGAAAGTGGCGGCGCTGACCGGCCGGGCCGGGGTGCTCGTCTACAACAGCGGGTTCGGCGGCGCACTGGGTTCGGCAGCGGGCTTGATGCGCAAGGGGGATGTCGCCGTGCTGGATTCCCGCGCCCATGTGTCATTGATTGATGGCGCCAAGACCGGCGGCGCCACGATTGCGTTCTTCGAGCACAACAGCCCGCACTCGCTCGACCAGGTGCTGACCACGCACCGCGGCCGTCGACGCCTGGTGTTTGTCGACGGCATCTACTCGATGGACGGTGACATGGCCGACCTGCCACGGCTTCTGGACGTGGCCGAATCCCACCGCGTGGGCATGTTCGTGGACGAGGCCCATTCGATTCTGTGCTGCGGCGCGACCGGTGGCGGCGTGGTGGAGCACTTCGGCGTGAACGCAAGGGTCGGCGTTCAATATGGAACGTTTTCGAAGGGCTTCTCTGCAGCCGGGGGCTTTGCGGCTGCCTCGCCCGAGCTCATCGACTACCTGCGGTTCTACGCCAATTCGTATGGCTTCACCTCCGCGCTGCCGCCCGCGACCGTCGCCGGGTTGTGTGAAGTCCTCGAGGTGATGAAAGAGGAAACGTGGCGGCGCGATCGCCTGTGGTCGAACGCCGCCTACTTCAGGAACGCGCTCCAGGGACTGGGCCTCGATACTGGCCGGTCCGAAAGCTATGTGGTGCCGATCGTAGTGGGCGGCGACCGGGCTTTGCTCTACGAGCTCGGCCACGCCCTCCGCAATCGCGGCCTGTTCGTCACCCCCGTGGACTACCCGACGGTGCCTCTCGATCAAGCTCGCTTCCGCGCCAGTGTCACTTGCGAACATACGCGCGAGCACCTCGATCGGGCGCTGCAGATCATCGAGGACGTCTTGGTGCCGGCCCTGCGCACGCGCGGGCTGCTGCGAACCGCCGGAGCAGCGTGACAGGAGATCACACGACTGGTCGTCCGGCAATTGTCGTCACCGGCGCCTCGTCTGGCATCGGCTACGCACTCGCCCGCGAGCTCAGCCAGTCTTTCACGGTGTTTGCCGGCATACGGCAGGGCGGTGATGCCGGGCTCGTCTCGGGTTCGCAGGGGTCGATCGTGCCGCTGACGCTCGACGTGACCGATGCCGCGTCGATCGCGCGCGCAACGCAAGCTGTGACCCTCGCGGTCGGCGCGCAGGGTCTTGCCGGGCTAGTCAATAACGCCGGCATCTGCATCACGGGGCCCATCGAGTCGGTGCCGATTGACGCGTGGCGCGAGCAATTCGAAGTTAATGTGTTCGGCCCCGTGGCCATGACGCAAGCCTTTCTCCCCCTGCTGCGGAAGGGCCGTGGCCGCATCATCAATATCGGATCGATCGCCGGCCGGCACGCGCTACCAGCCACCTGCCCTTATGCGGCTTCAAAGCACGCCCTCGCCTCGGTGACTGACGCGTTGCGAATGGAGGTGCAGCCGTTTGGCATGGCAGTGTCACTGGTTGAACCGGGCGCGATCGAAACGCCAATCTGGGACAAGCGTGACGTGGTAAACCCGCCGATCGATGGCTATGCGGAAATGGTGGAGCGAATCGAAGCCGCCGCCGATGCTGCGCGAAAAAAGGCCCTGCCACCTGAAGCGGTCGTGCGCTGCGTGCGGCATGCGCTGACATCACGGTCTCCACGATCACGGTACCTAGTTGGTGGCGACGCGCGTCTGCGAGCGGTGCTCCGAATACTGCTGCCGGACCGCTTGCACGATCGGGTGCTGGCCGCCGTGCTGCACTTGCCACGGGGTCGGTAGGTGGGCCGGGGATAGGCGCACGCCGCCGACAGGCCGGGCCGAAAAACATGGACGGGTTGCTCGATTAGGACCAAGATCGGCGGATGCGCGTGGCGATCGTGGGGGGACCGGGCGTCGGTAAGAGCACGCTGGTTCGGCAACTTGCTGACTTGTACCATAACGGGTCGTACGGCGAGGGCGAGAAGGGCGTGTGGGATCCGCGCGTGCTCGAGGACATTGCCAACGGCGTCAACGCCGTCGGGGTGACCGAGTACTTCGGCCGACTGTATGACGCGAACTATCGCGACGCCACGCTGAACGACGGCCCCGGCAAGGTGATCTTCTTCGAGGGCGCGCGCATCACCCTCGAGGCTCACATCGCCGAGTACCCGAGCGAACACCATGCGGCGCTACGACAAGTGCTGGCGATTGGCGATGCGTGGGCGCCCGACAGGGTGATTGTCCTGACCTCAAGCACCAACACCATCGAGAAGCACATTCGCCAGCGCAACCGCCCGCATGAAAGCGCCGAGAACATGGTGCGCCGCTTCCGTCTGATTGACTGGGAGTTCCGCCGGCTCGCGCCGCTCTACCCAAACACGATTGTCATCGACCGCGACAGCAGGGAATTTCACGAACGCAGCGGACTGGTCGACATCATCACGATGGCCGGTTTGCCGATGTTCACCGAGATCCCGTACTTCCGGGCCTAGGCGGGCGTGGCTCGTCCGGCCGGAAACCGTGTCTTGACAATAGGTGTTAAAACATCTATCGTCATCACATGTTGTCTGGATTGGGCGCCGAACTGAAGCAGAACAAGCCGTTCGCGAGCCTCCAGGAAGAAGCCGCGCTCAGCATCGCCCGCACCGCGGCCGTGCTCGATCACCAGGTGGCGCAGGCCCTCAAGAGTCACGGCTTGACGCCGAGCCAATACAACGTCTTGCGCATTCTGCGTGGCGCCGGGCCCGATGGCTTGTGCCGCAACGAAGTCGGCACCCGGCTGGTCACCCAGGTGCCGGATGTGACGCGCCTGCTCGACCGCATGGAGGACACCGGCCTGATCTCCCGCCAACGCGGGTCGGAGGATCGCCGCTTCGTGACCACGAGGGCCACCCGGAAGGGCCTGGATCTCGTGAACAAACTGGACCAGCCGATGCACGAGCTGCTGCAGGAGCGTCTCGGCCACGTCAGCAAGAAGAGCCTGCGCGCGCTGATCGACGCGCTCGCCGAGGTGCGAGCGACCGGCTAGCCTTTTTTTTGACTTAATGCGTGTTTAGACAACCAGTGTTTTAACGTTCATTCAGGAGAGTAACCATGACGACTACTACAGCTACTGCCACCGCCACCACCCTCAAGACCTATCAGGTCGACCGCGGGCATTCAGAGGCGACCTTCCAGGTCCGTCACTTGATCACCAAGGTCCGCGGCCGCTTCGCCGAATTCGACGGCACCATCACCTTCGCCGCCGATAACGCCGACGCTTCGTCGGTGGTGTTCAGCATCCAGACCAAGAGCATCGACACCAGCCAGGCCCAGCGCGACGAACACCTGCGTTCCGCCGACTTCTTCGACGTCGAAAAGTTCCCGCTCCTCACTTTCACGAGCACGGGCGTCGTCGCGCGTGGTGCGGACCACTACGACGTTACCGGCGACCTGACTATTCGCGACGTGACCAAGTCCATCACCTTGCCGGTGACTTACCTGGGCGGCGCGAAGGACCCATGGGGCGCCGACAAGGTCGCGTTCGAGACTGAGATCACAATCAACCGCAAGGACTTCGGCCTCAACTGGAACGCCGCTCTCGAAACCGGCGGCTTCCTGGTGGGCGACGACGTGAAAGTGAGCCTGTCGATTCAGGCCGCCTAGAACCGGGCTGCGGCTCGCGCGCATGACGACGTAGAATGACCACGGCCACGCGCGCTAACCGCGCGTGGTTCGCTTGGAGTGGTCATGTTCAAACAGTGCGTGTTGCTTATCGGTACCATCCTGCTTGCAGGTCCTGCGATTACGGCCCAACAACCGGCGCAGGCGCAGCGTCCCGCCGCCTTGCAGTCCATCGAGGAACGCACCAGCGGCACGAAGAAGCTCGACGGCTACTTCCCGCTCTACTGGGATGAGAATGCCGGCGCGATGTATCTGGAGATCCCGAGATTTGATACCGACTTCCTGTTTTCAAACGGGCTGTCGGCCGGTCTCGGCTCAAACGACATTGGTCTCGATCGCGGCCAGGGCGGCGGCAGCCGCATCGTCCAGTTCCAGCGCATCGGCCGGCGGGTCTTGATGGTTCAGGGCAACCTGTCGTTCCGGTCGAGCAGCAAGAATCCGCTCGAGCGCAAGTCGGTTGAGGATTCGTTTGCGAAGTCAGTGCTGTGGGGATTCCCTGTTGCCGCCATGACCGGCGATCGTGTGCTGGTCGATGCCACCGATTTCTTCATGCGCGACTGGTATAACGCCGGCAACCGCTTACGGCCCGGCAACTACCGCATCGATCGCACGCGCAGCACAATCTTCGTCCCCAACACCAAGAACTTCCCGAAGAACACCGAAGTCGACGTGCTCCTGACCTTCGTCAACGAACCGACAGGAGGCGGCCCCGGTGGTGGCGGCGGCCCCTCGCAAGGGCCGGAGCCGATCGGCTCCACCGGTGGTGGTGGTGGTGGTGGCGGTTTTGGCGGTGGCCTGTTCTCTGGTTCGGTCGGCAGCGTCACGCCGTCGCCGGACTCGGTCACCCTCCGCGAGCACGTCTCGTTCGTGGAACTGCCCGACAACAACTACCAGCCGCGCTACGACGATCCGAGCGCCGGCTACGGTGGTCTCACGTTCATCGACTACAGCACGCCAATTGGCGAGCCCATGCAGTTCCGTTACGTCCGTCGTCATCGCCTGCAGAAGAAGGATCCGGCGGCGGCGATGAGCGAGCCGATCAAACCGATTCAGTACTGGGTGGATTCGGGCGCACCTGAAGACGTCAAGAAGGCGCTCGTGGAAGGCGCGAGCTGGTGGAACCAGGCCTTCGAAGCGGCTGGCTTCCGCAACGCGTTCAAGGTTGACATTCTGCCGGAAGGCGCCGACCCGATGGACATCCGCTACAACATGATCAACTGGGTGCACCGCTCGACCCGCGGCTGGAGCACGGGCGGCTCAGTGTCCGATCCGCGCACTGGCGAGATCATCAAGGCGACGGTCACCCTCGGCTCGCTGCGCGATCGACAGGACTACATGATTTTCGAGGGGCTGCTATCGCCTTACGGCAAGGGCGACGAGCGTCCGGCAGTGCTCTACGACACTGCATTGGCGCGCATCAAACAGTTGTCGGCGCATGAGGTCGGTCACACGCTTGGCCTCGGCCACAACTACTACGACAGCAACAAGGGCCGCATCTCGGTGATGGACTATCCGCATCCGCTGAGCACCATCAGGGAAGACGGCACGCTCGACATGTCGCAGGCCTATACCGCTCAGATCGGCGACTGGGACAAAGTGGCCATCAATTACGGTTATCGGGAACTGCCGGCAGGAGCAAACGAGAAGGCAGCACTGACCAAGATCCTGGACGATGCCTGGACCGAGGACCTGCGCTACTTCACCAACCAGGACACTGACATCCATCCCCGGGCCGATCAGTGGTCGAACGGCGTCAACCAGGAAGCGGAGCTGTCGCGCTTGATGCGCGTGCGACGGATTGCGCTGAACAACCTCGGCGAGAATACCATTCGTCCGGGCGTTCCGACGGCGATGATCGAAGAACCTCTGGTGCCGATTTACATGTATCACCGCTACGCAGTGGAAGGCGCCGCCTCGATGATCGCCGGCCAGGACTTCGTTTATGCCATGCGTGGCGATGGCCGCTCGCCAACGTCATGGGTATCGGGTGAATCCCAGCGCAGGACCATCGACGTGCTGTCGGCGACGCTGAAGCCGTCGGAGCTCACCATTCCGAAGAAGGTCCTGGACTTGATTCCGCCGCGCCCACCAGGCTTCGGCATGCACCGCGAGCTGTTTCCCCGCACGACCGGCGAGGGCTTCGACCCGGTCAATCCCGCTGCGATCGCTGCCGATGTCACCATCGGCTTCATGCTGCAGCCCGACCGCGCTTCGCGGATGGTCGCGCAGTATGCCGTGGATCAGGCGTTGCCGGGGCTCGGTGAGGTGATCGACAAGCTGGTGCGGGCGACCTTCGACGCGACCACGTCGGGCACCTACGAAGCGGAAGTGCGCCGAGCCACCGAGCGCGTGCTCGTGGACCGCGTGATGTGGCTTGCGAGCGCGGCCCAGAACGCACAGGTTCGCGCGATCGCTTCGTACAAGCTGCAGCGCCTGGCTACCCGGATGAGGGCCGAGGTCGGGAGGACTGACTCGGATGTGGCTGCACATACGCTGCTCGCGGCCGACATCAAGCGCTTCCTCGAACGGCCGTCGGCGGATGTGCAGAAGGTCATTCCGACCTCCCCGGCGCCTCCGGGCGCACCGATTGGCGACCTTCCGCAGGACTGGCTGGCACGACCGCCCTATAAGCAGTAGCGAAACGCGAGGGCACCCTGCTCGGGGTGCCCTCGTCAATCGTGCTACCCGCGCACAATCGACAGGCCGTCGGCGCGATGTCGGGCGATGAGGGCTTGCAGCAGTCCAGACGCCGCAATTTCCTTCGCGAACGCGGAAAGATAGGCGGCTGCTGCCTCGTGTTTCTTCCGGACCCCGATCGCCTGCTGCACGGCCGTGAACCGCCCCTCCAGTATTCGAGCACCGCTCACTCGCCTGGCATCGGCGATCAGGTTCGGTTTCAATCCCGCCAGCACTTCGAATCGCTTCTCGACGAACAGGTTGAACGCGGCCGGCAGGCTCTCGGCCTCAATTAGGGCTGCGTGTCGCAGTGTCCGTTGCAGAAACAACGTGTAGGCCGCGCGCGATGCCGCCACGATGTGGACGCCGTCGCGGTCAACGTCGGCGATTTGGCGAAGCGAAGAATGGGGCTGGACGAGGTAGGTCGCGTCGATCTCGACGTATGCGGGTGAGAAGCTAATCTCGGCGGCGCGCTCCGGCTCGGCGCCGATGAAGGCGACATCCCATTCGTTGGTGGCCGCGGCGTCGGCGACGAAACCGGCATTGGCGTAACCGACGAACTCGACCGAGACCCTTGCCCGGTGTGCCAGTTCGCGAGCCAGATCGGGGGCCACGCCTGTGTGTTCAGGTGCCCGGGTTGAGATCAGCAGCGTGTTGCTGTAATTGAGCGCGGCTCGAAGTCGGCCACCGGGCCCGAGTTCAAGCCGCGCGGCTTCCGGCATCGGGGTCACGGCAACGCGAACGCCTGCAGCCCGTTCGATAGCTGCACCACGATGTACTGCTTGCCCTGATGCATGTAGGTCATCATGCCGTAGCGGCTGAGGCCGGTCGTAGCAACTGCGCCCAGCCGCGTGCCGGTCCGCTTGTCGATGGCGAACAGCTTGGTCGAGCCATCGGCCGTCTGGCCGGGCGCGAGCAGCATGGTCGCGGTAACGATCAATCCACCCTGGCCGGCGCGACCCAGATTGGGATTCACGTTGGGCACGCCTTTCAGCAGCGGGTGATTCCGGATCGCGTCCTGCTGCTGCTGCGGGCCATCGCCGTACGGCATCACCCAGAGATGCTCGCCGGTATTGAGGTCGATGGCCGTAATACGGCCGGTCGGTCCCTTGAACAATGGCAGGCCGGCCAGCGGATCGCCAGGCGCCGCCGCAGGTGCACCACGTCCGCCGCCTGCTCCCGCACCAACGGGCGGCGCGCCATCGCCGCCACTGGCGCGGCCATCGCCGGCCTTCGCGCCGGCTTTCGCAGCCAGTGCGGGATACATCTCGATCGCCGCCTTCACAGACTCGGGCGGGCAGCCGGCACTGGTCGGCACCCATGCCGCAACCGTCGAGCCCGTCTGGCCAAAGCAGTCCAATTCGCTGCCGGGGACGACCACGCGCGCACTGCCGCCGCTATGCGACGGAATATAGATGATGCCCGTCGTCGGATCGGCCGCCGGCGGATGCGTGATGTTGGTGCCGCCCGTCTCGCCCGGATAGAAACGTCCGGTCGTCACACCTTCCTTGTTGCCGCGATGCACCGGCGGATTGAACGGCGGCACCAGCAGGCCTTGCTCGGTTGCCCGCTTGAGCGCCAGTTCCTTGATCTGCGGCGTGTAATCGATCAGGTTCTCGGCGCTGCGGCCAATGAATTCGTACGGCGCGGGCTTGATGGGGAACGGTTGCGTCGGCGAGAGCTTTTCGCCAGGCACCTTTGACGCCGGAACGGCCCTCTCCTCGAACCCCCAGATCGGCTCGCCCGTGACGCGATTGAACGCGTACAGAATCGCCTGTTTCGTGGCCTGGAAGACCGCGGGAATGCGCCGGCCTCCCACGGTCACGTCCATCGCGATGGGCGCGGTCGGTGTGTCGTAGTTCCAGACGTCGTGATGCACCATCTGGTAGTGCCACAGCCGCTTGCCGGTCTTGACGTCGAGTGCGATCACGCTGGCCGCGAACAGGTTGTTGCCCGGCCGGAAGCCGCC
>JANMUX010000243.1:0-2437 GCA_031392125.1 Acidobacteriota bacterium | reverse complement strand
GACAAGACCAGCCCGCTGCTGATGGCGATCATCAACGGCCACTTCGACCTTGCGGCGTACATGCTCGAGAAGGGCGCGAACCCGAACGTCGCCGCGTTCAACGGCGCCACCCCCGTCTATGCGGTGCTCAACATCCAGTGGGCGCCCAAGTCACTTTACCCAAGCCCCAAGGCGTATCAACAGCAGACGACTACTTACCTGGACCTGATGAAGACGCTGCTCGACAAGGGCGCCGACCCGAACGTGCGCCTGCAGCGCAAGGTGTGGTACCAGGCGTTCAACTCGGACTTTGCCGGTGTTGACGAGAGCGGCGCTACGCCGTTCTGGCGCGCGGCCTACGCGAACGACGTCGCGGCCATGAAACTGCTGGTGTCGTACGGCGCCGATCCCAACATCCCGACCATGAAGCCGGCCGGCCGGCCCTTCACCGGCGAAGGTATTCGCCAGGTGCAGGACCTGTCAGGCGTGCCACCCATTCCGTATGGCGGCCCGGGGGTCTTCCCGCTGCATGCCGCGTCGGGCGTCGGCTACGGTGAAGGCTTCGCCGCCAACTCGCATCGCTACGCGCCGACCGGCTTCCTGCCGGCGATTAAGTACCTCGTCGAGGAACTTGGCGCCGACGTCAACGCCACCGACCACGAAGGCAACACGCCGGTCCACCTTGCCGCCTCGCGGGGCGACAATGAGTCGATCCTGTTCTTGGTCTCGAAGGGCGCCGATCCCCTGCGCGTGAACCGCGAAGGCAACACCACTGTCGACATTGCCAACGGCCCGGTGCAGCGCACGCAGCCGTATCCGGAAACGATCAAGCTGCTCGAGAAGCTCGGCGCCAAGAACAATCACAAGTGCATCACATGCTGAAGAAGACGTTCGTGAGCGCCGTGCTCGTCGCGGCGGTAGTCGGGTTGTCGGTTGCGGTCGCCGGACAGCAGGCGCCGACGCCTGGCGGCAAGCCTTCAGGTTTGTCGAAGGCGCCGGTTCAAGCCGACAAACCTAAAGGTTTGTCACCACAGGCCTTGTCGCCACAGGCGGCGGCGAAACCGGTGGCTGCGCATGCGCCCGCCACCACCACCATGCTGCCTGCTGAGCAGACGGCCCTCGTGAAGCAGTACTGCGCCGGCTGCCACAGCGAGCGCGGCAAGGCCGGCGGTCTGTCGCTGGCGGCCTTCGATGCCACCAGGCTCGAAGAGCACGGCGAGACCACCGAAAAGATAATTCGCAAGCTGCGCGCGGGCATGATGCCGCCATCGGGCGCCCGCCGTCCCGAACCGGCAGTACTCACCGGCCTGGCGGCGGCGTTTGAAACGCGCATGGACCGGGCGGCAGCACTGAAGCCGAATCCCGGGTCGCGCCCCTTCCAGCGCTTGAACCGGGCTGAGTACGGCAACGCGGTGAGGGATCTGTTGAACGTCGATGTCGACGTCACGGCTTACCTGCCGCCCGACACTATCAGCCACGGCTTCGACAACGTCGCCGATGCGCAGACCTTCTCACCGACGCTGATGGACGGCTACCTGCGTGCCGCCAGCCAGATCAGCCGGCTCGCGATCGGCGACCGGCAGGCCACCGCCACGTCGACGACCTTCAAGATCGCGCGGGCGGCGTCGCAGATGCGCCGTGTCGATGGCGCGCCAATGGGCACCCGCGGCGGCACCTCCGTCGTCCACACGTTCCCGGCTGACGGCCACTACGTGTTCAAGACCTCGCTGCACTACGAGCCGCTCGGCGGCCTCGCTGGTCGCAACTCCATGACCGCCTACGACCTCAAGGAGCAGGTGGAAATTTCGGTGAACGGTGAGCGCGTCGGGTTATTCGACCTGAACACGCGAATGAGCGAGACCGATCCCAAGAACAGCCTTGAACTGACCACGCCGCCCGTGCACGTCAAGGCCGGCCCGCAGCGCGTGACGGCCGCGTTCATCCAGCGACTCGATGGTCCGGTGGACGACCTGCTGATGCCACTCGAGAACACGCTGGCCGACGTCAGCATTGGCTTTGGCGTTACCATGCTGCCGCACCTGCGCGATTTCGTGGTCCAGGGGCCGCTCGACGTGACCGGCGTCTCGGACACCCCGAGCCGCCTCAAGGTGTTCTCGTGCCGCCCGACCAATGCCGCCGAGGAAGAATCGTGCGCGGCCGAGATCATCAACAAGTTGACGACTCAGGCGTTCCGCGGGGCGCCGACGGCCGCCGACCTGCAGGACGCGATGAAGTTCTACGAGCAGGGACGCAAGAAGGGCGGCTTCGAGCCCGGCATTCGCCTCGCGGTGCAGTCGATCTTGATGAGCCCGCGTTTCCTGTTCCGCCTCGAAGAGCAGCCGGCCGGCATTCGCACGGCGACCTACCGCATTGCCGATCACGACCTGGCGTCGCGACTGTCGTTCTTCTTGTGGGGCACGGTGCCTGATTCCGAACTGGTCCGGGCCGCCACGATCGG
>JANMUX010000165.1:0-1962 GCA_031392125.1 Acidobacteriota bacterium | reverse complement strand
GTTCAAGACCCCGTTTGTCACCGCGGTGGCGATTTTGTCACTGGCCCTCGGGATTGGGGCCAATTCGGCCATCTTCTCGCTGTTCGACCAGATGCTGCTGCGGCCGCTGCCCGTGCCCCAGGCCGACGAACTGGTGAACTTCGCCTCGCTCGGACCGAAGCCGGGGCAGAACTCGTGTGGACAGGCCGGCAGCTGCGACGAGATTTTCAGCTACCCGATGTTCCGCGACCTCGAGCGAGCGCAAACCAGCTTCACGGGAATCGCCACCCACCGGAACTTCGGCGCGAGCCTGGGCTACAAGGGCACGTCGCTCAGTGGCGAGGGCCTATTGGTGTCGGGCAGCTATTTCCCAGTGCTCGGGTTGAATGCCGTGCTGGGCCGATTGCTCACGCCGGAAGACGACAAGACCGTTGGCGGGCATTTCGTCGCCGTGCTTAGCCATGACTACTGGCGGACGCGGTTCGAGCTGAACCCCACAGTGCTGAACGAGACCCTGATCGTCAACGGTCAGGCCATGACTATCGTCGGCGTTGCGCCGCGCGGCTTCAAGGGCACCACCCTCGGACAGAACCCAGACATCTTTGTGCCGGTGACGATGCGGGCGGCCATGCAGCCGGGGTTCAATGGCTTCGAGAATCGCCGCAGCTACTGGGCATACGTCTTCGGCCGGCTCAAGCCGGGTGTCTCGATCGAGCAGGCGGCCGTCACCGTCAACGGCCCGTATCGCGCCATCATCAACGATGTCGAGAAGCCTCTGCAGAAGGGCATGAGCGAGGCGACCATGTCCCGCTTTCAATCGAAGACCATTACGCTCGAACCCGGCGCGCGTGGCCAGAGCAGTTTCGACAACGAAGCGCGCACGCCGCTGATCATCCTGCTGGCGGTGACCGCCACCGTACTGCTGATTGCCTGCGCCAACATCGCCAACCTGCTGCTGGTCCGCGGGGCGGGCCGCGCCGCCGAGATGGCCGTGCGGTTGTCGATTGGCGCCAACCGGCGTCAACTGATTACCCAACTGCTCACCGAGTCGCTGCTGTTGGCATCGCTCGGCGCGGTTGCCGGTCTCTTCGTGGCGAAGTGGACCCTCGACCTGATTGCCTCGATCATGCCGGCCGACGACGGCGGGCTGATTTCGTTTTCGCTGAGCCCGACCATGATGGGATTTGCGGCGCTGGCGGCGCTCGGCACCGGCATCGCGTTTGGGCTGTTCCCGGCACTTCACAGCACCCGTCCTGATCTCGCCTCGACGCTGAAGAACCAGGCCGGCCAACCCGGTGGCGCTAAGGCCGCGCGCCGCTTTCGCACCACCCTGGCAACGGTGCAGATTGCCATGTCGATGGCGCTGCTGGTGCCGGCCGGGCTGTTCGCGAAGAGCCTGTTCAATGTCAGCCGCGTGGACCTGGGCCTGAAAGCCGATCACATGGTGCTGTTCAGCCTTGCGCCAGAACTCAATTCCTACACGACCGAACGCACCCGCCAGTTGTTCGAACGCGTCGAAGACGAGGTGGCCGCCCTGCCCGGCGTGACCAGCGTGGCTGCCGCGATGGTTCCGGTGCTGGCCGGCGACAACTGGGGCAACAGCCTCGTGGTCGAAGGTTTCGAGGCAGGACCCGATACCAACACCAACGCCTCATTCAACGGCGTCGGTCCGGGCTACTTCAAGACCATGGGTATTCCACTGATGATGGGCCGCGAGTTCGCGCGCGCCGACGCCTTCGGCACACCGAAGGTCGGCATTGTCAACCAGTCGTTCGTCAAGAAGTTCAATCTCGGCGACGCTCCACTGGGTAAGCGCTTTGCCCTCGGCGGCGCCGGCGCGAAGCCCGACATCGAGATTGTCGGCATCGTGCAAGATGCCAAGTACAGCGACGTGAAACGCGAAGTGCCGCCGCAGTACTTCCTGCCCTATCGGCAGGAAGAGCGGCTTGGCTACGCCTACTTTTACGTGCGAACAGCAGTGCC
>JANMUX010000138.1:0-4958 GCA_031392125.1 Acidobacteriota bacterium | reverse complement strand
AAGGGCTTCGTGATTCAGTCGGGGCACGTGCCGACCCGCACCGTACCGCTTGGTGAAACACAGCAGAAGTACGTTCGGCAGATGAAGGCCGAGTTCAACGATCAGCCACACGTCAAGGGCACGCTGTCGATGGCGCGACTGGCCGAGCCAGACTCCGCGAGTGCGTCGTTCTTCATCGTCACCGCCAAGGCTGCGGCGCTTGATGGCAAGTATTCCGCCTTCGGCATGGTGGAAAGCGGGATCGAGGTCGTCGAGAAGATCGAAGCTGTCGCCGTCAATGGCGAGACGCCGGTCGACCGGGTCGAGCTCAGGAAGGTAACGGTCGTAAGAAAGTAGCCGGCCTTACGAGAACGGCAGTCGCAATTCCGCCGACGGCGCAGCCGACGGTGCCTCGCTTGTGCTCAGGTTGTGCGCGCCGACACCGAGCAGGCGGACGGGCCGTGCGCCGGCCTCCGTTTTCGCGAGCAGGCTGAGTGCGCGCGAGGCGATTGCCTCGGCCTCGTCGGTCATCTGCGGCGAGCTGTGGCTGCGCGTCACGGTCGTGAAGTCGGCGTAGCGAACCTTGATGGTCACCGTGCGCGCGGTAATCGCCCGCGCCTGCAGCCATCGGGCCACGTCGCGCGCCATCTTGTCGATCTGCTGCCGAATCTCGCTCAAGCCAGACAGGTCACTGGCGTAGGTTCGTTCGCAACTCGATGACTTCGACAGCCGGTTGGGCTCCACCGGGCGATCGTCGCGCCCGTTGGCGAGATCGATCAGCCACGGCGCGAGGCTGCCGACGACCGCTTCGAGGTCCGCGAGCGAGCGGGCGCGGACGTCGGTGAGCTTCTCGATGCCGTGCTCGCGCAGCCTGGCGGCGGTGACCGGCCCGACACCCCACAGCGCGTCAACCGGCAGCCCCTTGAGGAAGAGTTCAACCCGTTCCGGCGCAACCACGGTCAGCCCGTCAGGTTTCTTCCATCCCGACGCGATCTTGGCGAGAAATTTATTCGGGGCGACCCCGGCCGACGCCGTCAGGCGAGTCGTGTCCTTGATCGCCGCCTTCAGCCGCTTCGCAACGTTCACGCCGAGCGGCTCGCCCCAGCTGTTTTCGGTGACATCAAGATACGCCTCGTCCAACGACAGCGGCTCTACCAGTGGCGTCACCTCGCGATAGAGCGCGAATACTTGCTGCGACACGTCGCGGTACTTCTGGAAGTCGGGCCGCACGATCACCAGTGACGGGCACAACCTCACCGCGCGGGACATGGGAATGGCCGACCGCACGCCGAAGGTGCGGGCCTCGTAGCTGGCGGCAGCCACCACGCCGCGCGTGCTGGGATCGCCGCCAACCGCCACCGGCCTGCCGCGCAGCGTCGGGTTGTCGCGCTGCTCGACGGACGCATAGAACGCATCCATGTCGATGTGCAGAATCTTTCTCATCGCACTCCAGGCACCCGAGGCACCCTAGGCACCTTAGGCACCCTTCTTACTGACCCGTGGAGCCGAAGCCGCCGCGAGTTGGCGCGGCCAGTTCAGAGACTTCTTCCCACTCGACGCGTGGACACGGCAGAACCACTCCCTGCGCCAGGCGGTCGCCGCGCGCGACTGTCACCGGCTGGTCGGTGACGTTGATCAACTGAATCTTGATCTCGTCGGCGGGTCCACAATAGTCCGCGTCAACTATGCCGACGCCGTTCGCCACCATCAGCCCGCGCTTCAGCGGCGTGCTGCTGCGTGCGAATATCCCCAGGAAATAACCATCCGGCACGGCAATCACAAGCCCGGTCCCAACCAGCCTGATGCTGCGGGCGGGAATCTCGACATCTGCCGACGCGGCTAAATCGAAGCCCGCGGCGCCAGCGGTGGCGGGTGCGGGCAGGCCAATCGATGAATCCAGACGTTTGATCTTGAGGCGCATTGAGGAATAGTAGTGCCAGAAGGGTGGCACCTCGGTATTGCCAGGACGGCAGCACTTCAGTGCTGCCGTGTTGCCCGATGCGAATTGGTGGGAGAAGCCGAATGAATCGCGTGAGTTCCGCAGTCGTCGCGTTGGCATTGATGGTGGTGGCGCTGGTCGCGCTGCCGCGCGCGCAGGTCGTGGCGCCTGTGGCGCCTCAGGCGGCCGCGGTGCCGCCGGAACTGGCGCTCGATCGCCCGTTACCAGTCGACCCGGCAGTGCGGACGGGCCGTCTGCCGAACGGGATCCGCTACTTCATCCGGCAGAACAGCCGTCCTGCCAACCGCGTGTCGATGCGCCTGGCGGTGAACGTCGGCTCGCTTCAGGAGGAGCCTGACCAGCGCGGACTGGCGCATTTCCTCGAACACATGGCGTTCAACGGCACCGAGAATTTCAAGCCGGGTGAGCTGGTGTCGTTTCTCGAATCGATCGGCGCGCGTTTCGGTCCGCACGTCAATGCGTCGACGTCGTTCGACGAAACCATTTACATGCTCGACATTCCCACCGATCGGCCCGGCTATGTCGACCGCGGCATGCTCGTGCTGCACGACTTCGCCGCCGGGCTGTCCTTGCTGCCGGCCGAAGTGGAAAAGGAACGCGGCGTCGTGCTCGAAGAGTGGCGTGGACGGCTTGGCGCCGGCTCTCGACTGACCGACAAGCAGTTGCCGGTGATTTTCCAGGGCTCGCGCTACGCCGATCGCCTGCCGATTGGACTGCCTGAGGTGTTGAAGGGAGCGCCACGAGAGCGGCTGGTCGCGTTTTACCAGAAGTGGTACCGGCCCGATAACATGGCGGTGGTCGTCGTCGGCGACCTGCCGGTCGCCGATGCCGAACAGCTGATCCAGAAGCGCTTCGGCGTAATTCCCGCCTCGCAGGTCGCGGCCTCGTCGGTCGATGCCAGCGTGCCGGGACACAAAGACACGCTGATCAGCATGTCCACCGACCCCGAAGCGCAGGGCTGGTCGGTGTCGATGGCGTTCAAGGGCAAGGTGGAAGTCGACAACACGGTACGCGGCTACCGCAAGTCGCTGGCCGAGCAGCTGGTGTCGCAGATGTTGAACCTGCGACTCGCCGAAATTTCGCGGCGCCCGAATGCGCCATTCCTGGGCGCGCAGGCGGGTGGCTCGAACATTGGCCGCACCCTGGAGCTGTTCGAGATTGAGGCCGCCGTGCCGGAAGGCCAGATCACGGAGGGTCTTGGCGCGCTCATGCTCGAGGCCAAGCGCATGCAGCAGTTCGGGTTCTCAGAGCAGGAGCTGAACCGCGCGAAGGCGGCCTTGCTGGCCGGGTACGAACGCGCCTACAAGGAACGCGGCACGGCCGAGAGTCCGGGCCTGGCGAACGAATATGTGCGCCACTTCCTGGAACAAGAACCGATCCCGGGTATCGAGTTCGAATACCGGATTGCCTCGACGTATCTGCCGACCGTGACCACGGCGGAGGTGTCGACGCTGGCTAAGGGACTGATCACCGACGAGAACCGCGTGGTGCTTGGCGTTGCACCTGAGAAGAAGGACACGCCGCCACCGTCGCCGGAAATGCTGCGCAACGCCATCACCCGCGCCAGCGCCGCCCCGGTCGAGCGCTGGGCCGACGCCACCTCGGGACGCGCGCTGGTCGAGAAGGCGCCTCCGGCCGGAAAGGTTGCCTCACGACGCGAGGTCACTGAAGTCGGGGCCACGGTGCTGACGCTGTCGAACGGCGTCGAAGTGTGGCTCAAGCCGACCGACTTCAAGAACGATCAAATCCTCTTCACGGCGTATGCGCCGGGCGGGGTGTCGCTGGCAGCTGCCGCGGACTTCAAGAGCGCAAGCCTCGCCACCGCGATGGTCGGCGTCGGCGGCCTGGGCGGATTGAGCCCGGTGGACCTCAGCAAAATGTTGTCGGGCAAGATCGCGCAGGCCTCACCGAATGTCGGCGAATACACGCAGGGCATCAACGGCTCGAGCACCCCTGCCGACCTGGAAACCGCCCTGCAGCTCAACTACCTGGCCCACACCGCGCCTAACATGACGGCCGATGTGCTCGACCTGATCAAGCGCCGGCTGGCCGGCTCGTTGCAGAACCGCGACCAGAACCCGCGCGCCGTGTTCGGCGAAAAAGTCGAGCAGGTCAACACGATGAATCACTACAGCGCGGCGGCCCTGACGATGGCCGACCTCCCGGCACTGAATCTCGAGACCATGAAATCCTTCTACGGCGCGCGGTTCGCCAACGCCGCTGACTTTACCTACTTCTTTGTCGGCGCCTTCAAGGTCGACGAGATTACTCCGTTGCTCGAGAAGTGGGTTGCGACCTTGCCGTCACAGGGCAAGAAGACCTCGGCCCACCGCGACATGGGCGTCAAGTTCCCGACCGGCGTGGTGAAGGAAGAGGTCAGGAAAGGCAAAGAGCCGTCGAGCCAGACCGCGCTGTCGTTCTTTGCCGATCCGGGCTTTGAAGAGTTTGAAATGCACCGCGCCCGCGCGGCGTCGCAGGTGCTGAGCATCCGCCTGCGCGAGATCCTGCGCGAGGAACTGGGCGGCACCTACGGCGTCTCGGTGGGCTTCAACAACTCACCGCCGTTCAAGGGCTACGGCGCCATGGTCATCCAGTTCGGCAGCTCGCCCGAGAACGTCGACCGGCTGGTGGCGGCCTCGCTGAAGGAGATCGAACGCCTCAAGGCCGAGGGGCCGTCACTGGACGATGTCAACAAGGTCAAGGAGATTGAGCGGCGCGACCTCGAGACCAACGCCCGGCAGAACGCCTACTGGATGGGTTCCATGCAGACCGTCCACATGTTCGGCTGGGATCCGAGCCGCATCAACAAGCGCCTCGAGCGCACCGATTCGCTCACGCCCGACATCATCAAGACGATGTTCCAGAAGTACTTTCCGATGGATCGTTACACGCTGGTCACGTTGAAGCCCGAGTAGAGCTTCGGTCGGGAGTCGGGTGTCGGGAGCCGGTAGTCAGGGAGCGCCGACACCCCGGTCCCCACACCCCCCTCCCCAAATAAAGTCAATAGTTACGCATTGCA
>JANMUX010000116.1:0-1552 GCA_031392125.1 Acidobacteriota bacterium | reverse complement strand
GCAACAGAATGCCCATACTCAGCATGCCCCCGCCTTTTGCCGCGACCACCGACCTGCACCTGTGCTTTCACGACCACGGGATACCCCGCGCCCTCGGCTGCGGCGACCGCCTCGTCGACGGTGTACGCGACATCGCCTGGCGACACCGCGATGTCATAGCGGGCGAAGTACTGCTTGCCCTGGTACTCGAACAGGTCCACTGTTTCCCCTTCTGGTCGGACGGCAACGTCGCCCTACTGGTCTGCGCTGTCTCCGGCTTCGCTGTCTACTTCTCGTTCGTCGAGCGCTGTCTCGAGCCAATGGGCAATGCCCTTCAGCGACGCACCCGGCCCGAAGATCTCGGCAACACCCTGCTGGCGAAGCGCACGTGCGTCTGCGTCGGGGATGACCCCACCACCGAACACCATCACATCGCCCAGGTCGCGCACACGGAGTTCGTCCATGACTCGCGGGAACAACGTGAGGTGGGCGCCGCTGAGCAGCGACAGCCCGACGGCATCGACGTCTTCCTGCAGCGCGGTCTCGGCGATCTGCTCGGGCGTCTGGTGCAACCCGGTGTAGATGACCTCGAAACCATGGTCGCGCAGTGCGCGGGTGATGGTCTTCGCGCCGCGATCGTGTCCGTCCAACCCAGGCTTGGCAACCACCACTCGGTACGGACGCTTCACGAATGGATGACCCTATGCGCGCAACGGCCCCCTGCTCCAACCGACGGCAGCACGACTTCCGACCGGCACGGAGATCGACGAGGTTGTGAGCCAACATTCCGCCAGACTTGTGCGGTGCAACGGCGCCCGCGAACCACCTCACCGCTCGGACGCGCTGTCTTGCCCGTCGCCGGTGGGCTGATCTTCTTCGGCCTGCTGGCGCTGGCCACCTGGGGCATCGCCGCCATCTTGAGCAACAACCCCGACAGCGTCAACGAACGCCTTGCCCAGACCACGTTCGAGGTCGGCAACACCGAACGCATTGCCGCGCTCATCGCCGACGACGGCCCGCTGCTGTTCCAAGGCTTGATCGGCGACGCCGCCGATCGCAGTGTGGTCCTGAGGTCGTCACGCGCCGCACTGTCGGCGACGAAGGTGGCGATGGCATCGAGCCGCCGCGCAATCGCGGCGCTGTCGGTGAGGGGGGCTGCCAGCCGCTGCGCCAGCAGCCGCGATCCGGCCGGGGTTACGGTACAGTCGATCGCGTCGAGCAGCGAGCCGCGCCTTTCGCCCGCCAGCGTTCGCGTCAGCTCGAGATTGGCGCGGGTGGCGGGGTCGATCGCCATGGTGGTGCCGGAGGCCTCGCGCGACGGGCGGCGCAACGCCGCCATGATCGCAGTTATCTCCGGCGGTGGTGCTTCAAGTTGCCCGAGCCGCGCCAGCGCCGCATCGGCGGCCAGGATGCCGTCGCGCAGGCCGGCGAGGTCGCGCGATGGGCGGCGCAGCGCCTCCATGATCGCAGCGATCTCCGGCGGCGGCGCTTCAAGCTGCGCGAGCCGCGCCAGCGCCGCATCGGCCGCCACAATGCCATCGCGTAACCCTGCGAGATCGCGCGGGCCGCCGCG
>JANMUX010000109.1:0-2806 GCA_031392125.1 Acidobacteriota bacterium | reverse complement strand
TAAGCTTCGCGATCTGTTTCACGGAAGGCCGGCCCCCCTGGGCCGGCCTTTTCTTTTGCCCTCGGTATAAGCCCTTCGGGCCCGGCCTCAGTGTGTGATCCCACTGCTACCGCCGGCGCGCCATCATCAACGGCATGCGGGAGTTCCTGCCAGGGCTGTCGCTACCTCGAATGATCCTGTCCCCTTAGTCATCGGCTTTCCACGACTCAGTCAGACAACTCGGACCCGCGTACGTGACAAAGGCAGGCCGCGTGGCCTGCCTTCGTCGGGTTCGTTGGTTCCGCGAGGTGACTAGCGGCCCGGTGCGCGCGTCAGCGTCCAGAATCCGGGTTCTTCTCCGGTGAAATCCCGGTAAGTGGTGACCGGATTCGGGCCGCAGTGACCGCCGAGTGCGTCGATCAAATAGACGTTAGGCGAGTTCATGCTGTCGCCGGCACCGTAGTGATAGGCGATTTCATCGCCCGCACAGGTGACGGGGAACCCATCGTTATCGCGCGCCGTCCGGGTGGGCTTGCCGTTGTAGCCCCATCGTGCGTCGGTGGCGCGCAGGTCATCGACCAGCTTGTCGAGCCAAGGATTGCTCTCATACTTTCGGTTATTCGGGCACTGGTTCAACGTACCGAGCAGTCCTTGCATCGCGTTGATGAACGGTCTGGCATTGGGCAACGGGAGCCGGCTACCCGGCGGTGGATCGTTAGGCCGCGGCCCAACCACCGGTGCGTTGGGGTTACCCGGCGTGCCGGGTGTGGTGGGCGTGGTCGGCGTCGTGGCGCCAATGGTCGTGAACGCCATGACGTTTGACCACGGGCCATACTTGTCTTCGCGCTCGGCGCGGCTGCGCCAGAACACCCGCTTGTTGGCGGGCAACGCTGTCGTGAAGAAGCGAATCAAGCCTTGTGAATCCGCAGCGCCATTGCCGCTCGAGAGGAGCGAGCCGAAGCTGTCGGAGTCGGAGACTTCAAAGCGGTGGGAAAAATCTGCGACCAGGTGGCTGCCCTTCGCGGCCTGAACGGTCAAGATAGCTTCGACCGGAATGTTGGTCGCATCCGCAAATGGGAAGACGCCGTTCGGAGCCGTGGCCTTCAGGTTTGAACCATCAGAGTTCAAATTGGCTGAGGCACCGGTCGTCGCAGATGGCGAAACGGGCGTCGACATCCCCCCTTCGCAAGCGGCGAGAGTTGCGGCACAGAAGGCCGCGAAAACGGCTGGTCGAACAAGACGTCGGTAGATATTCATGCTGCCGCTTACTATAACCGGCTGCGGGGGTTAACTGCAATTGTTGTGAGCAGATTCGGCGACCAGCGCGGCTGTGGTCGACCCCTCACACGTGCTGTTCCTGTACAATCCTGTCGTTTGGCTGAAGCATCGACCTTTTACAAGTCGTTCTCTGAAAAGAAGCTGACCGGTTACGGTGGAGCCCGCCGCGGCCGAATCGAACAGCACCGCTTGCAACTGCTTCATCGCTTCGCCGAACCACCGGGCACAATGGTCGAGGTGGGACCCGGTCACGGGACCTTCGCGGAGCGGGCGGTGGGCGCCGGCTGGCAGTACACCGCGATCGAGGCCAGTGAAATTCTGATCGAGGTATTGCGGGCGAAAGGGCTGACCGTAGTCGAGTCCTGGGCACCGCCAATCCCGGTGGCCGATTCGAGCACCGACGTGGTTTACGCCGACCAGGTACTCGAGCACATGAGCGGTATCGACACCGCCCGCCAGTTCACGGCAGAAGCTCTGCGCGCCCTGCGCCCAGGTGGAACGTTTTTCGTCGTCGTACCCGATTACCTCAAGGAACGCACGTTTTTCTGGGACGTCGACTACACCCACAATTTTGTGACGACCGAGCGGCGCGTCAAGCAGCTCCTGGTCGACGGCGGATTCGAAATTCGTCACGTCGAGCGGGCCATTGGCATGGCCACCGGCATCTCGCGTGATCTGCTCGCCGGCGCTGCCCTGCTCACCAACTTACCGGGACTGAATACCTTGTCGCGACGCACCGGCACCGAAGACCTGTTGTTCAAGGTGCGCAAGAACCTGTTCGAGACCCTGACGTTCGTCGCCAGGAAACCGGGCGACGCTTCGCGATGATTCTGGCGCTCCGCTTCGCCCGGGGCTATTTCGTCTTGCCCCGCTCCGCGGGGCGGCCGGCGCGGTGACGCGCCTGCAAGACTTCCTCGGTCGCGCCGCGAGCTCCACCCTCATTCGGCTGGTCGTTACGGCGGCCATCTTGACCTATCTTGCCAGCCGGATCGACATGACCGAGGCGGCGCGCGCCATGGCCGCGCTCAGCCTTCCCCATCTCGCGGCGGTCCTCGTGCTGGTCGCGGTTGATCGCGCGGTGATGATCCTGCGCTGGGTCCTGCTGCTGCGCGCCAGCGGCATCGCGATTTCCGTACGCAGCGCGTCGCGGCTGTTCCTGGTCAGTTCCTTTGTGGGCAGCTTTCTGCCTGCCGGCGTGGGCGGCGACGTCGCCCGGGCGTATGGCCTGGCCCGAGAATCCACCACGGGCAGCGAGGCGCTGGCCTCGGTCGCCGTCGATCGCATCCTTGGCGTCCTCGCCCTCGTGTCGATCGGGATGATCGGCGTGATCGCGTGGACCCCGGACGAGTCGGGCGACTGGCGATTGCCGGCCGCCGTCGCGGTCATAGCCGGCGCGTGCGTGGCCGCATTCTGGGCCGACCAATGGATTCGCTGGGTGGTGCCGGCCGGGCGCCACGAAGGGTCGATCACGCGGCGAGTCTTGCGTCTGAGCGACGCAGTGAGCCGCTATCGACACCGCCGCGGCGTGCTGGCCCATGTGATGGCGTGG
>JANMUX010000083.1:0-17459 GCA_031392125.1 Acidobacteriota bacterium | reverse complement strand
GCGTTCTGCGGATAGAACCCCAGGGTGTACTGCTGCCGCAGTTCTTCGGCCACCCGCTGCGCCGCCGCTTCCACCTCACGAATCGTCGACCCAATGATGACGGACCCGCCCGTGGGTTCGGCGAGTCGTTGCAGTGACGGCACGTGCACGGCGCCTGCTCGCCCCGCCACGTTGATGCCGAGCGCGTAGAGCAGCACTTCGCCTGCGCGCAGCGCGGCCTGGGCCTTGCCAGAACTTTCGAGCGGGCCGGGTGCTTCGAAGGGATCGCCCCGGCCGTCGCGGCTGGCGGCAATGATCGAGTTGTCGATGCCGTCGGTCATCAGCAGCAGCGCCCGCTTGCGATGCGGCGTTTCCTTCATGTAGGGCACCATTTCCGTTACCGCCTTGAACAGTTCCGTGCTGCCAGTGGTCGGCATCGCTCTCAGTGAGTTCACGATGCCCGGATTGTACGGGCGCCAGGTGATCATCGTGCGCCGGGTGCTGTCGAAGGTGGAGATGCTCCATCGGTCGCCGGGTTGCAGCGAGTGGCCGAGCGCGTCAGCGGCGCGAATCGCCGCGGCCATGCGTTCACCGGTCATGCTGCCGCTCGTGTCAATCAAGACACCGACACTAATCGGCGCCGGCTCGGCGGAGAAGACGGCGACGTCTTGGGGCACCTCTTCGTCGTAGATCAGAAAGTCATCTTTCGCCAGACCGCGAACGACCGAACCATCCGGCGCCTGGACGGTGACATCGAGATAAACCACTGCAACGCCGGACTTGAATTGCGGCTGCCGGCCGGCGGCGATGGTCACCGACGCCAGCAGGGCAGTGACGACGAGTGCGTATTTCATCGAGGGCGTAATGCTATCAGGTGACTCGCGAGATTACGCAGCTACGGCCAACCTGATCACATCCCCGGCCATCCGATCATTTGCCACAAGGCGGAGGTGGTTGTTCGCCAGGCCCGACTGCCCACCGCTGACAACGGGAGACGACCAACGATAATCCTGAGAATCGCGCGGGATGAGCTTGACACTTCACGCTTGTCGTCGCCACACTTCGTGACGTTCGGTCCGTCCGGATCAGGTGATCGAACACCTTCACCGATCCCCGAGCTGCTCAGGCGAACTCTTCCTTCGGCTCATCAAGCATGACCACGGGTCGGTTCCCTTTCACCCCGACAGCGGCGACAGGTCGCTCAGCCTTCAGCCGTAGGCACTGATCCAGCGGCCGTGGGGAGCAATGACAGAGAAGACGATTGGGAGAAACCGATGAACAAGAACACGCTTTGTCTGTGGTACGACAACGATGCCGAGGAAGCCGCGCGCTTCTACGCCCGGACCTTCCCCGACAGCAAGGTCGCTGCGGTTCATCGTGCGCCAAGCGACTATCCTTCCGGCAAGGCGGGCGACGTGCTGACCGTCGACTTCACGGTGTGCGGTGTCCCCTGCATGGGCCTGAACGGCGGGCCCGAGGTCAAGCACAGCGAGGCGTTCTCGTTCCAGATAGCGACCGACGACCAGGCCGAGACCGACAAGTACTGGCACGCGATCGTCGATAACGGCGGCGCGGCAAGCCAGTGTGGCTGGTGCAAGGACAAATGGGGCCTGTCGTGGCAGATCACGCCGCGGGCGCTGACCGACGCACTCGCCCAGGGCGGCGGCGTCGCTAAGCGCGCCTTCGAGGCGATGATGACGATGGGCAAGATCGACGTCGCCACGATCGAGGCTGCCGTGAAAGGCGAGACGAGCCATGCGTAAGGTGATCGGCGGCGCCTTCATTTCGCTCGACGGCGTCGTACAGGGCCCGGGCGGGCCCGATGAGGACACGACCGGCGGCTTCGCGCGCGGCGGCTGGATGCAGCCGGTGTTCGACGAAGCGGTCGGGCATCAGGTGGACACGCTGTTCGCGGGCGACTTCGACCTGCTGCTCGGGCGTCGCACCTACGACATCTTCGCCGCGTTCTGGCCATTCATGCCGGACGACGACCCCGTCGCGGCAAAGTTCGCCAAGGCGCAGAAGTACGTGCTGACACGATCGGACGCGCCGCTCGACTGGAAGGGCAGCCATCGCCTCGCCGACCTCGATGCGCTGGCGAAGCTGAAGGCCCAGGACGGTCCCGACCTGGTCATTCAGGGCAGCTCGACGATATATCCGCAGCTGCTAACTCGCGGATTGCTCGATCGGCTGGTGCTGATGATCGCGCCCATCACGCTCGGTGCGGGCAAGCGGCTATTCGGCGACGGAGTGCCCGCAGGAACCCTCAAGCTCATCGAGCATCGGCTGACGGCGGGCGGCATGACGATGGCGACCTATGAACCGGCCGGTGTGCTCAAGACCGGCTCATTCGCCATGGCGGAACCGACCGAGGCGGAGCTCCGACGCCGGACAAAGATGACAGCGGGCAACTGGTGACGCTTGCGGCGGTGTGACGTGGGTTCAGCGTTCGCCTTCAGCAGGGCCGCGGGCGGTGGTATTGATCTGGCGGATCGCACCCATGTGATAGGCAAGGTGAGCGATGCTGCCAATCATGCCGCTCAACTCGATGCCCTCGACCGACCGCGGCGTTCGCAAGACGACCAGCCACCGTGCGGCCTCGTCTCGGAGTTGAATGCGCAGCGCCTCCCATTCCGCATCGGTCACGCTGGTCCTGGTCCAGCTTTCGGTCCAATTGGCGTCGCCGAAGGGGTCTTCACCCAGGCTCCAGCGATTCAATAACGACAGGCCATATCGGACGTGGTCAACGTGCGCGGCGATTGAAGAGCCTGTGCGCGTCAGCGCCGAGGCCTCGGCCGGCGACAGCCGCTCGAGTGATCGCAGCAGCCCGCGATCACCCACGTTGAGCATGAAGCCTCCCTTGCCCGACACGCCGTGCATCAGCTCGCCAAACAGATTCTCGAGTGTCCGCGTCAACTCGTCGGTGCGCATTGGAAGGCTAGCGTACGGGAGAAACGAGCTGCTTCGCAACCAGCGGTGTGGCCGGAATTGCCGCTCGCCTGGGTAGGGAGCTGCACTTTCAGATGGCGTGGTTATCGCGGCAGCTTCACGCGAACCCGGAAGCCCCTTGAACGCGCGGGACCAACGCGGCGGGCGTCGGTAACCCACGGGCGACGCCCTGGCTCCTCGGCCGGCCCGGCGTCGGCGTCATTCGCAGGCGGGAGCAGCCGCGCGATCAACGCCGAGCCACGCGTCCACGCCGCATCAATGGCGGCGCGGCCCCGCCAGAACGAATCGATGACGGCCCAGCGCGGGGGAGCCGAAACCTCTGCCGTAGTGGCCTCGGCATCACTGTCGGCGATGAACAAACGGACGAATTCACCGCACGCTTCAGATACCGGCACGCCGATCATGCTGACGTAATCGCGGAAGAACGACCGCTTGAAGAGGCCCTCGGGCCAGTGCCTGAGGTCATTGCGCTCGAGCGCCGCAAACAGGGAGGCCGGAATCTTCGTTGCCGCTGCGATCTCGTCGAGCGTGATCCCCTTACGCTCGCGGGCGGTTTTCAACGCGAGACAAAATGCCTCGCGCGAATCGGTGGACAGACTTGGGCTCTTCAACTGCATCCGATCGGGCTTTCCGGGGTGTTGTCCCGGGCTAAGCAATTGTGCTGCCAAGCCCCGTGGCGACTCGTCGGCGGCTGACGCCTTGCGTCAACCCACGGCTCGCGGCCGGTCGATGTAGGAATTTCTACACGCCCGTGCAATTCCGATACGGGTCCGGTTGACGACTATAAACACTTTGATATATATATTCGCCCGTGCCTGACAAGCCTCGAGACGTCGGCCTGCTGCTGCCGCTCAAACCCAAGGTGCTGCACATCCTGCTGGCGGTGGCCGATGGTCCCCGGCATGGCTACAGCATCATGCAGGAGGTCCTGGAGCGGACCGACGGCCAGGTACGCCTGTGGCCCGCGGCACTGTACGGGTTGCTTCGGGAACTCGAGAAGGCCGATCTGATCCTCGAGTCGGACAAGCGGCCCGCCGCCGCCGAAGACGACGAGCGGCGTCGCTATTTCGCCCTCACCCTACATGGCAAACGCGTCCTCGATGCCGAGGTCCGGCGGCTCGAGGCCATCGTCCATCACGCGCGGGCAAGCCGTGCGTTGCGAAAGGTCCGCGCATGACCAGCGATCGGCGTGCGATCCGCGAAGATGGCAAAAGAATGCTCGCCGACGCTCGCGCGCGGGGACGGGTGCACCTCGTGATGACCTGGTTCGCGCTGCTCTGGGACCTGGTGTTCGTCGGCGCCCGGCACGATCTCGCCCAGGCCTTGAGGTCGGTGGTTCGAGCGCCGGCCGTCACACTCGGCATTTCGCTGCTCCTCGGGCTCGGTGTCGCGGCAACCACCACGCTGTTCGCGTTTGTGGACGCCGCGCTGCTCCGACCTCTTCCGTATGACGAGCCTGACCGGCTGGTAATGATGTTCGAATCGAATGTCAGCCAGGACCGCCTGCGCGAGGGCGCGTCCCCGGGCAATATTCTCGATTGGCTCGATCGCAACGATGCCTTCGATGCCATCACCGCCATGATGACGGTGTCCGCCACCCTCCGGGCAGGCGATGGCGGCACACCGGTCGCGGGCGTTCATGTAACGCGCGGTTTCTTCGACGTGTATCGTCGCCAACCCCTGCTGGGGCGCACCTTTGATGCGCGCGAATTCGAGGGCGCGGCGTCCATCACATCGCGGCAGGCGTCGAGCGGCGAACCCGTGATCGTGCTGAGTCATCACCTCTGGCAGAGCCTGGGCGCCGACCCTCACCTTGTTGGCCGGACTGTCTCGGTCGAAGGCCGCGAGTGGAGCGTGATTGGTGTCATGCCCGAGGATTTCGCGGTGCCCGACGCCAAGGCGGCCTTTTGGGCGCCGTGGGACATGCAGACCTCGTACCGTGGACCGCGTTTTCCGCAAGGGTCGCCTCGCGACGCCCGGTTCTTGCGGGTCGTGGGCCGCATGAAAACGGGGATGTCGATCGAAGGGGCCGAGGCGAGGATGCAGACACTGGCCAGTGGCATTGCGACTGAACATCCGGAGACCAACGCCGGGTGGGGCGTTCGGCTGGTCCCGCTCGCCGATGAAATCGCCCGCACCAGCCGACTGGAATTGCTGCTGGTTTTTGCGGCGATGTTCTGCCTGCTGTTACTGCTCTGCGCCAATGTCGCCAGCCTGGCCATCGCGCGCGGGGTGGCCCGCGCCAGGGAGATTGCGATCCGGCTGGCGCTCGGCGCGCGCGGGACCCGCGTCACGCGTCAGTTGATCGCGGAAAGCGTGTTGAGCGCGATCGTCACGATCGTTATCGCCCTCCTGCTCACCACGTGGTGGGTGAACGCGGCCCTGTCAATCGCTCCCGACGGCATTCCCCGCATGCACGAAGTGGCGATGAACGCGCGCGTCGCCACCTTTGCTGCCGTCCTGGCGCTGCTGGTCACTGCGATCGGCAACGCTGTGCCGACCTTTCGCGCCAGCCGGACACCGATTGCCGGCGCGCTCAAGGACGGGGTCGCCGTTTCGGCCAGTACATCTGGCCGGCTGCGCGGCGGACTGGTGGTGGCCGAGATTGCGGCCGCGGTCATGTTGCTCGTCGGCGCCGGGTTGTTGGCCCGGACCTTTGCGGAATTGCGACGGGTCGACGTCGGCTTCGAGACGAGCAACCTGCTGGTCTTGCGCATCACGCCAGACGCCGCGCGCTATCGCACCGGCGCGCAGACATCCGATTACTATCGCCGCGTGCTGACCTCGCTTCGCGAGGTTCCCGCGATTGAGTCCGTGGCCGCTGTGACGTCGTTGCCGATGAGCACGATCGGCTCCGAGTTCACCCGCCCGTACTGGCCCGAGCATGCCGGCCCTGAACGCAAGACCGACGCCAGCATCCGGATGGCGACCCCTGGATACTTCGGCACGTTGGGCCTCCCGGTGATTGCTGGCCGCGAGTTCAGCGACGGTGACGAGGCTGACGCGCCCCGGGTGGTGGTCATCAATCAAAAGCTCGCCAGCAGCGCGTGGGGCAACGAGAACCCGATCGGCCGCAACCTGATTCTCGACTACCAGCGCGGGCCCTACCCCTATCAAGTGGTCGGAGTGGTGCGTGACGATCGCCACGACGGACCGCGCAGTGAGCCGGTGCCCGAGATCTTCATTCCGCACGCGCAGAATCCCTACCTCGTCTTGAACGTGATCGCCCGGACGACCATGGATCCGATGGCCGTGGCCCAGGCGGCGCGCGCCTCTGCACTCGGTGTCGATCCCGATCAGCCCGTCCACTCGGTGACCACGATGGAGCAGTTGCTCGGCGATGCCGTTCAGCTCGATCGATTCGCCATGCTGCTGATCACGCTGTTCGCGGTCGGGGGGCTCATGACCGCCGCTGGTGGTGTCTACGCCCTGCTCGCTTACACCGTGGTGCAGCGGCGTCGTGAAATTGCGCTGCGGATGGCGCTCGGGGCGTCACCGCGGCGCATCGCTGGCTCGATCGTGATGGAGTCCCTGGCATTTGCCGTCGCCGGCGGCACGATCGGAATGATTGGTGCGGCGGCCGGCAGCCGTTTTGCGCGCACGCTGCTGTTTGGTGTGGCCCCGCAGGATCCGGCGACTCTCGTGACCGCCGCCGTCGTGCTATTTCTGGTGGTGGTGGCCGCCAGCTGGCTGCCGGCGCGGCGCGCCGCACTGATCGACCCCGGGCACGCGATGAGAATTTGAGCCCGGTCAGGGCATAGAGTCCTTGGGCTGCCAGATGTTCTCGAGCCGCCCGAGTGTCGATTCGTCGAGATCGCGCCACCGATCGATCGGCAGGACAATGTGCGCCAAGGTGGCGGTCGGCAAGTAAGCTGGCTCACCGGTCAACTGACCGACCAACCCCTCCAGGCCGGGATTGTGACCGACGACCATCACGATGCCGGCGCCCTCATCCACGCCGCGCAGCACCGCCAGAATCTCCCCTGGCGCAGCCAGATACAGACGATGGTCGAGCCGAATCTCTCCCACATAACCGGCCGCTTTGGCCGATGCCTCGGCGGTCATCTGCGCCCTTTCCGCGTCCGAGCTGATGATCAGGTCAGGCGTCAATCGCCGATGACGTAGCAGTTGCCCAACCCGCGGCGCATCGCGCTCGCCGCGATCGTTCAACGGCCGAAGATGATCGGCAACGGAGCTGTCGCTCCAGCTTGATTTGGCGTGCCTGAGTACCAGGAGTGTTCTCATCCACCAATCATGATCTCAGAAGATCGAGCGACTACTCCGTCGTGTTCAGCCAGGGCGACCGGGCTGTGCAAAACGACACAGACGCCCGGTTGCGGAGCGTCTAAGTTGTAACCGGACGCAACTCGCCCCCCTTCGCCGGCCACCGTTAAAGCGTCTGGATTCGGACGGAGAAAATCGATCAGATCGTCGCTGCCAAGGCCACCGCCGGGAGCGAAGAAGCTCTGCTGAAGAACGACGCCTTGCAGCGTGCGATCTTCAACAGCGCGAACTTCTCGAGCATCGCGACCGACGCCAAAGGCGTGATCCAGATCTTCAACGTGGGCGCTGAGCGGATGCTCGGCTACGCCGCGGTCGAAGTCGTCAATACCATCACGCCGGCGGACATCTCGGACCCCGCCGAAGTCATTGCGCGGGCCACAGCGCTGAGCCTCGAGCTGGGCACCTCGATCGCCCCGGGATTCGATGCGCTGGTATTCAAGGCCTCGCGTGGAATTGAAGACATTTACCAGCTCACCTATATCCGGAAAGACGGCAGCCGGTTTCCCGCGGTCGTGTCGGTCACCGCCCTGCGCGAGCCCGACGGCGCCATCATCGGTTACCTCCTCATTGGCACCGACAATACCGCCCGCAAGCACGCCGAGGAAGCGCTGCTCGAGAACTACGCGCTGCTGCGCACCATTCACCTGCATTCGATCGTCTCGGTGACCGACCGCGCCGGCGTGATCGTCGATGCCAACGACGGCTTCTGCAAGATTTCCGGTTACCGGCGCGAAGAACTGCTGGGGCAGACCCACCGCATTGTCAATTCGGGAGTTCAGAGCCCGGCGTTCTGGAAGGAAATGTGGCGCACGATTTCCTCGGGTCAACCGTGGCGCGGTGAAATCTGCAATCGCTCGAAGGACGGCTCATTCTACTGGGTTGACAGCATCATCGCGCCGTTCAAGAGCGAGGACGGCGCCACGAAGCGTTACATCTCGGTGCGCACCGACGTGACGGCGCGCAAGCTGGCCGAAGAGGCGCTGGTCAAGGCCGGTGCCCTGCAGAGCGCCATCTTCAACAGCGCCAATTTCTCGAGCATCGCCACCGACGCCAGGGGCGTCATCCAAATCTTCAACGTCGGCGCCGAGCGCATGCTGGGCTACGCGGCGATCGATGTGATGAACAAGATCACCCCCGCCGACATCTCGGATCCGCAGGAGGTGATTGCCCGGGCCACGGCGCTCAGCCTCGAGCTTGGCACGCCCATTACGCCCGGCTTCGAGGCGCTGGTGTTCAAGGCCTCGCGCGGCATCGAGGACATCTACGAGTTGACCTACATCCGCAAGGATGGCACCCGTTTTCCCGCGGTCGTCTCGGTCACGGCTCTCCGCGATCCGCAAGACGCGATCATCGGCTACCTGTTGATCGGCACCGACAACACCGCGCGCAGGGCCATCGAAGCGGAGTTAAAGCGCGTCGAGCACACCGTGCGGCAGAACGAGGCGCAACGCGAGCACGACGCCGAGCATGCCAGGGCGCTGGGGCTCGTCAACCAGGAACTCGAGGCCTTCAGCTATTCGGTGTCGCACGACCTGCGCGCGCCGCTCCGGCACGTTCACGGTTACGTCGAGATGTTGCGCGCGGCCACTGAGGGCCAGCTGTCGGACAAGGCGACTCGTTACCTGAAGATCATTACCGACGCCAGTGTCGAGATGGGCGAGCTGATTGATGACCTGCTGGATTTCTCGCGCGTCGGCCGGGCCGAAATCCACAGCCAATCTGTGGCGCTGGGCGGCTTGGTCGCTACCGTGATCCGTGGGCTGGAGATGGCAACCAGCGGACGCAACCTGATCTGGAAGCTGGCACCGCTACCCCAGGTGGTGGGCGACCCGTCACTACTGAAGCAGGTGCTCACCAATCTCATCGACAACGCCATCAAGTACAGCCGCACGCGCGATCCGGCGACCATTGAGATCGGCTGCGCCGGTCAGGAAGCCGGGCGGATCATCATCTTCGTTCGCGACGACGGCGTCGGCTTCGACATGGAGTACTCGAACAAGCTGTTCGGCGTCTTTCAACGCCTGCATCGAGCCGAGGAATTCGAGGGCACCGGCATTGGCCTCGCGACCGTCCGGCGGATCATTAACCGCCACGGCGGACGGGTGTGGGCCGAGGGCGCGTTGGGTCACGGGGCCACCATCTATTTCACGCTCGAGCCGACGCCGGGCGCGGAGGCCAGCGCATGACAGCAGGGAAGCGGATTCTCCTCGTCGAGGACAGCCCTCGCGATGCCGAGCTGATTCTCGACGCGCTCTCCACGCACCAGGTCGTCAATGTCGTCACTCACGTCCGGGACGGCGCCGACGCCCTCGACTATCTGTACCGGCGGGGCGAGTTCGCCGGCCGCGTCGACGAGCAGCCCGCCCTCATACTGCTCGACCTGAAGCTGCCCAAGGTTGACGGCCTGGAAGTGCTGCGTCGAATCAAGGCGGATCCTGCGCTGCAGATGATCCCGGTGGTCATGATGACCTCGTCGCGGCAGGAGCAGGACCTGCTGCAGAGCTATCAGTTCGGCGTCAATGCCTACGTCGTGAAACCGCTGAAGTTCCAGGACTTTGTTGAAGCGGTCAAACAGGTCGGCGGGTTCTGGGCGGGCATCAACGAAGTGCCAGGAGACACGGGGCCATGACACGTCCGCTCAAGGTGCTGCACCTGGAAGACCGGCCGCGCGACGCGGAGCTGATTCACGAGCGGCTGGCGAGTGACGGCCTCCAGTGCGAGTTCCGCCTCGCGAATGGCAAGGCCGGCTTCGAAGCCGCGCTGTCGGAAGAGACCTTCGACCTGATCATCTCTGACTACAACTTGCCCGGCTACGACGGGATCAGCGCGCTGAAGCGTTCGCAAGCGATGCAGCCGGACGTGCCGGTGATCCTGGTATCGGGCACAGTGAGCGAAGAAGAAGCGGTCAAGTGCCTGCAGTTCGGTGCCACCGACTACCTGCTCAAGGGTCGCCTGGACCGCCTGGCGCCGGCGGTGCGCCGGGCGATCGATGAGGCCCAGACGCGGCTCACGCGCAAGCGCGCCGAAATCGCGTTGGCACAAAGCGAGAGACGGAAGGCAGCGATCCTGGACTCGGTGCTCGATTGCATTATCACCATGGATGCCGGCGGCATCGTAATCGAGTTCAACACCGCGGCTGAGCGAACGTTTGGCTATACCAAGGCCGAGGCGATTGGCCGTCCGTTGGGCGAGCTAATCATCCCGCCGGCATTCCGTCACGTGCATGCCGACGGCCTCGCGCGCTACCTCTCAACCGGCCGCGCCCCTTTCCTGGGCACGGTCACCGAGATTACCGCCATGCGAGCAGATGGCTCGGAGCTGCCCGTGGAGCTGACGATCACGGCCATCCACTCTGAGCACGCGCCCATCTTCACCGGGGTCTTGCGCGACATCACGGCCCGAAAACGGGCGGATGAAACGCGCGCGCGTCTCGCGGCCATCGTCGATTCATCCGACGATGCAATTTTCAGCGTCGGGCTCGACGACGTGATCTTGACCTGGAATGCGGGCGCCGAGCGGCTCTACGGCTATGCCGCCAGTGAAGTGATTGGCCGCCAGAAGAACTTGCTGGTGCCAGCCGCGAAGGCCGGCGGGCTGCAACCGATGATGGACAAAGCCTCACGCGGCGAGGCCGGCGCGCCATTCGAAACGCAGCGAATCCGGAAGGACGGTTCGCTGATTGACATTTCGCTCACGCTCTCGCCAATGACCGACTCCACTGGGCGCGTGATCAGCGTCTCGGCGATCGCCCGCGACATCACCGAGCGCAACAAGGCGGTGGCGGCGCTGCGTGCTGCGGAGGAGCGCATGCGGTTTGCGCTGCAAAGCGCCAAGGTGGGGATCTGGGACATGGACTTCACCACCGGGGTGCTGCAGTGGTCCGAGGTTCTCGAAGCCCAGTATGGCCTGCAACCTGGCACGTTTGCCGGGACTTTTGACGCATTCATCGAGCTGATCCATCCCGACGATCGGGGGGCGGTGCTCGAGGCCGTAGCGACGGCCAGACAATCAGGCACCGACTTCACGTTTCAACACCGGGTGATCTGGCCTGACGGCAACGTTCGCTGGTTGAACGGCGCGGGCCACCTCGTGTTGGACGAGCACGGCGAGCGAATCCGTGGCATCGGAATCTCGCAGGACGCCACCGAGCGGCGCAACCAGGAGCAGCAGCTGCAGCAGGCGCAGAAGATGGAAGCGATCGGGCAGCTGGCCGGCGGCGTCGCTCACGACTTCAACAACCTGCTGACGGTCATTCTCGGCTACTGCGAAATGATGATCGAGGACCTGGCGCGGACCAACGAGTGCCTCCCCGGCCTGCTGCAAATTCAGCAAGCCGGGTTCAGTGCTGCCGGGCTCACGCGCCAGTTGCTGGCCTTCAGCCGGAAGGAGATCATCTCGCCAACCCTGCTCGACCTCAACGTCGTCATGGACGGCATGCGGCCCATGTTGAGTCGCCTGATTCGCGAAGACGTCGAGGTCGTGATCAGCCTCCGGCCCGAACCGGCGCAGGTCACGGCCGATCGGGGTCAAATCGAACAGCTGATCGTCAACCTCGCGGTGAACGCGCGCGATGCCATGCCGAAGGGCGGGATCCTGTCGATCGAGGTCAGCAGCGTTGTGCTCGGTCGCGACTATGCAAATGCGCACCTGGGAGTCGCCGCAGGTCCCTACATCTCGCTCGCGATCAGCGATACCGGAGAGGGCATGACGCCCGAGGTCAAGGCGCGCCTGTTCGAGCCGTTCTTCACCACCAAGGAAGTCGGCAGTGGTACCGGACTCGGGCTCGCCATGGTTCACGGTGTCGTGTCTCAGAACGGCGGCAGCATCGATGTTGCCAGTGAACTCGGTAAGGGGACGTCGTTCCGCATTTATCTCCCCCGCGCGGAGGGAGTTGAGGCCGCCGTCGAGCCGCCGCCACCCACCGCTCGCGCCCGTGCCGGCGGCGAGTCCATTATCGTGGTCGAAGATGCGGACGGCCTGCGAACGCTCATCACGACATTGCTCGAGCGGCTCGGCTACACCGTGATGAGCGCCGCGAATGCCGGCCAGGCGATCAAGCTCTTCGAGGCCCATCCAGACGTCGATTTGCTACTGACCGATGTCGTGATGCCAGGTGGCAACGGCCCGGAGTTGACCGCAACGTTGCTGGCTGGACGGCCGGAGCTCAAGGTCATCTACATGTCGGGCTACACCGATGAAGCTATCGTGCAACACGGGGTCCTCAATCCCGGCATTGCCTTCCTGCACAAACCGTTCACGGCAGAGGCGCTGGGCGGGATGGTTCGCGCTGTCCTTGATCGGTAACCTCGGTTAGCGAAGCCGGCCGAGGCCCGTCCATATCCCGCGCTCTTCGCCGGTGAAGTCACGATACGTCGGCCGCGGGCTCGAACCGCAATGGCCTTCGAGCAGGTCGAGCAGGTAGACGTCAGGCGAGTTCTGGTCTGGACCTGCGCCGTAGTGGTAGGCGACCTCGTCGCCCGCCGCGATCACCGGGACACCACCATTGTCTGCGGCATTGCGAGTTGGCTTGCTGTTGTAGCCCCAACGCGTGTCGAGCGTGCGGAGCCGATCGACCATGTAGTCCAGCCACGGGTTGTTCTGGTATTTGATCCCGCCCGGGCATGATTGCGCGATCAGGTCGGGGCGCGCGTTCGCGGACTGCTCGATAAACGCCCTCACATTCGGCATGGGGATGCGCTGGCCGGCGGTTGGGTCAGGAGTACGGTTGGCAATCCTCACCGCAATGCCAAGTGCTCCGCGAACGTTCGAGACGGTCGCAGTGATCGCGGTGTCACCTGAAGCAAGCACGGTCACCAGGCCCTGAGGCGACACCGTCGCCACAGTCGAGTTGTCCGTTTGCCAGGTCGCCGTGCTCGTACGGTCTTCGGTCGTGCCATCGGACAGGGTCGCACGCGCCGTGAACTGTGACCGAACACCGGCCTCGGTAAAGCTCGAGGTGCCTACCACTGCGACGCTCGAGATGGTTGGCGCTGCTGGCGGCGGGGCTGGCGCTACCGGCGCCGGAGTTGGCACCGTCGCGATTGGCGTCGGAGCGGTCGGGGTGCTCTTGGAGCAACCGGCTACGAAGGCAGCCAGGCAGAGGACAGTGTGGATTGCTATTCGGTTCATGCATTTTGTCGAGCAAGAACCGTTCCCCTTGCTGGCCGCGCTCTTACCCCAACGCTTTGCCGAACAGCGCCAGCAACCGGCTCCACGCCTTCTCGGCTTGTGCCTCGTTGTAAACCGCGGAATCCGGCGGGCACCAGCCATGGGCGGCGCCGGCGTAGACTTCGATCTCCGCGGCGAGACCGGCCTTGGCGTAGGTGTCCTTCAGCACGTTCTTGGTTTCCGGCTCCCGCTGGTCATCGTTCTCGGCAATCGCGTACAGGAACTGCGCCTTGGTCGCTGCGATCAGCAGATGCGGGCTGTTGGTGTCCTTGGTGACCAGGCCGCCGCCATGAAACGACGCCCCTGCGCCGACGCGCTCGGGCACTGCAGCCGCCGTTCGCATGGTGATCGGGCCGCCCATGCAATAGCCCATGGTGCCAATCTTCTTGCGCTTGTCGACGGCCGCCTGCGAATCCAGGAACGAGGTGAAGGCCTTGGCGTCGGTCACGTGCGTGGTCGCGTTCAACGCACCGGCGAGCGGCATGACAGCCTTGCGAATTTCGGGATCGGAGAAGCTGGCGCCGGCCGGCACGACCGGCGCGGCCTTCTGACGATAGAACGGGTTGACCACCAACACGGAATAGCCTGATTCGGCGAGCCGCTTGCCCATCTGCCGGAACGCCGGACGCAGCCCAAGAATGTCGGGCCAAATCAGGACGCCGGCGTGCGCGCCGCTGGCAGGGTGCACGAAGTAGCAGTCGGCCATGCCATCGGGCGTTGTTACCTTGACGTCGGATTCACGCACCGCCTGCGCGTTTGCCGCGCGCGGCAGCAGGAACGCCATGCCGGCGCCAAGCGTCACCGCTCCGAATTCGCGCCGTGTCACCGCACCGCGGGCCACGTAGTCTTTCAGGTCGTCGTCAAAATGGTCCTGGTCACACATGTCGCCTCCAGAGATCGCCGGTTACGTGACGCGCAGAGTATACCGACCGGCGCGCTGGCCGGCTAGGCGATCACGCTGCGGAGTGACGACGCCAGCATCATGACGCCGGCAAACACCAGCAGCCACAACACGCCGTTGCGAAACGCGGTGGGGCTCATGCCGAGGTAGATTTTCGACCCCCACACCGACGGAATGACCAGCGAGCCGGCGACCACACCCATCTGCGGCAAAAGGCCCGCGTGCGCGCGACCCGACCACACGAGCGACGCCAGCGTTGCCGACAGCACAATCAGGTTGAAGTTCTGCAGTACCGCCCGGTGCTCGTCCTTGGTGTAGCCGCGCAGCGTGCACCACAACGCGGGCGCCAGGCCGCTGAAGCCGCTCATCGGCGCCATCACGCCGCCGAGCAGGCCGACGCCGGCGTCGGCCCCCCGGCCGCCCCGGGTGATGCGCGGCAACCGCGCTGTCGCCAACATGGCCGAGCAGCACACCACCAGCATCGCGCCGAGCACCAGCTTGAAGCGATTGGGATCGAGCAACGGCAACAGGCGGGTGCCGATCGGGATGCCGATGGCGCTGCCCAGCACGAACGGCCATAACAACGAGACATGCCAGCCGCGGCGAACCCTGATTGCGGAGATGACCTGCCCGGTCCAGCCCCCGAACACCGCCATCACGGCGGCGAGCGCGGGATCGACGCCCCACACCCAGATCGCCATCGCTACCATTGCGAAGGCAAACCCCGAAATGCCCTGCACCAAGCCTGCTACCGCCGCACCGAACGCCAAGACCCACAACTCAGACATCGCGTGACCAATCCTCGATGAAATCAGAACAATCTGTAATTCTGATGAAAGAGGTGCCACCACAGCCCCCAGCAGATGGTGAGTTTATTCCGGATTGCCACGTGGGAGAAGCACCGCCTTCGAAGGGACCGCTGCCGATCGAGAACCCCGGGCGCCGTTGCTCGTCACGGCATTGGTCCCCGCGATCGGGAGAAACCGCGGATCGTCGGCACGATCTATCGGGACGCGAGGCCTGCCCGTGAGGCATAACAGCAGCATGAACGCACGCAGACTGCTGCCGCTACTGGCGCTGGGCTTCATCGCGAGCGCTGCCGCGCCAACGCGCGCCCAGCACTGGCCGACCTTTCGTGGCCCCAACGGCTCTGGCATTGCCGGCCAGGCATTGCCCATCCAGTGGGATGGTGAGACTTCCAGCAACATCCTCTGGAAGACGCCGCTCCCGGGTCTTGGCCATTCCAGTCCGGTGGTGTGGGGCGATCGCATTTTTCTGACGCTGGCCATTAGCGGCGCCGCCAATCCCAACCACAATCCCAAGGATGCCGACATCGAACCGTCGCAGGATCAGTCGGCCCACGAATGGCGCGTCGTGAGCCTCGACAAGCGCAGCGGCTCGGTCCTGTGGTCGCGGACCGCACACAAGGGTGTGCCGAAGGTGAAGCGCCACATCAAGGCAACCCAGGCCAACGCGACGCCAGTGACCGACGGCCAGGTGGTCGTGGTGTCATTCGGATCGGAAGGCCTTTACACCTACGACATGGCGGGTTCGCTGCTGTGGAAACAGGACCTCGGCATTCTCGATCCCGGCTACGCCGGGCAGCCCGAGTTGTCGTGGGGCTTCGCCAGTTCGCCCATCATCCACCAGGGCCTGGTCATCCTGCAGTGCGACATCCAGAAGGACTCGTTCATCGTCGCATTCAATCTCAAGGACGGCACGCGCGCGTGGACAAGCAGGCGCGACGAGTTGCCGGCGTGGAGCACGCCGGTGATCTATCGCGGCAAGACGCGCACGGAACTGGTGACCAGCGGCTCCAAGTACTACCGCGGCTACGATCCCTTGACTGGCAAGGAGCTGTGGCGCCTGCGCGACGGCAGCGAGGTGAAGGTGCCATCGCCGGTGATTGCCAACGACCTGTTCTACCTCACCGGAGGCAATCCGCGCGGACGCGAGTTCTACGTGGTGCGGCCGGGGGGGAGCGGCGACATCTCGGTGCCGGCGGAGCAGGAGACGAGCCGCAGCGTGGCATGGCGCAAGCCGCGTGGCAGTCCCTATACGCCGACGCCGTTGGTTTACGGCAATCACCTTTATATCTGCAATGACAGCGGGGTGCTGACTGTCTATGACGCCAGCACGGGCGCGCAGCTGTACGTGAACCGGATTGGCACCACCAACAGTACGTTCAGCGCGTCGCCGATCGCGGCCGGGGGCCGCGTCTATTTCTCGAGTGAGGACGGCGAGGTATTCGTGGTGAAGGCGGGAGCCGTCTACGAACTGCTGGCCACCAATCGCATGGGCGAGCCGCTGATGGCGACGCCGGCCGCGTCGGACGGAGTCATCCTGATCCGCGGGCAGCGTCACCTGTTCGCGGTGAAGTAGCGGCGGTTACGCCTTCATTACCCGGCTGCCTCAGATGGCATCCGAGATCGACGTGAACGCGAACCCCGACAGCTTCAGGGCCGGCACCATCCACGGCGACCGGCGTTCCGGCGCGCCGATCGCCTCCACATTCCAGGGCGCCAGCATTGCCAGCATGCTCTGGTTGAAGCGCAAGTTGCGAACCGGATACTGAATTCGGCCCTTCTCGACCCACCACAGGCCGTCGCGGGTCAGCCCCGTGAGCATGATGCTGCGCGGGTCGACCTGGCGCACGTACCAGAATCGCGAGATCACCAGGCCGCGCGCCATGCCCTTGATCATGTCGTCGAGCGAAGTCGGCGGCTGCGAGCTTTCGACGATGTAGTTCACCGGCCCGGGCGAGGCCTCGCGATTCTTTTCGAGCGCCCAGAACCGCGATTACTCGAGGTTATCAATCACGCCGTTCTTAATCAGCGACAACCGCGAGGCGGGAATGCCTTCGTTGGTGCTTGGTGCGACCGGAATCTCGGGATGCAGGGGGTCGCTGTAGATGTTCAGCCGCTCGTTGAACAGGGCGTCGCCGACCCGCGTCTTGCCGTCCTTGCCCGAGAAGGCACTGCGGCCCTCGTCCGCAGTTCGCGCATCGAAACTGCTGGTCAGGAAGCCGAGCAGGTCGGCGACCGCCTGCTCGGCAATCTGTTTCGCGTCGTGGCGTGCCAGGTCGAAATGATCGCCAGCGTAATATCCCGACCCGGTGCCGTCGGCGCTGCGCGCGGTGACACTCAGCGCCGCTTCGCTCGACCGGAAGTAGCGCCGG
>JANMUX010000076.1:0-9708 GCA_031392125.1 Acidobacteriota bacterium | reverse complement strand
ACAGCGGCAGGTCGATGTTCTCGTAGACCGTGAGGTTGTCGAGCAGGTGATAGCTCTGGAACACGAAGCCGACATGCTGCTTCTGCACGCGCATGCGGTCTTTGGCCGACAGCTGGTGAACCGGGTCGTCGAACAGCCAGTATTCGCCGGTCCAGGCGCTGTCGTGCATGCCGAGGATGTGCAGCAGCGTGCTCTTGCCGGCTCCCGACGGTCCCATGATCGACACGAAGTCGCCCTGCTTGATTTCGGCGTTTACGCGGCGCAGCACGAAGGTTTGAGACAGGCCATGCCGGTAGGATTTCTCGATGTTGTTCAGTTTGATCATGTTTGATTCGGGAACCGGGAGTCGGGAGCCGGAAACCGGGAGTCGAAAAGTTACTCGCTGCGGAGTGCTGTCATCGGGTCGACGCGCATGGCGCGCCTAGCCGGAACATAACACGCCAACGCCGCCATCGTCAGCAGCAACAGCGAGAGGGAAGCGTAAATCACCGGGTCGGTCGTGCTGGTGTTGAATAGCAGGCCGCTGACAAGGCGGGTGGCAGCTACCGCGACGGCCAGCCCCACCACGATGCCGACGACCGCCAGCCGCAGCCCTTGGCCGATGACTAGCCGAAATACCTGCCACGGGTTGGCGCCGAGCGCCAGTCGCACGCCAATCTCGAATACCCGCTGCGCAACGGTGAAGCTGATGAGGCCGTAGACTCCGACCGCGGCCAGCAACAGCGCGAGGCCGGCAAAGCTGGCGATCAAAAAGGATCGAAAGCGCGGCTGTCCGGTAGATTCGCTCAGCAGCTGTTCGATGGTCTGGACCTCGCCGATCGGCAGCTCCGGATCGAGGTCGGCCACCGCGGCGCGGACGATTGATGCAGTGGCGCCGGCGCCGCCAGCGGTCCTGACCATCACGCCCATGTACGGCATCACGAACTGCGTGTAAGGAAGGAAAATCGCCGGCTGCGGCGGCGTGTCCAGCGACCCCCGCCGCGCGTCGGACACCACGCCGACAACGGTGACCCACGAACCGAGGTTAACGCGCGCGCCGATCGGGTTGCGGCCGCCGAACTCGCGGAGCGACGCCTGGTTCACGATTGCCACCGGTGGTGCTTCGGCGCCGTCGCTAGCCGCGAAGTCCCGGCCCTGGACCAGCCGGACGCCGGCGGTTTGAAAGTAGCCGGCCGACACCATGTTCAGTTCGGCCGTGGTCTGCTGCGAACGAGTTCTCTCCGGTTGTCCTTCAACCTGGAATCCGGCACGCGCGTTGGAACCGCCGAGCGGGAAGGGGAACAGCAGGGCCGATTGTGCCGTGATCGGATTGGCGTGCAGCCGCTCGAGGACACCCGTATAAAACTGCCGTTGGCGCGCTTCGTCGTAACGGGCCTGCGGTAACAGCAGCTCAACCGAAACCAGCTCCGTGGTCCGGAATCCGGGATCGACCGTTTGCAGTCGGAACAGGCTGGTCAGCATCAGCCCCGCGCCAATCAGCAGCACCAGGGCCAACGCCACTTGTGCCACCACCATGACGCTGCGGGCGCCGGTGCGCGCGGTGCCTGACCGACCGCCGTCCTTGAGGTCGCTGTTCAGTTCCGGCCGCGATGCCTGCATCGCGGGCGTCAGGCCGAACAGCACACCAACGACCAGTGTTGCCGTCAGCGTGAACAGGGCAACCCGCCAATCAAGGCTCACTTCGGCGAGGCGCGGGATATTGTCGGGCGCGAGCGCTACGAGTCCGGTCAGCGTCCACGCGCCGACCAACAAGCCGAGGCCGCCACCGACGGTGGCCAGCACGAGGCTTTCAGTCATCAACTGCTGCACCAGCCGGCCGCGGTTCGCCCCGAGCGCCGTCCGTACCGCCAGTTCGCGGCGCCGTGCCGCGCCTCGGGCCATCAGCAAGCCGGCCACGTTGGCGCAGGCGATCAGCAGCACGAAGCCGACGGCGCCCAACATCACGAGCAATGCACCGCGAACGTCGGCCACCAGCGACTCTGCCAGCGGGCGCGCGTCGAACGATTCGTCGCGATTGGTGTCAGGAAATTCCTGCGCCAGCCGGGCGCCGACCGCCTTCAGCTGTTCGCGCGCGTCGACGCTGCTGGCTCCGTCGGTCAACCGGCCCACTGCCATGAAGTACTGAACGTCGCGGCTTGCCAGGCCATCAACATTAGGAATTGGGGATACCGGCACCGCCAACGGCGACAGCATCCAGACATCGGCGCGCATGGGATGGCCGAAGCTGTCGTCGACCACGCCGATGATCTCCGTCGGCGCGCCGTTCAGGCGCACCTTCGTGCCCACCGCCGCCGGGTCGCTGCCAAACTGCTGCCGCCAAATCCGCTCGCCGATGACCGCGACCGCATGGCCTGGCTGATCGGTCGCCTCGCGATACACGCGGCCAAGGATAGGCGGCGCCATGAAGACATCAAAAAAGGCGGCAGTGGTCTGCACGCCCGGCACCCGCAGCGGCTCGCCGCGTCCCGTCAGATCGACGATGTCCTCGCGGAAGCCGGCGATGCTGCCAAAGGTCGAGGCGTCCCGTTTGACGTCCAGAAAATCTGCCGCGGCAAACGAGCCGTCTTCGCCCTGTCCCGTGAGTCGGACGATGCGCTGTATGCGGTCGGGGCGTGGATACGGGAGCGGGCGAAGCACCACGCCATCAACGATGCTGAAGATGGCCGTGGTGCCGCCAATACCGAGCGCGAGCGTGACCAGCGCGACGAACGTAAAGCCCGGCGCGCGGCGAAAGGAGCGGAAGGCGTACCGAATATCCTGACTCAGCACGCCCACTGGCGCCTCCGATCGTTAAACGACAGTTCCGACGTTCTCTTCGACCACGCGGCCGTCGAAGAGGTGAATGCCACGGTCGGCGTGCGCGGCGTACCGCGGATCGTGCGTCACCATGCAGATCGTGGCACCGCCACGATGCAGTTCGCGCAGCAGATCCATGACGGCTTCACCGTTCTTGGAGTCCAGGTTGCCGGTCGGTTCGTCGGCCAGCAGGATCGAGGGCTGCCCGCCGACCGCGCGGGCCACGGCGACGCGCTGTTGCTGACCGCCCGAGAGCTGCGAGGGCAGGTGCTTGGCGCGGTGAGCCATGCCCACCCGTTCGAGTGCCGCGTTGGCGCGCTCGCGGCGTTCGGCCGCCTTCATGCCGCGATAGATTAACGGCAGCTCGACGTTCTCGAAGACCGTGAGGTCGCCGATCAGGTTAAAGCTCTGGAAGATGAACCCGATCTCCCGGTTGCGTACCCGCGCGCGCTCCGACAGCGACAGGTTGGCGACCTCGTTGCCGTTCAAGGTGTAGGTGCCTTCGCTGGCGGTGTCGAGCAGGCCGAGAATGGCGAGCAGCGTCGACTTGCCGCAGCCCGATGGTCCGGCAATGGCGACATACTCGCCCTGCTGGATCTCGAGGTGGATACCGGCCAGCGCATGGGTTTCCACTTCGTCCGTGTAGAACACCTTCTTGATGCCATTCAGGCGAATCAGGGGCTGCGCGGAAGCGTTCATCAGAAGACTCCTTAAGTTGCCGAAAACTACCGTAACCGAATGCGATCAAATTGATCCCACGCCGACATGTCGGACAGGACGACTTCGTCGCCTTCCGCCAGGCCGTTGAGAATCTCGATGGTGTTCACGGAGCTGCGGCCCAGCTGCACCTGCGAGCGCGACGCCTCGCCCGTGCTCTTATCGAGCTTGAACAGGCCAACCGTGCTCTGTTCCTGGCCGAATGCAGGGCGCCCAACATACAGGACGTTATCCAGGCGCTCCAGTTCAATCGTGCCGTCCACGCTCAAGTCGGGACGGGCGCCGCGCGGCAGCGGCCCTTCGAGCGCGACGTCCACCGTGACAGTGCCATTGGTGGCCGCGGGGTCTATGCGAATCACCTTGCCGGGGATGATCCCGTTGCGGGTATCGACCTGGGCAATCTGCCCGATGGTGAGATCCTTGGCCTGGGTCTCGGCAATCCGCAACTCGGCCTTCAGGCGCGTCGGATCGGCGACCCGCACCAGGTTCGTACCAGGCGCGACCTGCTGGCCCACTTCCACGGGTACCTGCTCGAGCACACCCGACATGCCGGCGCGCACCCGCAACTGATCGACCTGCTGACGGCGCAGGGCCAGGTTCGACTTGCGTTGATCGATCAGCGCCTGCGCTGATTGCAGCTGCGCCCGGGCGCTTTGATCGGACACCTTCAATCGATCCGTCTCGATGCCGTCGCGCGTCTTCAGCGATTCGGCTCGCACGACCGACTGTCGCAGGACCAGGTTCGACACCAGGCCGTCTTTCGAGAGGCCTTCATTCATTTCGCGTTCGGTCTGCGCATTCTGAAAGTCGGCCCGGACGATGGCGGCCTGCGCGCGCTGATTGAGTGTTTCGGCATCGAGCCGAGCCTTCAGGCTGTTGAAGTCCGCTTCAGACGCGCGCAACTGCTGGTCGGCATCGTTCAATGCCTGCTGCACCTGCGGGTCGCTCAACTCGAGCACCACCGTGTCGGGCGTCACCTGCACGCCCGGTCGCAGCACGATGCGCTCGACGCGGCCTTGCGTGGAGGCGGGCACCCAGCGGCGGGCTTCGTCTACCGGAACGAGCGTACCGAGGCCGCGCACCTGGCGGAGCATGGGTCCTCGCTTGACGGTGTCGACCCAGACAGTGGCGCGTTCCACTGTGGGCGCCGCGGGTTTGAGCCGGGCCAAGACCACCGAGACGAGCCCGACGACAAGCACGCCGACGATGCCAAACATGATCTGCTTGCGCTTCTTGCCTTGTGCGACTGATGCGGGACGCTGAATGTCCATGTCGTGGTTGCCCTACTTAGACGGTGATCACCACCAAAAACGATGGCACCGGTTTTCGCTTTCCTTACTCAAGGGTTGTGCCAGCCCGCGGGCAACGGCCAACATATTGGAAAAACGAGAGTTAACGCTCGAAGGTTCCATCGCGGGGCGGCCGGAGTGTTCGGAGGTGGGACGCCCGGAGCCGTCGATGGGACTCTGTAGCGCTATCGCCGAAGGCGAAACACCATGTCCTGGCCCCGAGGCTCGGCAAACTGGGCTTTCGCCTCAAAATCGGGATGGTTGACCAAAGTCGACGTGACGGCTCCAAAGGCGTCAGGCGTCATGAGACCACCGTGAATCACCACCAGATCCACCTGACGCTGCTTCAAGTACTCCACTGACGTGTTGCCTGGGAAGGTCTTCATGCGTTCGGTCAATTCGAGGAACGACGTCGGGAAAAACCCGCTGTAACCGTTCAGGATCGGCTGCCAGTGGTTGACGCTGCGAAACATGTAAACGCCGTCGGGCACCAGGTCGAGGCGGTCGGCCGTGGTAATCGGCAGCTCGAGGACGACCGACCGGGGTTGGCCGGCCAGCCAGGTGTAGACCTGGGGCGTCGGCCCGGCCACAAACCAGTGGGATTGCACCGTGAAATATTCGAGCAGCATGGCAGCGCCAACGAGCGCCGTGACCGCCGGTGCCGTCCGCTTCAAGGCAGCCTCGAGTCGCGACCAGCCAAACGCGACCAGTCCTGCCAACGCCAAAAATACGAGGATGCTGCCCCGGGCCGGCGCGCGCAGCCCGTTGTAGATGAACAGCACTGAACTGAGCATCGAGTAGAAAGGCGTGTTCAGGCCGAGCGAGATGACGAACCCGACCAGCCCCACGACCAGCAGTGTCACGCGACGCCGTTCCATGCCGACCAAGCCCACCGCCGCAATCGACACGGCGATGATGCCCGGAAAGAGCCGTCGTTCGTTCTGGCCGAGGCCGCCGCTCCAGCCGCCGTGCACGATGTTCTCGTTTGGAGTCGCGAGGTAGTTCCACACTGTCGCCGAGTAATTCAGAATGTCGACGTTCTGGCGATCGCCAAGGCTGCCGCGATTGAGGACGTAGATCGCCAGGTAAGGCAACACGACGAGGCCGCCCACTGCACCTGCGGCGAGGCCGGTGCGAATCAGGCCGGCCCGCCACTCGGGTGGCAGGCTTCGCCAACGAAGTGGAATGACCAGCAACAGCGCCGTGACGAGGAAGACCGCGTAGTAGATCCCGCAATAGACTTGCGCTACCACCGCGGTGACCGCCAGCCACACGTCGCGGCGGTGGCCGCTCTCGAGTGCGCGGTCGATCCATAACAGGGCCAGCGGCAGAAACATCGTGGCCTGCAGTTCAAGGTGATGCAGGTGGTCGAATCGGAACGGCACGAACGCGAAGACGATGCCTGCCAACACTGCCGCTGTGGTTCGGTCCGTCAGATGTCGCGCATACAAGAACATGGTCCAGCCCGACAGCGCGATCGAAACGAGGATGATGAGGTTGTACGAGGCCATCGGCGACAGCCCGGCCCAGATGAGCGGGGTGGCCGCCATTCCTTGCATCAGCACCGCGTCTGAGTACGCCAGCGTTCTCGGTTCGGGATGGAAGATATTCCCGTTCATGAGATCGCTCGGGTGAGTGGGGAGAATGTGCGCGATCCACGAAATCCGCCAGATGCTCAGCAGCGGGTCATCGGCATCGGGCACATGCGTCGAGAGATAGCGGGCCTGGGGCCACGTCATCAACACCGTCAATGCCGCGAATAACAACAGCGCCGCGAGTCCTGTCGTTCGCCGTGCCGGGTTCATGCAGTGACCGCCGTCCACAGTGCCGGGTCGGTCACTCCCTCACTGACTACAACCAGCACGCGAGCCGACGGACCAAGCGCGAGGCGCGCACGCGCCTTGTTCATCGCAGGGTCGCCACAAAGCGCCAGCAAGCCACCGAGCGCGGCCGCGCCCGACGCGCCGGCGGCCACCACCGGGTCGTGGCCCCCGGGATGCGCCAGCGTTCTCATGGCGGCGTGCGCCCAGACATCGTCAATCGCGAGAAAGGCCGACACCGTCTGGCGAATGGGCTCGAACGCCAGCGGCGAAACCTCCCGGTTGCGAAGGCCGGCCATGGTGGTGCTGAGGGGACCTGTCACCGCGGTCGGCCGGCCGGCGCGGGCCGACGCCTGCAGGCACGCGGCGGTGGTCGGCTCCACCGACACGACGTCGCGGCCGGCCGCATGGTAGCCGCACCAGCTGGCAATGCCGCACAGCAGGCCGCCGACGCCACCTTGCACGAACACCGCGTCGCTCGACTCGGCGATCTCATCCATCATGTGCGTGTAGCCGAGCATGATCAGGCGGGGGATGCGCTCGTAGCCCTCCCACGAAGTGTCTGACACGATCGTCCAGCCCTGCGCCTCGGCTTCTGCACTGAGCATCCGCACGGCATCGTCATAGGAGCCATCGACCCGCACGACGGTGGCGCCTTCATCAGCAATGGCGTCGACGCGAGCCTGGGCGGCGTCGGCCGCCATGTAGACACGCGCCTGGCAGCCGGCTTCGAGCGCGGCCCGGGCTACTGCCCGGCCGTGATTACCTTCGCTGGCGCACACCACTGTGTGCCCGGGTGGGAGCGCGCCCTCGGCCTTCAACGTCTCGATGGCGAAACGCGCGCCCAGCAGCTTGAAGGCGTTCAGGCCAAAGCGAGCGGTCTCATCCTTCACCATTACGTCGCCCACACCGAGTGCAAGTGCGAGGGCAGGGAGGTGGTGAACAGGCGTGGGCGCCAACTGAGGGCGCGCACCGAAGAAAGCGCGCACCTGCCGATACTCGTCGGCGGTGAAGAGCCCGCGGTCCCGTGGTCCAGATGGACGAGAAGGTAGAAAGGCGGTGACTGTGGCTTGGGTAGGAATGATGAAGCGATTATAGTTGCCCGCGATGATCCCGATTCGCGCGTGCGTTGTCCCGTCGGCCGCGTTGTTGTGCCTGACCATGTGGGGCTGCACCCAACCGGTGCGTTACGACATCGTGATTCGCGGCGGTGAGGTCATGGCCGGCGACGGCGGGCCTTCGCGGCGAGCCGATGTCGGCATCAGCGGCGACCGCATTGTCGCGCTTGCCGATCTTTCGACCGCCCAGAGTGGCAGCGTCATCGATGCGACCGGCCTGGTCGTGGCGCCCGGGTTCATCGATGTGCAAGGGCAGTCAGGGACGACCTTGCTTGCCGACGGCAACGGCGAGAGCCACCTACGCCAGGGCATTACGACCGAGATTATTGGCGAGGGCGGTTCGCCGGCGTTCTGGACCAAGGAGACCGCCGACGTCGAGGGGTTGACGCCATTTGGCGTGCCGTTCGACTGGACAAGCTTCACTGAATACTTCGCTCGAATCCGGCAACGGGGCACCACCATCAATCTCGGCACGTTCGTGCCCGCAACTACCGTGCGACGCACCATCGTCGGGCTCGAGAACCGTCCGCCGACGGCTGCCGAGCTGACGCGGATGGAGACCATGGTCGATCAGGCCATGCAGGATGGCGCGCTCGGGCTCTCGAGCGCGTTGATCTACGTTCCCGGATCGTTCGCACAAACCGATGAACTGGTCGCGATGGCGAAGGTGGTAGCTCGGCATAACGGCATTTACATCAGCCACATTCGCGGCGAGAGCTTCAACCTGTTCAATGCGCTCGACGAGGCGATCGGCATTGGCCGGGCCGCCAGCGTGCCGGTGGTGATCTTTCACCTGAAGGTAGGCGCCAAGGCGAACTGGGGCCGTATGCCCGAAGTGCTCGACAAGATCGAGAAGGCCAACGCGTCTGGGGTCCGGGTAACCGCGACGATGTATCCCTACACGGCTGGTGGCACCGGCCTGGCCGCAACGCTGCCGTTATGGGTGCAGGAAGGCGGCCGCGAGAAGATGCTCGCGCGGCTGAACGACCCCGCGGTGCGCACCCGCGCGCGTTCCGAAATCGAAAGCAAGATTGACGGCTGGGAAAACCTCCTGCTGGCGGCCACGTTCGAGGGCATCCAGGTCGCATCCGCACCGGCGGAGATGGACCAGAGCGTCATCGGCAAGCGCATTTCCGAGATCGCCGCAGAGCGTAAAACCGATCCGTGGGAGGTGTATTTTCAATTGCTCATTGATAGCCGCGGCCGCATCGGCGCGCTGTATCACATGATGAGCGAAGCCGACGTGGCAACCGGGCTGGCGTCAACGCGCGTGACCATTGGCACCGACTCGTCGGCTGTGCGCGCCGAAGGCGTGCTGTCGCAAGGCGCGCCGCACCCGCGCGCCTACGGCACCTTCCCGCGCGTGCTGTCGAAATACGTTCGCGAGGACCGCGTTCTGACGCTGAACGAAGCCGTGCGGCGAATGACCGGTGCTGCGGCCGCACAAATGGGGATTACCGATCGCGGCCTGATTCGGCCGGGCATGCTCGCCGATGTGGTCGTCTTCAATCCGGCCACTGTCAAGGACCGGGCCACCTACGAACGCCCTCACCAGTACTCCACTGGCATCGAGCACGTCATAGTGAACGGTGTGCCGGTACTCGACCCCAACGGCCTGACCGGCGCGCGGCCAGGGCGCCCAGTTTACGGGCCGGCGCGACGGCCGCGATAGGCCGCAGAAGTACGGCCACACGGCGCTAGAACGCCTTGCGGCCGTTGATCCACACCTGCTCGATACTGCGCGTGTTGCGGATGTTCTCGAGTGGGTTGGCGCCCAGTATTAAAACGTCGGCGGCCGCGCCGGCGGCGAGCGTGCCGAACTGACCCGCGCGCTGATGGCAACGAGCGGCGTCGCCAGTGGCCGACACCAGCGCCTGCATGGGTGTCAGCCCCGCCTCCACCATCATCTCGAGTTCGAGATGTTCGAAGAAGCCCTGAAAGCGAGCGGGCGGACCCGTGTCGGTGCCG
>JANMUX010000051.1:0-2444 GCA_031392125.1 Acidobacteriota bacterium | reverse complement strand
CACCGCTCGCATCCGCGGCTTCGAGGTCGAAGGACAGGTTGACATGGGTGCCGGCTTGACGCTGGAACTGGCCACGCAAGTCGCTCAGGGCCGAGCGCTCGACGACAATGCTTACCTCGACGACATGTCGCCGATCAATTTGTCGGTGGTGGTGCGCAAGCAGCTCGGGGGACGCGCTTTCGGCCAAGTGCGGGCCGCCTACTTCTCGGACGACGACGACCATTTCGGCCCCACCGAGCGCGCGGTGCCGGGGTACACACTGCTCGACGCCGCGGCGGGCTTCAGGATCGCGAAACCGTTGGAGTTGCGGTTCCAGGCCCGTAACCTGCTCGACCAGGAATACTTCGCGAGCCAGGACGTACGCACGGTGTTTGCGCCCGGCCGTTCGGCGTCGCTGGTCGCGACGGTGAAGTTCTGACCGTGTTCACGGACTGAACATAGCAGCAGCTAGACCGTCACGGCCTTTTCCACGATGAAGATGTTGTTCTCGGTTTCCTGGATGGTGACTTCGACGGTGTAGCGCACCCGCTGACCGGGATACTGCTTCTCGATCAGCGCCACGACCCCGTCGAACACGTAGTGGGCGACGTTTTCCACGCTCGGTCCCTTGCCCTTGAGCATGACCACGCCGTCGGGCTCGAACCGGCCCGCGTCCAGGAACGCCGTGTCCTGTTCGGTGATCAGCATCTTGTGGTCCAGGAAGCGCATCACGTCCTTGATGCGGCCAAAATCAATCGACATGTCCAGTTCGTCACGCGGAAACTCGTCGGCCGACACCGCGACCTTGCCCTGCCAGGTGTGACCGTGGACGAATTTGCACTTGCCCGGGTGACCGAGCTGGCGATGGCCGGTATGGAACTTGGCCGTGACGATGATTTTTTCCATTGCTGATTCAATTATAGACTTCCGCCATGCGTGGGCTGGCGACCGGGCTGATGGCGATAGTCGTGGCGTCGGCGCTTTCGGCGCGCCAGGACGCCGAGCCCTCGCTTGACGTCGTCCTCGAGCGAGCAGCGGCCTATGTGGCCAGTTACCATGCCCGGCTGGCCGGCATTGTCTCTGAAGAACACTATCGCCAGAACGTACTCGGCACCCAGCGCCGAGGTGGACCGCAACTGCGCGAGTTTCGAGAGTTGAAGTCGGACTTACTGCTGGTGAAAACCGGTGAGGGCGACTCGTGGATGCAGTTCCGCGACGTGTTCGAGGTGAACCGAAAGCCAATTCGCGATCGTGACGAGCGGCTCTACAAGCTGTTTGTCGGCGCCTCTGCCGACGCGGCCCGGCAGGCCGCGGCCATCCAGTTGGAGAGCTCGCGCTACAACATCGGTCCCATCATGCGAACGATCAACATGCCGATGCTGGCGTTGTTCCTGTTCGATCGCCTGAACCAGCCGCGATTCACGTATGAGAAAGGCAAGGCCGGAAACGTCAAGCGGTTCGAGAAGCTTGCTGACGAAAACGACGTCTGGCTGATCGAGTACCGCGAAACCCAACCAGGCACGGTGGTGCGCGGCGCCGGCGACAAGGACATTCCCTCGCATGGCCGGGTCTGGATTGACAGCCGCACCGGCCGATTCCTGCGGACCGAACTGATCAGCGAAGACACCGAGGTGCGGGCGCTGATCGACGTGTCGTACCGTGCCGAGGCCGGCCTCGAACTGCTGGTGCCAAGCGAGATGCGCGAGACCTACGAGTTACGACGGACGTCGGCGCGCATCGACGGTCGCGCCACTTATGGCCGCTTCCGCCAGTTCACGGTCACGACGACGGAGAAACCGAAAGGCTGAACTTGATTGCGCTATTCGTATCGCAGCGCATTCATCGGATCGATCTTCGAGGCGCGCAGCGCCGGGATGAACCCAGCGCCGAGCGCCACCACGCCAAGCGCGGCGACGGAAGCGCCAATCACGAGCGGATCGAACCCGGTCATCTGGAACAGTAGCGACTCGGCGAGACGGCCGACACCGACGGCGATCACGAGCCCGATTGCCCCGCCAATCAGCGCCATCATGCCAACTTGCTTCATCACCATGCCGCGCACCCGGCCGCCATCGGCGCCGAGCGCCATGCGCAGGCCGAACTCGCGCGTGCGTTGAGCCACGGTGTAGGCCAGTACGCCGTAAAGACCAATCGCCGCCAGTACCGTGGCCAGGACCGCGAACGCCAGTGACAGGGTACTGATGACGCGATCCTGCGCGACGTTCTCCCGGACCTGCGTCTCCAGGGTCTTGATGTCGCCAAGAGGCAGGCTGGCATCGAGTTTCCGCATCACGGTGGGAATGGTGGCAAGCAGTTGTTCGGGCGGCACTGCTGTTCGCACGTAAAAGTAGGCGTAGCCAAGCCGCTCTTCCTGCCGATAGGGCAGGAAGTACTGCGGCGGCACTTCGCGTTTCACGTCGCTGTACTTGGCATCTTGCACGATGCCGACAATCTCGATGTCGGGC
>JANMUX010000040.1:0-13335 GCA_031392125.1 Acidobacteriota bacterium | reverse complement strand
ATCGGGCGGAAGCGTGGAAACATCGCGCCCATTCAGGACGTATCGCCCGGTGGTCGGCCGGTCGAGGCAGCCGAGGATGTGCATGAACGTTGATTTGCCGGAGCCCGAAGGACCAACGATGGTGACGAATTCGGCGGCGGCGACCGCAATGGTGACGCCCTTGAGGGCGTGCACCACGTGGTCGCCAACGTGATACTGCTTGGCCAGGTCGTGAACCGCGATCATCAGTTGGTCTTGGTCGGCGACGGCTTCACGGCAGCAGGAGGAATCTTGCCGGCGAACGCGTACATCAGCGTCGCGACGGCTTTTTCGGCGCCGGCCATGCCGTACACCTTGCCCGCGCCTTCGATCACGTAGTACTCGTTGGCCGCGTGCGCGCGTCCGCCGTAGCCCGCACCCCCGCCAACGATGGGCACGCCCTTGAAGTTGGAGATCTTCTCGCCTACTTCGCCGTTGCCGAACATGTAGGCAGGCCAGTAGCCGCCGGCGCCGGCGCCGCCGCCGCCAATCGACCACTCGGCGCGCGGCTCACCGTGGGGAATGTTCATGATTTCATACGTGCGCTTCAGGGCTCGGCCGAGGTCAGAATCGGCGCTCATCTTCGCCCATGGCACGTCGCCTATCAGCTTGACCTCGACGTCCTTGTAGCCGTTCTTGTCGAGTTGTGCGCGCAGCTTCTTCACGATGCCGGGACCGGTCATGTTGGGCACGTAGCGAAAGTTGTGCTTCGAGGTGACCTTGTTGGGCAAAATCGCGCCGGCACCGCCCGCATACATGTTGCCGCCCCAGATGCCATCGAGATTGAACGACGTGCCATAGCGCTGGCTCTTGAGCATGGTGAACGGGTCGTCCGACACGAACCGCGCGACCCCAATGTTCTCGGCCGCCACCTTGAGATCGGTGCGCTCGGCGGCCGTGCGCAGTTCGGCTTCCTGGAACTTCTCGATTGGCAACATGCCCTCGTAGAAGCCTTCGATCAACGGGGTGTTGCCGTCTTCGGACACGAGCGATGACAGCATCTTGATGTGACGCCAGGCTGGGCTGTCGACACTGCGCTTGTTCGAACCATGGATGTCCGACCCGGTGGGGCCGCGGCCCCAGGCCTTGCCGCTGGTGATCAGCTCCACGTAGACGCAACCCTCTGAACCGGCGCCAGAGCTGCCGCCGCCGCTGGCCGACTGGCCGCCGAACAGCAGCATGGCATCGGCGCCGGCCAGCAGGTCGGGATGATCCTTGACGAACTTGCGCAGGCCGATATCCATCCGCTCTTCGTCGCCTTCGGCCACGAAGATGACATTGACGGGCAGCTTGCCGTGCACGGCCTTGATGGCGCGCAACGCGTTCAGCTGCGACATCTGCGGCCCCTTGGAATTGGTGGCGCCACGGCCGATCAGCACCTTCTTGAAGGGCGCCTGCTCGACCAGCCGCGCTTCGAAGGGCGGCGAGGTCCAGGCATCCGGTTGGGTGATGGGCATGGTGTCGTACATCCAATAGATGAGCACCGTCTTCTCGGCGCCTTCGTCACACTTGGCGTAGACCACCGGGTTGCCCGGGGACCCGTACTCGGTGATGCCGACATCGAAGACCTGCGACTGCTGGCAGCCGAGCTCGTCGAAGAAGCCCTTCACCATTTCGGCCGACTCGGGAATGCCTTCGCCGGAGTTGGAGATGCTCGGCTGGCGAATCCACTTCTGCAGGTGCTCGACATGCGCATCGATGTTCTCGTCGATGTGCGCGTACACCTTTTGTACTTCGGGTGGCAGCTGGCTCAAATCGGGCTGGATCTCGGTGTCGCCGGCGGGGCGGACGCCGAGCTTCTTGGCCGCGGGAGCGCCCGTCGCCGCCGGCGGGGGCGCCGGCTGGTTACACGCGGCAGCGGCGAACAAGACGCAACAGATGATGACAGCCCGACGCATGGATCCTCCTGCTGGCGCCGGGGGGCGCCGCTTTGTGATGAGATGAAGCATTCAGCCTTACCGCTGCCCGGATGTCAACTGCCATGGACAACAAGTGGGCGTCACGGCCGGCGCGCCGCGTCTGGAATTACCCCGTCGACTTCGGTGCGTACTCGGGAAAGCGCTTCCGTGTGCAGTCCGGACAGATGCCAGCCGAAAACGAGTTCTTCGCTTGGGCGGCGTAGGCCTCAAGCGTCATCCAGTTGTCTTCGGTATCCCGGATCTGGCGGCAATAGGTGCACACCGGCAATAGCGACGCCAGCACTTTGACCTCGCGCGCCAGCGAGCGTTCGTGGTCGGCCAGGCGCGCCGCCATCACCGCCATGAACGCGAACACCCCCACGCGGGTGACGGCGGTCGCAAGAATGGCCGTTGCGTCCCAGGGCTCTCCCCACAACGTGAGCATGAATGCCAGGCGGGACAGTGGCAACACGACCGCCAGCGCCAGTCCGGCGGACGCACCCGAGAACCAGGCGGCCGCAGTCACGGGAACCACATAAATCGCGGGGAACTGAAAGTACGGCCCGGTCAGGTAGTCGCCAACGACCATGGCGATGGTCACTGCCAGCCACCAGAGCGGCGAGACCCGGCCAACCGGAACAAAAGACAACCGTTTCACCGTAGCCGCGTTCATGGTTGCCAGTGTACCGCCCGAGCGCCTCCACGCACCGCATGCGTTACAGTTGTCCCGATGCAGGGTGCCATCAAGCCGTTTCTCCTGGCCGGACTCGTCACCATCCTGGTGGGTGCCGGGGTCGCGATGGCGCCGTATTTTGCCGGCGACATCGCGGCTGCGCGAGCGGTGCAGTCAGCAGCGCCCAACCCCGGATGGTGGGCGACGCCGATCAGCCGCCTGGCGCCAGCGCCCGCCAAGTACTACGTGATGGGGATCGCGACAATCCTGGCGGTTGCTCTTGCCGGCGTTCGCGGGCTTCTGCTCGCGGTGATGTTTATCGCGCTGGAGCAGTACGGTGCCGAGTGGACCAAGGCCTGGTTCGGACGGCCGCGCCCATCGCGTGAGCTGATTGCCGTGGTCGGCACACCAACCGGCTACTCTTTTCCCTCGACCACCATTAGCTTCTTTTCGGTGACCTTCGGCCTGCTTGCAGTGATTGCCGCCCGCGTCCGGAAAACCCCACTGGCCATCGGCGTGCTGATCGCCGGACCGGCGATGCTTATACTCGGCTGCGTGGCTAGGGTGGCGTTGGGCGCCCATTGGCCGAGCGATGTCGCCCTCACCTCGGTGGTCTGTCTTTCCTGGATCTGGGCGGCCGCGCGCGTCGTCTTAAAACGCGGATGAGACGAACGATTCTCGCGCTCGTGGCGGTGGTCTGCCTGTTCGGGGGGCGCGAGGCGCTCGCCCACCCCGCGCCTTTCAGCTACCTCGATTTGCATTTGGACGCCGGTGGCGTCACCGGCACGCTGGTCGTTCACGACCTGGATGCCGCGCACGACCTGGCGGTGGCGTCGGCCGATTCCCTGCTCGACCCGGTCGTGGCCGAACGGTATCGCGAGGCCCTGATCGCGCTGTTGACGCCGCGCGTCGCACTGACCTTCGACGAGCGCCCGGTCACGATCGCGTGGGGAGCACTCGAAGTGGTCCCCGATCGCCAGAGCTTGCGCCTGGCGTTTACGGTGAGTGGCGGGAGGCCGGCGCGGGTAGGCCTGCGCGCGTTGGTTTTTCCGTACGACCCCATTCATCAGACCTTCGTCAACATCTACGAAGACACGGCGCTGAAGCACCAGGCCATTCTGGACGGCACGCGGCAAACGGCCGACTACTACTCGGGCACGGTGCAGGGCCGCGCATCGGTGATTCGCACGTTCGTGCTCTCGGGCATCGAACACATCCTGATCGGCCCCGATCACATCCTGTTCCTCGTCGGCCTGCTACTGCTCGGCGGGTCGTTCAAGCGGCTCGCGCTGATCGTGACGTCGTTCACCATTGGCCACAGCATCACGCTGTCGCTGGCGGCGCTCGACATCCTGTCGCCCTCGTCGCAGTTAATCGAGCCGCTGATCGCGCTCACGATCGTGGTGGTTGGCGCCGACAACATCCTGGTGCTTCGCGGCGCGAACGAGCGCGCGCGCGAAGCAACCGACATCCGTGCCTGGCTCGCCGCCGGGTTCGGGCTAATCCACGGTTTTGGGTTCGCCTATGTGCTCAAAGAGTTCGGCCTGCCGCAGGCTGCGCTGGGCTGGTCGTTGTTTGCCTTCAACCTTGGCGTTGAGTTCGGGCAGTTGTTGATTGTCGCCGTGGTGGCTGGACTGCTGATCCTGGTACGGCGCCAAAGTGCGGTGGCTGCCCACTGGGTGGCCATGGCCGGCTCGATCGCGGTTATTCTTGCCGGGCTGTATTGGTTTGTTGAACGGGTATTCCTGACAGGAGGCGCGTGATGAGACGAGGACGAGTGCTGGCGGCAATCGCCGGCGTAGGACTGGCGACGATTACCATGGTTCAGGCGCAACAGCCGGCGGCCACCGGGCCGAACGTGGCGCAGGTCGAAAAGGTCAAAGACAACCTGTTCATGATTACGGGTGGTGGCGGAAACACCGCCGCTTTCATCACGGCGAACGGCGTCGTGCTGGTCGACACCAAGCTTTCCAATTGGGGCCAGGCCATTCTCGATAAGGTCCGCACGGTCAGCGACAAGCCGATCACCCACATCATCAACACCCACACCCACGGTGATCACGTCGGCAGCAATGAGTTCTTTGCGCCAAGCGTCGAGATTGTCGCGCAGGCCAACACCAGCGCCAACATGGCGAAGATGAAGAACTTCGCCACGCCAGAGACCAAGCACGGCATGCCCGACCGCACGTTCGCCGATCGCCTGACGGTCTTGAGCGGCAAGGAAGCAATCGACCTGTATCACTTTGGTCCGGGTCACACCAACGGCGATGCCTTTGTGGTCTTCCGCGAGCTGCGGACCATGCATGCAGGCGACATCTTCGCGAGCAAGGGCACGCCCCTGCTCGACATGAACAACGGTGGTAGCGGCGTCCAGATTGGCGAGACGCTGGCCAAGACGGCGGCCGGCATCAAGGGCGTCGATACCGTCATTCCCGGACACGCGCCGGTCATGGCGTGGGCTGACTTCGTGGAGTTCGGTGAGTTCAACCGCGCGTTCCTGGCGTCAGTCCAAGCCGCGATCAAGGCTGGCAAGACTTCCGAACAGGCACTGGCCGACTTGAAGCTGCCGGAGAAATTCGCCGCCTATCGCATGAACGCCGCGAAGGATAACGTGGCTAAGATCTACGCTGAGCTCGGCAAATAACAGTCGCGAGCGACGCGCCGACCAGCATCGACATCAGCACCGCGCCCACGTGCGCCGACAGCACGTGGGCCGGTTCGCTGAAGTGACAAAACAGACGCCAGCCGGCGTCAGCCATCAATCCAGACCCCAATCCCAGCAACGCTCCCGTCAAGGCGGGCCGCGTGGGATACGCGCGCGCCGCCAGCACACTGGCCAAGGCAACAATTGGCAGTCCGCTCGCCGCCGAGCTTGCAAAACAGGCCAACCCAATCACCCACCAGTTGCTTCGCAGGATGGCCGGGCTGACCATCCAACTGTTCAGCGTGACCGCCGTCACGATAAGCAGTGGCAGCGCCACCCACAAGGCGATGGCGGCGTGGTGCCAACCGCGCCCAGGCACCGCCTCGCGCAGCGCGGCAACGAGCAGCGCCAGCCCGAATAGCACCTGCATGGACGATGCGCCCCATAGGGCCAGCCACCCGAGTCGTGATGCATCTGGGCGGATATCGAAGACCACCGGTGCCGCGGCCACCGCAATCACCGCGAATGGCAGCAGCCACAACGCCCGCACCCACGGCGACGGCAGTATCCGGACCGGGCCATAATCGGCCGCCAGCCGCGCACGCAGCTCTTGGGGCATCGTGCTCATGCGCGCTCTTTCCTCTTTAGCAGCGCTCGCAATTGGGTCATGCCCCGGCTCGAGCGCAGCTTGGCCGCGGTCTCGGCTATGCCGGCGCGTTGAGCGATTTCCTTGAAGCTGAATCCCAGCAGGTGGTGTTGGATCACCGCGTCGCGCCGTTGCGCGGCGACCTTGCCGAGGGCACGCCGCACTTCAGTGCGCTCGACGAACGACGCTGCCTCCGCCCGCACCGGCATCTCCATTTCGGTCACATCGTCGGTTTCCCAAGGCCGGCGCGAAGCCGCGCGCCGGTGCATGAGCCACACGTGCCGGGCAATCGCGATTGCCCAGGGCGTGAGTGGAAACGCCGGGTTGAAGGTGTGCCGGGCGCGGTGAATCTGCAGAAACGTCTCCTGGACCAGGTCGTCGGCCTTGCCGGCGTCGCGCGCCTGCGCGAGCAGAAACCGGCGCAGCGCCGGCGCCAGAGACGCGTAAAGCTCGTCGAAGGCGTCGAACCGGCCCTCCTGATACTCCCGCATCAGTTCTCGAAGTCGCTCGCCCTGAGCGAGTTGAAGGCCAGCATCGCTGGTCTTCAATGGGTCGAATGGGTCTGCCATGAGGTTTGCCGGCAGAGCGCGAAGGTGTCAGGGCTTGCCGTCGATGAACGGCTGCAACACCGCGGCGATGAACTGGTGCGTCGGCGTCGGCACGCCCACCTGCTTGCCGAGGCGGACGACGGCCCCGCTTAGCCAGGGCAATTCCAGCCGCCGCCCGCGTTCGAAGTCCTCGAGCATCGACGACTTCGAGCCACCCGGAAAGTTGCGGATGAGCGCGAGCGTGTCGTCCATCAGCGTGGCCGGAAACACGATGCCGTGGGCGCGGCCCACCGCGATGGTCTCTTCGATCGCCGTCATCATCATCGCGAACAACTCGGCGTTGTCGCGCACCACCCCCATCGGCGAACGCGTCACCGTCGTCATGCCGCTCCACGTGGACAGCCGCACGAACTTGATCCACAAATCGGTTTCGATCGTGGTGCTGGCCCTGGCCTGGAACCCGGCGCGGATGCCGGCCTCTTCAAACGCCACCAGGCGCGGCGAGCGAGAGCCGTCACGCTCGCCAAACACCAGTTGCTGCGCCGTGGTGTGACGCAGGTGCCCGGGCTGATCGATCACGATCACGATGTAGGCCACGCCGCCGGCCACGTGGTCGGCGCCCACGTGCTTGGCGACCATGTCGACCGCGTCGACGCCGTTCTGCAGGGTGATGACTACCGTGTTCGGCCCAATCATCGGCTTGAGGGTGGCCGCGGCGGCATCAACGTCGTACAGCTTCACCGTGAACAGCACGACGTCGACCGGTCCGACGTCTTCGGGGCGATCGGTGGCGTGGACGGTCGGCAGGTGCAGCGCGCCATTCGGGCTCTCGATGTGGAGGCCTCCCTGCCGCAGCGCCGCCAGGTGTGTACCGCGCGCAATGAAGGTAACCTCTTCACCCGCGGCGGCAAGGCGTCCTCCGAAGTAGCCACCGACGCCGCCAGAGCCGAAGATGGCGATTTTCACAGCTTCACTGCATCCAGGCTGACGACGGGCTGGTCGCCGATGACGGCCGCGTTGTGCACGGTGCCGCGCGGTATCTCGACCCAGTCGCCTGCCGTCAGCATTTTCATGTGGCCGCGCACGACCAGTCGAAAACGGCCGGAGATGACCGCATCGATCTTGTCAACATCGTGCTTGTGATCGGGAAACACGGTCCCCGGTTCGTAGGTGTACTTCGCGACGGTGTAGCCGAGGGCCTCGAGCTTCGAGCGGAGCGCCGCTTCGCTGACGGGTCCGTCCGAGGAGTTCCACCGCTGGACGGCCACAACTACGCGCCGGCAGCAGGTTCCGCCGGCATACCGGGCACGGTGCCGCCTGACAGCTCCTGGTCGATCATCAGCAGGCCGACCCCAGTGTTGCCGGCCAGGCGAATGCGTCCCAGCACGGCGCGCGCCGCGGCTTCTTCCTCCATCTGCTCGGTGACGAACCACTGCAGCATGACGACACCGGGGCGGTCCTTTGCCTTCTCGGCCATCGCGTACAGCTCGTTAATCGACGCGGTGACGTCGCGCTCGTTCTTCAGCACGTGCTCGCACAGCGCCTCGGCCGACTTCCACGACATGGGCGGTGCGGCAATCGCGGGCAGCACGACCTTCTGGTCGCGCTCCACCAGGTGATCGATGATGCGCTGGGCGTGCAGCAACTCGTCGGACGACTGCTTCCGCATCCAGGTGCCAAAGCCCGGCAGATCGTGCTCCGACAACCAGGTCGACATCGCCAGGTACTCGTGCGCGGCGCGGAACTCGAGCTTGAGATGCTCGTTCAGGCCCTTCAATAGATCTTTCGTCATGGAACTGACTTCTCTTCCTTACGGGGTAATCGTGAACCGCTGGGTGGACGAGACGACCAGTGGCTGGCCGGCCTTTCGGGCCGTGACCTGCCACGTGTGCGGCTCTGGCTCAAGGGCGACCGTGGCCGGCAATTTTGTTTCGGTCGTGGTCAGAGCGGGGCTCTCCCACACGACACGGCCATCCTGCACGGCCTGAATCTTCACGACATAGGCATCGGCGCCGTCAACCGCCGACCAGCGAAAGGTGTCGATGTGGCCGCCCATGGCGCCCTCAATCGGTTCGAGCAACGAAATCGTCCCGACCGGCTTTGAGGGCTCGGCCGCGGCTGCGGCGGCAGGCGGAGGCGCCGACGCTGGAGGGCTGGCAGGCGTACTGCCTCCACACGCAATCGTCAAGGCAGTCAGGGTGATGGCAACAAGAGATGAAAGCACACGATTCATGATCGACGACGCGCGAGTTCGAAGCCCACGCCTCCAAGGATGACGAAGAGTCCAGTTCCGGTCATGGCAAGCGGGAGTTGACCGTTTCCTCCGAAATACACCGCCGACATCATCGAGACGGCAGCGGTCGCGAACACCGCCGCTACAACGGCTGCGGATGGCTTGGTTCCCATATTCCTCAATTCTATCCAATTGATCCGGTCAGCCGCCAATGCGGTCGGCAAGCAGGCCCACGGCCAGGGCGTAGGCATGCGCGCAGTTGTAGCCGAGCAACGTGTCGTAGTTCGAGTAAACCAGGTAGCTCTTCTTGCCCGCGCGCAGCAACGACGCCGAGCGATCGGCACGCGGCAGCGCGGTTCCGGCCATGGTTCTGACGCCCAGCTGCTGCCACTGCTTGAGCGGCACCGGGATCGTCAGCTCGCGAGACGCGCGGCAACCGCTCTGGCGCAAGCCCACTTTCTCGACAAGCCGTGCTGCACCGCCAGCCGGCAGCTTCACTTCACGCCCCCACGAGTGGCCCTGGGTCCAGCCATACGCCTTCATGTAGTTGGCGATCGACGCAAACACGTCGGGCAGGCCCTTCCAGATGTCCCGACGCCCATCACCGTCGAAGTCTTGTGCGTGAGCGAGGTAACTCGAAGGCATGAACTGCGTCTGCCCCATCGCGCCGGCCCATGACCCCTTCATCTCGTCGAGACCGATGTAGCCCTTGTCAACAATTTGAAGGGCGTCCATCAACTCGGCCGTGAAGAACGCACCGCGGCGGCCGTCCCACGCGAGCGTCGCCAGTGCCCGCACGGTGGGCCGGGTGCCGGTGAAGCGCCCGAAGTTCGATTCCATTCCCCACACCGCGACCAGCAACGAGGAAGGCGTCCCGTATTTCTTGCTGACCTGCGTCAGCAGCCGGCGATGTGCGGTGGCCTGCTCACGCGCGGTCCGCACGAACCGGCGCGTCAGGCGGCGGTCGAGGTATTGATCGATGGTGAGGACTGTTTCGGCCTGCGTGCGATCGCGCTCGACCACCACCTCGAGCGGTTCGAGACCGCTCAGCGCCGACTCGACGGTCGCGGCACTCACCCCCTTGGCGAGCGCCTGCTCCTTCAACTGCGCAAGGAATGCTGGGAACTCGGGACGAGCGACGGGCGGCGCCGGAACGGCGACCTGCAGGCCGAGTGCGATCGCAAGTACCAGCTTCAGTGTCACCCTCTCACTTTACTGCGGCGGCACTGAAGTGCCGCCCTCCTGGAGCTTGAAAAATGCCGCCCTCCGGGCTCGTCACAGCGCATTTCCTGCTGCGCCATCAACGGTGATGGCCTGACCCGTGATGTAGCTGCCGGCCTGCGATGCAAGGAACACGACCAGGTTGGCCAGCTCTTCGGGTCGGCCCAGGCGTCCCAACGGGATGCTCGCGACCGAGGCCTTGCGCACCTCGTCCAAAGCCTTGCCGCTCTTCTGCGCGTTCGCCTGGTCCAATTCGGCAATCCGCTCGGTGTCGATCCGTCCGGGCGCGATCACATTGACGAGAATGCCCTGCGGCGCCAACTCGCGCGACAATGTCTTGGCAATGCCCCAGACGCCGGCGCGTAGCGCATTCGACAGCGCCAGGTTTGGGATCGGCTGCTTGATCGATGACGACGCGATCGTGACGACGCGGCCATAGCCCGCCTTCTTCATCTCAGGCACCGCGGCCTGGACGATGCGCGTGAAGCTGAGCAGGTTTTGCTCGAACGCCTTCTGCCACTGCTCGTCGGTCATCGCCAGCGTTTCGCCCGCCGGCGGGCCGCCGGCGTTGTGAACGACGATTTCGAGACCGCCGTACTCGGCGACCGCGGTGTCGACCAGCCGCTTCGCCTCGCTGCCGCTGCTGACATCGGCCACGAGCGCTTTCACCTTCGCGCCAGTCTCTTTGCGAATCGTGTCCGCAGCAGCTTCAATACGCTCCTGGTCGCGGCTGCAGATGACGAGATGGCAACCCTCGCGGGCCAGCCCCAACGCCGAGGCGTAGCCGAGGCCACGGCTGGCCGCCATGACGATGGCGCGCTTCCCTTTGAGTCCGAAATCCATGATGACCTTTTGATGAGTGCGGGGTTAAACGGGCTTAGCGAGGAGGTCGAGACGCGTGAGGATGTCGTCGAGGTCCTTCAAGGTGTCGGCGTCAACCGGCGTGAACGGTGCGCGCACGCGTGAGTGCTTGATCACGCCGCGCAGCTGATAGATGTGCTTGCGTAGGGCCAGGTTGATGCGCGGCTGGTTCTCGAAGCGGATGATCGGCAGGAACTGGTAGAAGACCTCGGTGGCGCCGTCGAGGTCGCCGGCGGTAAACCGCGTGTAGATGTCGACCAGGATCTCGGGGAACGCGAAGCCGGTCATGGTGCCGATGGCGCCATGCCGCAATTCCTCGAGGAACATCATGCCGCCGAGGCCGCCGAAGATCTTCACGTCCTGGCTGGCGGCGCGAATCTGCGTCACCTTCATCGGCGCCGGTTCATCTTCGAGCTTGAGAAACGACAGCCGCGGCGTCGCCGCGCCGAGCTTCGCGATCAACTCGATACTCATGGTGATGCCGCCGACCGCCGGCGGAAAGTCCTGCACCACCACCGGGATATCGACCGCGTCAGCGACGGCCAGGTAGTGGCGCTCGAGAGCCACGTCGCTAGTGCGCGCCAACTTCGGCGGCGCCACCATCACCGCTTTGGCGCCCAGTTCCTGGGCGCGGCGGCTATAGGCAATGCAGCCATCGGTACCGGCGTGGGTCGTGCCGACGCAAATCGGCAAGTCCGCACCGGCCGTCTCGATCACGATCGCCGTCACGCGATCGCGTTCGGCTTCGGTCAGCTTGTCAGCCTCGCCGAGCACGCCGAGAATGGTCATGCCATTGACGCCGGTGCCACGGGTGAACTCCGTCAGCCGGCGCAGGCTGGGCTCGTCCAGCGCGCCATCGGGCTGAAACGGCGTCGGGGTGATGTTGTAAATGCCGGTCAGGTAGTCAAACATTCAGAACTCTTACTTGGCGTCCGGAAATCTGGTGACGCGATTGACGACGGGCTGCAGCGTGCGCAGGTGGGCGTAAATCGCCGACAGGTCTTCGCGCGTCATGCCGGCATACGCGGTCATCGGCATCACCGTGTTCTGCCGGCGCTCGGTGTCGCTCAGCAGCGCGTCTGACGGCGTCTCGAAGGCCTTGAACTTGTCGATGAACTGCTGCTCGGTCCACGAGCCAATGCCGGTGTCGGCGTCGGGCGTGATATTCGCCGCGCGCACGCGATAGCCGGTCTCCAGGAACTCCATGCCGCCGGCAAACGACATGCCCGGCAGCGGCTGGCCACGATCATCAATTGGCGTATGGCAATCGCCGCAGAGGGCGGCCCTGGTGATGTACTTGCCGTACGCCAGCTTGTCCCCGGGCGATGGCCGCGCCTGCGGCGTGCCCGCCGCGGGCAGCGTCCGCACGATCAGGTTCATGGGAAAGTTCAGGCGCCGCTCTGGCACCTGGTTTTCAATCGCGCGCCACGATCGAACGTAGCTCAGCACCGCGTGCATGTCGTCGGCCGCCATCGCCCCGAAATGCGGGTAGGGCATCAAGGGAAACAACGGCGTGCCGTCTTTCGACACGCCAGCGGTCACCGCGCGTTGCAACTCGCCGTCGGTCCACGACCCGATCGCCGCCGGCGTGATGTTCTTGGCGAACACGGTGCCGGCGCCGCCGAGCGGAAACTCCTGGCCGCCGACCCCGATCCGATCGGACTTCACGGGACCCGAAAACTTGGTCCAATCGCGCTCGCTGTGGCAGGACGTGCAGCCCGTCACGTGGTCGCTCAAGTACTTGCCGCGCGCCAGCCGCTCGGGGGTCGGTTCCAGGGTGACCACCGCGGGCGGCGGCACCTTGGGGAACGCCAGCATCAAGTAACCAAAACCGGCGCCAGCGGCCAGTACCACCAGCGCCACCAGCGCACCAACAATCTTCAACAACGTCTTCATCGTCTCGCTGATCCCTGATCCCTGATCCCTGATCCCTTGTTAGCGTGCCGTCGTCGCCGGCTTGCTCTTGGCTTTCTGGACAATGGCCGCCACGTCGGCGGCCAGCTTCTTCGCGTCGTAGACGATGCCGTCCTTGATGGTGTACTTGACGCCGCCGACGCGATCGACGCGGCCGGTCTGGTCGTTCAGTTTCACCGCTCCGGTCGCGTAGAGCACCTTGAAGTTCTCGAGCGGGTTCTGGTCCACCAACACCATGTCAGCCAGCAGGCCCGGGCGGATGATGCCGAAGTCGGCAGGCTTGCCCTTGGGATCGGACAGCGTCGCGGCGCCATGCATGGTCGCCGCGCGAATCACTTCGAGCGGGTGGAAGCCCGCCTCTTGCAGCATCTCGAGCTCGAGGATGTAGCCAAAGCCGTAGGTCTGGTAGATGAAGCCAGAGTCCGACCCGGTGGTGACGCGGCCGCCGGCGTTCTTGAAGTCGTTGAGGAACGACATCCACACCTGGTAGAAGCGCTTCCACTGGATCTCGTCCTCGGTGGTCCAGTAGAACCAGTAAGCGCCGTGCGCGTTGCGATTGGGCTGGTAGAAATCCCAGAGCGACGGCAACGTGTACTTGTCGTGCCACTCGGCGTTGCGCATGCGCATGACGTCGCGGCCCGCCGAGTAAATGGTCATGGTCGGGTCGATGGTGAACTTG
>JANMUX010000030.1:0-8083 GCA_031392125.1 Acidobacteriota bacterium | reverse complement strand
CCCGCGCGCGTTGACTGCTGCGCCGATAGCAGCAGATCAGGCAACCCGGCACCACCCTGCACGCTCGAACCGTTGGCGGCGCCCGGATTGCGATCGCCGGTGATCTCGAACCGCAGCGCCGTAGATAGCCGGTGCGCTTCAGCGCCCGCCTCGAGCACATGCGTGCCGAGTGCCCAGGCGAACTCCTGTCGCGCCGAGATGTCTTTCACCGACAGGGCGCGCTCGAACACGACGTTGGCGGTGCCGAAGCTCTCTTCGAGCGGCGCGTTCGATCGTTGGCCCGTGTTCTCGAAGCTGGCGTCGACGCCAAAGGTCGATCGCGTGTCGGAGTAGGCAAGCACCGTGTGTGACTGCCCCCTGCGGCCGAGCGAGGTGTCAAACCGGGCCCACGCCAGGTCGTTCTCGGTGTCGTCCTGGAACTCTCCGCGCGCATCGTCTTCGTCGATCTCGATAGCCGCCGCCTGCCGGCTGCGCAGGCCGAACAGCGTGACCTTGCGGCCCGGCGACGGTTCCCACACGCCCTTGCCCTGCAGATCGCCGAAGGCCGGGAACTCCTGGTCGGTGATGCGTGAGGCGACGAGATCGTAGTAGGTGCGGCGTCCGGTGACGAGCCACGACCCCACCGCCTTGCCTGGCAGCCGTCCTTCGACCACCAGGTTGGCATCGGTGATGCTGAGCGAGGCCGATCCGCCGAACGCTTCGTCTCGCGTTCCGTCGCGGTTCTCGACCACCAGCAGCGACGACAGACGATCGCCGTGCTGAGCGCTGAAGCCGCCGGTCGAGAGTTCGAAGCGCTGAATGGTTTCGGGATTAAACGCGCTGGTCAATCCGAACAGCCGATAGGGATCGTGAATCTCGACCCCGTCCATCACGGTCAGATTCTGATCAGGCGAGCCGCCGCGAACAGCCAGACGGCTGCCAAACTCCTCGGTCGCCGCGACACCGGGCAGGGTTTGCAAGGTGCGATACACATTGTCGAGCGCGCCCGGCGTGCGCAGCACTTCTACCGGAGCGACGCGTGCCGGCGCCGGCGCGGCGGCGGGCGGCGGCGCGGTCACGGCAACCGTGGTAGCAAACCCGGTGTCGCGGGCGAGTGCGAGTTCCGCTCCGGTGACACCGGCCGCTGGCACGTCCAGATCGGTCGCGAGCGCGAAGTAACCGGTGGCTTCGACCAGCACGGATATGCGGCCGACAGCCGCGGCGAGTGTGAAGCGGCCTGCCGCGTCGGTGGTGGCCTCGGACCGCTCGGCCGAGAGCCTCGCGCCTGAGATGGGTTCGCGGGTACCGGCGTCAATGACCAAGCCGGAAACTGTTGGGGGCGCAGGCGCCTGGGCCATGGCTGGCGAAGCCGAAAGCGCACAGGCCACGGCCACTATCAGCCGAATAAACATCTAGCCCTTCAGACGTCTCCGCGGTGGCCATGGTTCCCAGTCACATCACGCCACCATGTTCCGGCTCACCGTATACTCTGCACAGCCGCAATCTCAAGGAGCGCCTCAATGAAGATTCGAATCGTGGTTCTCGCCTCGGTGTTCGTCCTGGCCGCCGGCAGTGCGCTGGTGGTTGGTCAGCAGCAAGCGGCCGAGGCGCCCGCTTCAAGCCGTCCTGCGATGACGCGGCCCGCGGTCGCCGGCCGCAACGGCTTGGTCACAACCGGGCATCCAATTGCCTCGTCTGCCGGCCTGCAGATCCTGCTGAAGGGCGGCAACGCCTTCGACGCGGCCGCCGCAGTGGGCGCAATGGCCGCGCTCGGCGAGCCCGAGATGAACGGCATTGGCGGCAACGGCTTCATGACGGTGTTCCACAAGGGCACCGGTAAGGTGTGGTCGCTGTCAATGGCAGGTGCAGCGCCAAAGGGCCTCGTAGCGTCCGACATGACGCCGGAGTTGCTGAACGCCGGCATGAAGGCGGGCATCGTCCCCGGCAACCTGGGCGGCTACCTGTACGTGCTCGAGCGCTTTGGCACCATGAGCATTGCCGACGTGTTTGCTTCTGCCATCGAATACGCCGACAACGGCTATCCGATCGATCCCATGCTGGCGCAATCCATCTCGCGCGGCCGCACCAACCTGGGCAAGTACCCGACGACGGCGAAGATCTTCCTGCCGAATGGCGAACCCCTCAAGGCCGGAGAGTTGATGCGCAACCCCGACTACGCAGCGACGCTTCGCAAGCTGGTCGAGGCCGAGCAGCAGGCTAAGGCGAAGGGCGCCACGCGCTCGGCCGCCATCCAGGCCGCATTCGATCGGTTTTACAAAGGCGACATCGCGCAGGAGTTCGATCGCTTTTTCAAGGCTAATGGCGGCGTGCTGACCGCAGCCGACCTGGCAGCCTACACGCCCAAGTGGACCGAACCGCTGCGCACGACTTACCGCGGTCACGAGGTCTACAGCAATCCCTCCACCTCGCGCGGCGGCTTCGAAGTGTTGATGGGCGCAAACCTGATCGAGCCGATCGACCTCAAGGCGGCGGGCCCGGGCTCACCGGCCGCGTTGCATGCCGTGATCGAGTCGATCAAGATCTCGAAAGCCGACATCTATCGCTATGTGGCCGATCCGGCGTTTGTGACTGTGCCGACCCTGGGCCTGCTGTCGCGCGACTTCGCCACCGCTCGCCGCACGTTGTTCAATCCGGCGCGCGCGATCGCCTATCCAGAAGCCGGCACGCCGGCCGGCGCATCGCCCACCATGCCGCGCGCGGCCGGTCCGGCCTTTGCGGAGGCCTACGACCCCGAGCAGCACACGACGTCGTTCTCGATCGTCGACCGCTTCGGTAACGCTGTCGGCTGCACGCCCACACTCGGCGGCCTGTTCGGCAGCAACGTGGTGGTCGGCAACACCGGGTTGTTGCTGAACAACGGCATGCGATTGGGCTCGACCTCGCCGTATCCCACCGACGTCAACTACGTTGGTGCCGGCAAGATTCCGGTGCTCAATAACTCACCGGTCGTCGTCCTCAAGAATGGCCAGCTGGCCTTCGTCTTCGGCACACCCGGCGGCGAGACGATTGGCCAGACGCAGTTCCAGGTGCTGCTCAACCTCGTCGACTTCGAGATGCCGGTGCAGGCGGCGATCGAAGCCCCGCGTCTCGTGCTTGATGCCGAACCGAACTTCTACAAACCAGGAGCCGCCATCAAGATCAACATCGAGGGCCGCGTGGCCGCGAAGACGATCGAGGCGCTCAGAGCCATGGGCCATGTCGTGGAGGTGCTGCCCGGGTGGGGCAGCCTGGGCCACATGCAGGTGATTCGCGTGGATGCCAAGACGGGAGCGATGACGGCCGGCGCGGACCCGCGCCGCACTGGCTACGCGATGGGCTACTAACGGAGACGGGCCAGGACCGCGACTGAGTTAAAACCAGAGCCCACACGAGAGAGTGGGCCCTGGTCTAGCGAATGGCTATTGAGGGACGGTGGCGCTTACACACTGTCCCTGGTTCTTGTATGGGCCCCCAGGCGGATTAAATGTTGACCATCCACCCTTCTTGCACTCGTCCGGGTCAGTCGCCACACTGAACACTTCAAAGTCGTAGATAGTTTCGTTGAACCGCACCAAGTCCGCCTCGACGTTATAAGAGGGATTGTTGCTACCGATGTTCACGCCGAAGCCGATCACCACCGCATTTGGGAATGTGGCCTGCAAACCCGCCAAAGTGTAAAATGGCGCTCCGCCAAAGCCCGCGCTGACGCTACCAGTTGCGCAGGAAACGCTTCTCGACGACCACATTGATCCCGTCGTGACATCCCAAGACTGCCACACGCCGGGCGTTACCCCACCGTTCTGATAAGGCTCGAAGACGAAAGTGGTGAACGATTGATGTTCGTTCGGACATAGATTCACCGCGAGCTGGTAAGACGGGGCGCCGCCAAAGAAGGCGGCAGAGTTTTGTTTAGACGAGTAAGCCAAGTCGGTGACGTCCGCAAGCGTGCTAGTCGAAGGGTGCATGTATTGCGCCTTCGCTGTGGCGCTGGAGGTGGTGGTCAGCTGCAGAGCGCCGGTCCCTCCCCCGGGAGCGGAGAGATCCTCGACAAACGTCACGGTCCCGCCTGGTCGCGTATCCGCCGTCGTCCAGCCACGGGTATTCGAGGGTGTCACGACCAACGTCTCGGTGGCAGATTGCGCAAACGGCGCGGCCGCAACCACAGCAACAAAAGCAGCTATCAACAGTCTTCTCATTAGTGTCACCGATCCGGAGGAGAGGGACGACAGTGCGAGCTCGCTTCATGCCAGCTCTACTTTTCGAGCCTCACCATAGCAGAGTCCCGGCAGAACCTGACTCCCAATCGGATGCCTCATGGAGCTTCTGCCGGGACAGTCCGATGAACGACAGCTGACTTGGAAAGGAAGCTTACGTGGTAGTGGTCAACTACATCTGGTAGAGCATCAAGTAGACGATGACGCCCGTCACTGACACGTAGAGCCACAACGGCAGCGTCCACCTGGCGATCTGCTTGTGTTTGTCGAACCGGTTCGACAGCGCGCGCGATACCGTGATCAGGATCATCGGCACGATCGCCGCGGCCAGGATCACGTGAGGAATCAGCACGGCAAAATAAACAGTGCGGATCCAGCCTGTGCCCTGGAACGGCACCGAGCCAACGTTGAGGTGATAGATCACGTACGACGTCAGGAACAGCGCCGACACCACCAGCGCCGCGATCATGCACCGTTTGTGGGCCTGGCGCCGCCCACTCTTGATCAGGAACCAACCCGTCGCGAGCAGGACAAACGAGATGGCGTTGAGCGTGGCATTGAGGGCGGGAAGATCGGTGACGGTCATTGGGATGGTCGGCTCACAAGCAAGGTGCTGATCGACAGGGTGATTAGTGCGAAGACCGCGAGCGTGCCCGCGGCGGTTGCGACGTTGCCTGCCGGCGCGCCGGTCAGCAATGCGCGCAGAATGTCGACCGCCGGTGTCAGCGGGTTCAGGCGCATCAGTGTCTGCACCCATCCCGAGGCGCCACTGGCGGGGAACAGCGCTCCCGACAGCAGCCACATCGGCACCAGCACGGCGTTCATGATGCCGTGAAAGCCCTGCGCCGACCGCATAGGCCACGCGATCATGATGCCGAGTCCGCTGAGCGCCAGCCCCAGCAGTGCGACGCACGCCATGGCCGCCCCCACCTCGCCCACACCTGGTGACAGGCCAGAAAACGGTAACAGCAGCATGAAGACCAGGCCGTTGATGACGGCGAGCGTCGTGCCGCCCAGCGCCTTGCCCAGCACGATGGCCGCGCGAGGGGCCGGTGATGCGAGCACTCCCTGGAGGAAGCCCTCCTGGCGGTCTTCGATGATCGAAATGGTCGAGAAGAGCGCCGTGAACAGAACGATCAGCGCCAGCGAGCCCGGGAAGTAGTACCGCAGAAAGCCAGTCTCGCCCGTGGCCGTCTGGAACGATGAGCCCAGGCCAGAACCGATCACAAACCAGAAGATCACCGGCGTCAGCAGCGCGCCGATCACGCGGCTGGGCTGTCGCAGGAAGCGAAGCACGTCGCGCAGCCAGAGCGAATAAGTGGCCAGAATCATTGCTGGTGCCAGGAGGGCGGAACTTTAGTTGCGCCAGACCTCGTGATCATGAAGACAATCCGGTTCCGGTGTGATGGGTGAACACATCGTTCAGCGTCGGCTGGCCCGCCGGCACGTTAGCAACCAGGTCGCCGGGAGCCCCGATCGCGACCAGCTGACCCTCATGAAGAATGCCCACGCGATCGGCGACCGCGGCTTCTTCGATCAAGTGCGTAGTCAGCACGATGGTGGTGCCGGCGTCTTCGCACAGCCGGCGCAACTCCTGCAGCAGTTCGCGGCGGGCGGTGGGGTCGAGACCGCTGCTCGGCTCGTCGAGCACTAGCAACGGCGGCTCCGGCAACAGGACTTTGGCAAGTTCGACCCTTCGGCGCAAGCCGCCGCTAAGCGTGCCGACCCGGTCGCCTGCGCGCGGCGTCAGGCCAAAGCGTTCGAGAGCGCGCTCGATGCCGCGCCCAAGCGGCGCGCCCGACAGGCCATACAGGTAGCCGTGGTGGCGGAGATTCTCCAGCACCGTGAGCCAGGGATCCACCGCCGCTGACTGGAACACTACGCCCAGCCGCCGCCGCGCCTCGGCTGGTTGCCTGGCGACGTCGATGCCAAACACTTCGACGGCCCCAGATGTTGGTGCCATCAGCGTGCTGATGATCTTGAACAGCGTGGTCTTGCCGCCGCCGTTTGGGCCGAGCAGGGCAAACAGGTCGCCGGCTGCGACCGAGAAGCTCAGTCCTCGCAGTGACTCGCGTTCGCCGTAACGATGCTGGAGATCGGTGACTTCGAGGGCTGTCACGTTACAAGCTGCGATGATCGAGAACGAGCAGCGCCCACAGGATGGGCAAGTAGAGGATCGAGCCGAAGAACAGCCGCCTGGCGGCCTCCATCGTCCGCTTATTGGCGAACTCGACGCTCAGGAACATCAGGACCGCACCGAGTGCGATGGCCTGGAACAAATAGCGCGGGCTGGCGAGTCCGACCACCGAAGGCAGGAGGCTCATCGGCACCAGCGCCGCCGTGTAGATCACCGCTTGCCTGCCGGTCGACCGCCCATCAGGTTCGATCACCGGCAGCAATGGCATGCCGGCCTTCGCGTACTCGTCGCGATACATCCACGCAATCGCGAGGAAGTGCGGCATCTGCCACATGAAGACGATGCCGAACAGGACCCATCCTTCAATCGAGAGCGTATTGGTGGCGGCGGCCCAGCCAATCACCGCCGGCAACGCTCCGGGCAGCGCCCCGACGATCGTTGACAGCGAGGTCCGCGTCTTGAGCGGCGTGTAGAACAGCACGTAACTGGCAGCGGTGAAGAGCGCCACCCAGGCGGAAAGTGGGTTGATGAAATATGCCAGTTCAGCCGCGCCAGCAACGGTCAACAAGAGGCCGAACACGATGCCTTCAAATGGCTGCATCCGCATGTCAGCCAGCGGGCGCATGCGGGTGCGGCGCATCAGCCGATCGGTGTCGCGCTCCCAAACCTGGTTGAGCGCCGAGGCACCGCCGGCAACAAGAAAAGTGCCCAACAGCGTATGCGCGAACGCCATTGGCATGGACTGAGGCCCCGACCCCAATGAGTACGCGGCCGCCGTCGTCAGCAGGACAAGAAAGTTCAGCCGCGGCTTGGTCAGCGTGACGAAGTCACTGGCGCGCGAAGGCAAAGGCCACTTCTTTCGATTCTTTCGGGCCGACCGTTACCTGTTGCGTCTTCACCCCCAGCTGCTCGTGCCACGCTTCGATCGTGTAGCTGCCCGGCGGCAGGTTGCTGAGGGCAACCCGGCCGTCCTTGCCCGAGGTGCCGAAATACGGGTGCTCCAGCACGCCGACGAATGCGCGCATCCATGCGTGCACGTCGCACTTGAAGTCGACCATCACTTCGCGGGTGGCAAAGGTACGGTTGAAGCTGACACCTTCTAGTGGCGTCGACATGTTAAAGGGCTGGTTGATCTTGCCGTCGGCACGCACGTTATGCAGCAGCGGGTCGCTGTTGCGAATGGCCAGCGGCTGGCCAACCCGGACACCGACAACCCGCGGGGTGTAACGGCACTTGTCCTGGTCGAGCAGAACCGGCTCGGTTGGGATTGGGAACGAGTGGCCGGTCAGACCGTCCTTGACGTAGACGAAGACGTTCTGAAGCGCGGCTCCGTCGCCGAGCAGGATGCTTTCGTCAGCCCGCTCGCCGGCGCCGTTCTCGGCCACGCATTTCGGGTCGCCGTCGAGGCGCATCATCGCCGGGACGGGCGGTGCGCCCTCAAAGCTCACCATGACACTGACCGCCGCAGCGGTCGCCGGGTCGACGACCGGGCCGGTTGCGGCTGGGGCCGGCGCGGGCGCCGAGCCTCCACAGGCGATCGATCCAGCTAGTAAACCCAAGGCCACGAAGTAACGAACGGACAGCATGCAGCCATTATCTCATCCAGCGACCTTGACCACCTGCCCTCAGGTCACTAGAATCAAAGGTTCGTAGTCCCTAGTGCCGCTATCGTCTAGGGGTCAGGACGCCAGATTCTCAGTCTGGACACCGGGGTTCGAATCCCCGTAGCGGTACCAAACCGATGCAGACACGA
>JANMUX010000008.1:0-7415 GCA_031392125.1 Acidobacteriota bacterium | reverse complement strand
GTCTTCAGCGGATCACGAACTGGCCGGACGGACCGGTCGGTCCAGCACTTCGCGAACCCGCGTGAGCAACTGCTGCGGCTGGAATGGCTTGGGCAGGAAATCAATATCGGGATCCAGCACGCCGTGCTTCACGATTTCGTCGTCCGTGTAGCCGGACATGTAGAGCACGCGAATTGCGACGTCGCGATTATCAAGCCTGGCGACCAGGTCGCGCCCGCTCATGACCGGCATCACGACGTCGGTCAACAGCAGGTCCACTGCCTGGTCTCGCGCGCGCAGCAGTTCCAGCGCCGTGGTGCCGTCGGCGGCCTCGATCACGCTGTAGCCCTGGCGCACCAGGACATGCTTGATGACCTCCCGCACCTCGCGCTGGTCCTCAACGACCAGGATCGTCTCGGTACCGTTCAGGGCATGCGGACGCAAATCCGTGTCCGGCACCGTGTCCGCCGCACGTTGCACGCTTGGAAAGTGGACCACGAACGTGGTGCCGTGTCCCTCAGCGCTCTTCACCGAAATGTAACCGCCGCTCTGCTTGACGATGCCGTACACCGTTGCCAGACCGAGCCCGGTGCCTTTGCCCTGCTCCTTGGTGGTGAAAAAGGGCTCGAACAGGTGCGCCAGCACGTCGGGATCCATGCCCACCCCGGAATCGGTGAGCGTCAACCTGACGTAATGTCCTTTGATCGCGCCCGGATTCGCCGAGACGAATCGCGCATCCAGGTCGACCATGTCGGTCGCGATTTGCAGCTGGCCGCCCATCGGCATGGCGTCGCGGGCATTGACGGCCAGGTTCATGATGACCTGCTCGACCTGGCCGGGATCGGCGTTGATCCGAAGTAACGCCTGATCGAGGCTCGTCAGCAACTCGACGTCCTCGCCGATCAGGCGGCGCAGCATCGGCTGCATGCGGCTCACCAGGGCGTTAAGGTCCAGCACCTGGGGGTCGAGAATCTGCTTCCGGCTGAACGCCAGCAACTGCTTGGTTAACGCCGTCGCACTGTGTCCGGCGTGCAGGATGTGCGCGACGTCCTTGCGAAGCGGGTCGCCCTCTGGCAGTTGTTCCATGGTCATCTCGCCGAAGCCGAGAATCGCCGTCAGCAGGTTGTTGAAGTCATGCGCCACGCCGCCAGCGAGACGGCCGACCGCCTCCATTTTCTGGGCCTGGCGAAACTGATCTTCCAGCAGGCGCCGGTCGGTCTGGTCCCGGGCGATGGCGTAGATCAGCCGCGCATCGGTATCAGCCTTGGCATGCCACTCAATCAGTCGATACGAGCCGGAGGCCGTCCGGTAGCGGTTGCTAAAACCAAACGTCGTCTCGCCTTCGGCCAGCCGGCCCAGTTCCCTCGCGGTTGCCGCATGGTCATCGTCGTGCACAAAACTGAGAAACTGCTGCGACTGCAGTTGCTCGGCGGTGTAGCCAAGCGCCTTGGTGAACGCCGGATTAGTGCGAGTGAAAAAGCCTTCGTAGCTCGCGGTGCAGATCATGTCCGGCGAGAGATCGAAGATGTGCTTGAGCTCCTGCTGCGCATGTTTGCGCTCGGAGATATCTTCGACTGTGGCGATGAAGTGCTTGGCCTCGCCGCTGTCGTCCCGGTGCAGCGATACCGTGACGTTGACCCACACGTAGTCGCCGTCCGCCCGCCGGTAGCGTTTCTCTACCGCGTAACGCGAGATGGCGCCTGCCAGCAACTGCTCGCGCGCGTCGATGTTGAGCTCAACGTCCTCGGGATGGGTGAGCGAAGGAAAGTCGCTTGATTGAAACTGCTCCTCTGAGTAACCGAGCAGAAGCCTGAGTCGCTCGTTGACGTGCAGCCAACGGCCGTCAAGGCGGGTGTGCGCCATGCCGATTGGTGCGTTCTCGAAGGTCGCGCGGTAGTCTGCCTCGCTTTTCACCAAGCAGGCTTCGATGCGCTTGTGCTCGGTCACGTCGCGGTAGTTGAGGACCACCGCCCGCACGGCTGGATTGTCGAGCCGGTTAACCGCCACCACCTCGCAGAGCCGCCACGTGCCATCAGCATGCTTGGCGCGATAGTGGGTCGGGAAGCGCGTTGCCGGCGTCGCCAGGCAGTGGTTGAACTCGCGACGTATGCGAGTGAGGTCGTCAGGATGGATGTGTTCGAAACTACTGCGCCCGACGACCTGATCGGGCCTCAGTCCGAAGACGCGCTCGATCGCCTGGCTGGCAAACACGATGACGCCCGCGGCATCAAGCAGGGTAACGACCTCGGCGCTGTTCTCAAGCAGCGCCGACAAGTGTCCTTCGCTGTGCTGGGTCAGCTCGATGGCGCGACGGCGCTCGACGGCATATCGTAACGACCGCTCGAGCAAGGTCGCGGTTACCTCCCCCTTGACCAGGAAGTCATCGGCGCCGGCGCTCAGTGCCTCGGCCGCGACGTGTCGCTCGGTCTGTCCGGTCAGCATGATCAGCGGAGTTCCACAGCCGCGCGCTCTGGCGGCTTTGAGGAGCTCGACGCCGTTGTCGGCGCCCAAACGATAGTCGATCAACGCGGCGTCGTGGCGGGTCTGGAGCAGCGCCGACATGCCGCGATGGTAGTTGGGCTCCCAGTCGACGGCAATCACGCCGGTCCCAAACTCCTGAAGCAATGAGCGCGTGTGACGGAAGTCGCCTTCGTCGGCGCCGATCAAGAGAATCGAAGAAAGGCCTGTCATTGGAACATCCGCAACGCCGGCAACATCTGCAGCCCCGCGTCACCCTTGTCGATCACTACGTCGGCACGCAGGCTGGCGCAGCGCTGGCGAACCATCTCGGACGCATCGCTGGTGAGCACGATTACCTTGGTCGGCTCGAGCCAGTCCTTGACATGGCGCAACACCCCGAATCCGTCGGTAATTGGCATGAATATGTCCAGCAGCACCACGTCGGGGCGCAACTGATTGATCATCACGAGCGCTGTCTCGGCATCCTCGGCTTCGCCGACGATTTCCATCGTCGGATCCTCCGCGAGGTGTCGCTTGACGCGGTGCCGGAAAGCCTCTGAATCGTCGACGACCACTATTCTCACCGTGACGACCACCTTCCGGTCGCAGCAAGACTCTATGCTGGATCCGCCGGCGGGCGCAGTCGGCGGGCGGAGGTTCGTCCTGTAGGACGAGTCCTACAGGCTAGTTAAACAACTTGTGCTCGATCGCGTACCGAACGAGGTCGGCGGTTGAGCGTAAGCCGAGTTTCTCGACCAGGCGGCTGCGGTAGGTGCTGACGGTCTTCACGCTGAGGGACAGTTCGCCGGCAATCTCTGAGACCGTGCGGCCGGCCGTCAACAGCCGCAGCACTTCATGCTCCCGGTCGGACAACCGCTGATGGAGCGGCGCTGGTTGGTCGTCGCGGGCGAAGTCGACGAGCGCCGACGCCACGGACTCACTGATATAGCGGCCGCTGGCATCGATCGAGCGCACGGCCCTCACCAACTCTTCGGGTGCGCTGCTCTTGGTCAGGTAGCCTGACGCACCGGCGCGAATCGCGCGCACCGCATACTGCGACTCATCGTGGGTGCTGACGATCAACACCCGGACGTTCGGAAACTGGTGGCGAATGTCCTTGATGACCTCGAGGCCACCCCGGCCCGGAAGCGACAGGTCCAGCAACACGAGGTCGCAGGAGTGCGCCGCCAACAGGTCAAGGACCTCTTCCGAGCGAGCCGCTTCGGCGGCGACCGTAATGTCGCTTTCGGCCGCCAGCGTTTCTTTGAGCCCGCGTCGGACGATCGGGTGATCGTCAACGATCAACACCCGAATCAAATCGGGTCCTCGACCAGGGGGAGTTGGGCCGTTACCGTCGTGCCTTTACCCGGGCCGCCGGTCACGGTGACGGCGCCGCCAAAGAGCCTGGCCCGATCACGCATGCCAACAAGGCCGATCGCCCGCGGGTTCCTGGATTCAGCGGCAGCAATTCCTACGCCGTCATCGTGGACCACCAAACGCACCAGGTTGCCATCGGCGGCCAGCGATACATTCACGCGCCGGGCGGCGGCATGGCGAACGACATTGGTCAACGCCTCCTGCAGAATCCTGAATAGTGCCGTCGCGCGGTCGGCGCCAATCGGCAGATCCACCAGGTCGGTATGGAGTACGAGTTGCAAGTCGCTGCGGCGCTCAACGTCCTGCAGATATGCCTTGATGGCGAGGACGAAGCCGAGATCGTCGAGAATCACCGGGCGCAGCTCGGCGGCGACACGGCGGACGTCATTGACCGAGTTGTCGATCAGTTCGGCCATCTCGTTCAGCCGATCATCGACGGCTTCTGTGTCGCCCGCCTTGAGGCGACGCTTCACTTCGGCAACATCCATCTTGAGTGCGGTCAACGCCTGGCCGAGGTGGTCGTGAATGTCGCGCGCCATGCGGGCGCGCTCCTGTTCACGCACGTCGTTGAGTCGGGTAGAGACATCATGCAGCTCGCCGATCGACTCGCGCAGGCGCGCTTCGCTGGTACGCAGGGCGGCATCGGTCCGCTGCCGTTCGGCGTCGCGGCGATATACCTCGAGCGCAAAGGCAATGTCGGAAGCGAGGCCTTCGAGCAGACGTAACTCGTCTTCATCAAACGCGTCGCTCTCGCCCGCATATAGGTTCAAGGTGCCAAGCGTCGTGCCTTCGGCAATCAGTGGCAACGACGCCGTGGCGCGGTAGCCACTGGCCAACGCCGCCTGCCGTAAGCCGGCGGTCCACTCGTTCAATGCGAGAGGCTCCTGGGCGATGTCGTTCGACACCTGGCGGACGCCGGTCACAAATGCTTCACGGATCTGGAACGGGCGGTCGCCGATTGCTGCCTCATCGAGCAGACGTTGCACGAGTGCGAGCATGTCGGGTGTGGCGCCGGCATGGGCGGCGATGCTCAATCGTCCGTCCGGATCCGGCAGCGCGATCCACGCCATCTTGAAGTGCCCCTTCTCGACGGCGATCCGGCAGGCGGACGCCAGCATCGACCCGGGGTCTTTCTCGCGAACGATCACATGGTCGATCTCGCTGAGGACAGCGTAGACGCGATTGAGTTGCTGAATTCTCCGCTCGGCCAGTTTCTGCTCGGTGATGTCCCGGCAGGTACCGGTGGCTCGAGTCGGCCGGCCGTCGTGGTCGTGCGCGACCAGCCATCGCTCTTCGACGAACTTGACGCGATCGTTGGCGAGCAGGACTCGATGCTCAACGGTTGATGCGGTGCGCCGCCCAAGCGATTGCATCAACGCATGGTCGACATACGCCCGGTCGTCCGGATGAACGTGCCGTAGAAATGCCTCGTGCGTCTGGTTGAAATCGGCCGGAGTGGTTTCGAAAATGCGATAAGTCTCTGCGGACCAGGTGACCACCTGCGTGGCGAGGTCGGTGTGCCAACTGCCGACCTTCGCAACCGATTGGGCCGCCACCAGCCGCGCCCGCTCCTCTTCCAACTGTTCGGTCAGGGTCCGCAGGTCGCGCTCGGATTGCTCCAGCGCTTCATGCACCTGCTGAGGTGTATTGAGGCGCTGGTCGTGTGGGCGCTTGGTGTCGCGAACACTCAGCTGGAACCTCCTTGTCGCAGACCCTTACAACGACACCGTCGGCAGCCAATGGGCGACCTGGGCCCGGGCCGCCGCAGTGCTGAGCGGCACGCGCCGCACCTGTAGGGTTGTAATGCTGAAGGAATACCGTTCGACGGCCGGTGCCGTCGCTGCCAGGTGAGGTATCGGGACACCTTGCACAAGTGCGCTCATGGCAACCGCGAGTCTAGCGCAGTTACGTCGCGGCTGAGCGAGGGAGGGGTCCGACCCCAGAGGTCAGACCCCTATCGGCTACTCGGCGGGTTCTCGCTCCCAGATGCGACCAAGCATCGCCGCCTCGATGAAGCCGCCGACCCCCTTGCCCTTGAACGCAATCACGCCGTCGTCTGGCGTGATGCCGGCGGCGTCGATCAGGCGAACCGCAGTGTCGGCGACGCCGATCACCTTGAGGTGGGCGAACGCGTCGCGAATCCAGTCGATGGTCGCCGGATCATCCTTCAGCATCCCGGCGCCTTCTTCCGAGGCAGCAATAACGACCGCATCGTAGAAGATTGAGGGGCCGCCATCGATCTTGTGGTCGGCGGGAATGAGCTTGCCGCCCTTACCCTTGGCGCCGCCAATCTTGGGCGCGACTGTTTCCATGCGCGCGCCGACGCCTTGGAGCGCCGATTTTAGCGCCGACACCACCGCGGGGTCCGAGCCATCGGTCACCAGCACGCCGATCTTGCGGCCCTTGAGTGTCTTCTGCGCCTTCTTGATCAGGCTGAGCGCGGGTGACGGCTTCATGTCGATGGGTGTGCGCGCAGGAGCGATCGAATCCGCCTGGCCTTCCATGCCAAGCCCGGCTTCCACGCGTTTGAGCAGCTCGTTGTCGATGTTCGCGAGGTGACCGAGCACGCGCGTGCGAATCGCCAGCGTCTCGACCTTGCTCAACTCGAACACATACGCTTTCACGATATGCAGCTTTTCCGGATCCGACATCGAGCGGAAGAACATCCGCGCCTGGCTATAGTGATCGCTGAACGTTTCGGAGCGCTCGCGGACCTTGTCGCCGGCGTCGAGCTGCGGGAACGAGCGGAAACCGTTCTGCGCGTCCTCGCGAGGCGCGTCGGGCGCCAGGCTGTTGGGTTCGTAAGCGACCCGGCCCTTGTTGACGTCGAGGCGGCGGACGCCGTCGCGCTGGAAGTTGGCCATGGGGCACTTCGGCCGGTTGATCGGGATCTCGTGGAAGTTGGCGCCGCCCAGGCGAATGAGCTGCGTATCCGTGTATGAAAACAGGCGCCCCTGCAGCAGCGGATCGTTGCTGAAGTCGATGCCGGGGACCACGTGACCGGGGTGGAAGGCGACCTGTTCGGTTTCCGCGAAGAAGTTATCGGGATTGCGATCGAGCACCATCTTGCCCACGGGTGTGAGCGGCACCATTTCTTCCGGGATCAACTTGGTGGGATCCAGGATGTCGAACGGAAACCTGTCCGCGGTCTTCTGGTCAAATGCCTGCACCGACAATTCCCATTCCGGGAAGTCGCCGGCGGCGATTGCGTTGAAGAGATCTCGCCGCTGTGAATCCGGATCGGCGCCGTAGCGCTTCACCGACTCGTTCCACACCATCGACTGCGAACCAATTGTCGGCCGCCAGTGAAACTTGATGAACGTGGACTTGCCTTCTGCGGTGACGAAGCGGAAGGTGTGGACCCCGAAGCCCTCCATCATGCGCAGCGAGGTCGGGATGGTGCGGTCCGACATTGCCCACATGATCATGTGAAAGCTTTCGGGCATCAGCGACACGAAGTCCCAGAACGTGTCGTGCGCTGACGCAGCCTGCGGAAAGCCGCGGTCCGGTTCCATCTTAACGGCGTGAACCAGGTCGGGGAACATGAGCGCATCCAGGATGAAGAACACCGGGATGATGTTACCGACCAGGTCGAAGTT
>JANMUX010000503.1:0-4350 GCA_031392125.1 Acidobacteriota bacterium | reverse complement strand
TGCCGACGTCGCAGAACTCCGGGAACTTGCCGCTGGTCTTCAGGTACAACTCGATGCGGCTCTTGACGTTGCCGACCAGTCCGGTGGACAGGGACGGGACCGTCACCGCCTGCGCGACCAGGCGATTGAGCGCGCCCAACTCGGACCTGACGCCGGCGAGACCCTGGGTCACGGCCGTGAGACCCTGGGTCACGGCCGTGGACTCCGCTGTCTGCGCCTCCTCGGCCTCGGCCGTGACCGGCGACGACGCCGTCGCTAACGTTCCCAGCACTCCGGCAGCAACCACTTCTCGACGACTCATCATGGGATCCTCCTCGAACGGGCTGGCCTGAGCACACACTCTGACACTCAGACGCGCAGGAAACCGTCCCGGCCGCCGTAGAATATCGGGGATCAGGGATCGGGGATCAGGGATCAGGGATCAGGGATCAGGGGATGCGATGCGAATCTCGTTGCTAGGTGCGATCTTGATAGTCCAGGCGTCGATAGCTGCTGCGCAAACCGCCAGCCCGGCCGCGGGCGTCTCCCTGGAGCTGGCGACCGCGCGCGCCGCGAACATCACGGACCTGCGGTACGAACTGTCGCTGTCGATTCCAGACGACCTCTCTGCACCGATTACCGGCACCAACACTATCCGGTTCTCGCTGACCAACGCCGCCACGCCGCTGGTGCTCGATTTCGAGACCAGCCGTGAACATGTGAAGGCGGTCGAGGCCAACGGCCGGCCTTCGGCGTTCCTCTACGTGAACGGCCACCTCGTGGTCCCGGCGGCGGCGCTCGGGGCCGGAGCCAACACGATTCGGGTAAGCTTCAACGCCGGCGATGCCTCGCTCAACCGGAGCAAGGACTTCCTGTACACGCTGTTCGTGCCGGCCCGCGCGCGCCTGGCGCTGCCGGTGTTCGACCAGCCCGACCTGAAAGGCAAATGGACCGTGACGCTGGAGCATCCGGCGGCGTGGCAATCGGCAGCCAACGGGGCGGAGCTGACGCGGACGGTGAACGGTGTCCGCGCGACGGCGACTTTCGCGGAGACGCAGCCGCTCTCGACCTACCTGGTCGCCTTCATCGCCGGCGACTTCAAGATCGAGACGGCCGAGCGCAACGGCCGGACGTTCCGCATGTTCCATCGCGAAACCGACGCCGGCAAGGTGAGCCGCAACCGCGAGGCGATTTTCGACCTGCACGCCCGCGCGCTGGCGTTTCTCGAGGACTACACCGCCATTCCGTATGCGTTCGGCAAGTTCGACTTCGTCGCCATTCCCGCCTTCCAGTTTGGCGGCATGGAGCACGCCGGCAAGATTCTGTATAACGCCTCGGGCCTGATGCTGGACGAGTCGGCGACCCAGAACCAGCTGCTGGGCCGCGCTTCGGTGATTGCCCACGAGACTGCGCACATGTGGTTTGGCGACCTGGTCACCATGCGCTGGTTCAACGATGTGTGGATGAAAGAAGTATTCGCGAACTTCATGGCCGCGAAGATTGTCAACCCTTCGTTCCCGGCGGTCAATCACGACCTGCGCTTCCTGTTGGCGCACTATCCCGCCGCCTACGAAGTCGATCGCACGGCGGGCGCCAACCCCATTCGCCAGGAACTCGACAACCTGAACGAAGCCGGCAGCATGTACGGCGCGATCATCTACCAGAAGGCGCCGGTGGTGATGCGACATCTCGAGGCGTTGCTCGGCGCCGACAATTTTCGCGATGGCTTGCGCGAATACCTGACGCGGCATGCGTTCGCCAACGCGACCTGGTCGGACCTGATCGGCGTGCTCGACGCACGCACACCAACCGACCTTCAGCAATGGAGCCGGGTGTGGGTGGATCAGCCAGGCCGGCCGACCATCCAGACCGAGTTGCAGGTGAGCAACGGCAAGATCGCTCGGCTGGCATTCCGCCAGCGCGATCCGCGCGGCCGCAATCTTGCGTGGCCACAGACGTTGCGCGTGGCCATCGGCTCCGCTGACGGACAGGACATTCTGACAGTCGACCTGAACAGCGCCGCGGTGGAGGTACCTCAAGTGGTCGGCAGACCGGCGCCCACCTATGTGCTGCCGAGCGCGGGAGGCTGGGCCTACGGCTCGTTCGCGCTGGACCGCGCCACCGTCGCCTACCTGTCGGCGTCGCTGCCAGAGATTGGCGACCCGTTAACGCGTGGCAGCGCGTGGGTGACCCTGTGGGACACCCTGCTCGACGGCCACCTGCCGGCGGCGGCGTTTGTGGACCTCGCCATGCAGTCGTTGCCGAGAGAATCCGACGAGCAGATGACCGCGCGCATTCTCAATTACGCATCAGCCGCGTGGTGGCGATTCCTGAAGCCCGCGGAAATGACAGCCAGGGCCGCGCGGTTCGAGTCACTGCTGCGCGAGGGACTCGGCCAGGCCCAGACCGCCAGCCAGAAAGCGTCATGGTTCGGTACGCTCCGCAACGTGGCCCACACCCCGGCCACGGTCACGTGGCTGCGGCGCGTGTGGGCAAAGGAAGAAACCGTGACCGGCCTGCCGCTGGCCGAAGCCGACTACACCTCCCTCGCGCTCGAACTCGCCGTACGGGAGGTGGCGGACTGGCAGCACGTGCTGCAGACGCAACTGGCGCGCATCGAGAACCCGGATCGGCGGGGACGGTTCCAGTTCGTGATGCCGGCGCTGTCGGCCGACCCTGCGGTGCGCGAGAAGTGGTTCCTGTCGCTGAAGGACGTGAGCAACCGCCGGCGAGAGCCGTGGGTGCTGGAGGGACTGACTTACCTGCATCACCCGCTGCGCGCCGCCGGCGCGCAGAAGTATCTCCAACCCAGCCTCGACATGCTGTGGGAGATTCAGAAGACCGGCGACATCTTCTTTCCCAAGCGCTGGCTTGATGCCACACTAGGCGGTCACCAATCGGCGGCGGCGGCGGGGACCGTCAGGGGGTTCCTCAAGAACCTGCCGGCGAATTATCCCGACCGCTTGCGTAACATCACATTGCAGTCGGCAGATGAACTGAATCGTGCGGCCGAAATAACGAAAATCAAATGATCAAGAATTCAATGCGCGTCACGGTCGTTGCTTCGTTCGTCCTGGCGCTGATCGCGCCGGCCATCGCGCGGCAGGGTCCAGAAACCACCTTGCGCGCGCGCACCGTGCTCGACGGCAAGGGACAGATCCTGCGCAACACCGTGGTCACGATTCGCGACGGCAAGATCATTCGTGTGGGCAGCGCGACCGGGGCCGTGACACACGATCTCGGCGGGTTGACGCTGATGCCAGGGTTCATCGATACGCATGTGCATATCGGCTGGCACTTCGACGCCAAGGGCCGGTATCACAGCGGCCCCGAGCCCACCGAACAGGCGGCGTTGTATGGCGCCGAGAACGCCTACGTCACCTTGATGGCCGGTTTCACCACGGTGCAGAGTGTGGGCGCGATGTCGGATCGCCCGCTGCGAGATGCGCTCGCGCGCGGGGTCATTCCGGGACCTCGCCTGCTGACCTCCCTGGGCCAGGTCTCGAATCCCAAGATGACGCCCGACGACATTCGCGCCGACATCCGCAAGAAAAAGGCTGAAGGCGCCGACCTGATCAAGATTTTCGCCTCGGCGAGCATTCGCGATGGCGGCGTGCCGACGTTGTCGCAGGAGCAACTCGACGCGGCGTGCGGCGAGGCACGCGCGCAAGGCCTGCGCAGCATGGTGCACGCGCACAGTCCGGAATCGATGATGCGAGCGGCCAAGGCCCGGTGCACGGTGGTCGAGCACGGCGGTCTCGCAACCCCCGAGTCCTTGAAGGCGCTGGCTGACGCAGGCGTGTACTTCGATCCGAACATCGGCCTGGTCACGCAGAACTATCTCGAGAACAAGTCGCGCTTCCTCGGCATTGGCAACTACACCGAAGAGGGGTTTGCCTCGATGGCCAAGGCGCTCGAATCCAAGGACGCCATGTTCGGCGCCGCGCTCAAGACCGCCGGCCTGAAGATGGTCATGGGCACCGACGCCGTCGCCGGGGCCCACGGGCAGAATGCGCGCGAGCCGATCGAGCGCGTGAAGTCGGGACAGCGGCCGATGGATGCGGTGATCGCCATGACCTCGCTCGCGGCCGAGTCGATGGGCCTCGAGGCCGTGACCGGCTCGATCACAACCGGTCTCGCAGCCGACCTTGTCGCCGTCGACGGCGATCCGCTGACCGATATCACTGCCCTGCAACGGGTGCGTTTCGTCATGCGGAACGGCGTTATCTATAAGAGGTGACACGGGCGGGAGACGGGAGACGGGAGACGAACATGAAACAGACAATGCTTGCCGCCGCGATGGCGGTCACCGCGCTCGTCGTTTCACTGGCGCAGGCGCCGGCCGCCACCATCTTCGAAGGCGCGCGCATC